>CALFNR010000058.1:0-46933 GCA_937903005.1 uncultured Lachnoclostridium sp. | reverse complement strand
GCACAGCCAGTTGTAATCTTTTCTTCCTTTTCACCAAGATACAGATATTCAGCAGCACGCCCTGCCAGTAAGATACAAATACGGTTTCTGATTTCCTGTAAGGCTAGAAGACTACGGTCATTTTTACTATAGGACATGGTAAATCCTTTTACATGAGATGTGGTTGGAACAATGGAGATCACATCAATCACATCATCTGTAAGCAGACGGGTTACCAGCGCATGTCCAGCTTCATGATAAGCAGTTAGTTCTCTTTGATAGATTTCTTCTTCGTTTTCTAGAAGATACCCTTTGATTTTCTGTTGTACAATTGTCTGTTCAAAATCTTTTGCTTCTATTATAGTGCGTCTGTTTAAAAGAGCATGGATCGCAGCGGAGTTTACACAGTTTTCAATATCTGCACAACACATGCCAGCAAATTTCCAAGTCAACTCATTGAGATTCACATCAGAGGACAGCTTTTTGTCCTTTACATACATCTTGATTAGTTCATACCTGGTCTGATAATCAGGATTCTTAATGGTAATCTTACGATCAAAACGACCTGGACGTACTAAAGCGTCATCTAGAGAGGCGATTCGGTTCGTTGCAGCAATTACAAAAATTCCTTCATTTCCATCAAAACCATCTAATTCGGTTAGCAGGGAAGTAACGATACGGTTGCTGTCTGTATTAGTAGCATTGCCGTTGTCCATACGTTTTCCACCAATCGCATCAATTTCATCAAGGAATACAATACAAGGTGCAATTTTACGAGCTTCTTTAAACAGTTTTCTTAAGTCTTGTGAGCCCTTCCCTACAATAATTCCCCCTATATCACAAGCATTAGCCTGTATAAAGGAAACATTCATTTCTGTAGCAATTGCTTTGGCAAGTAAGGTTTTTCCGTTACCAGGGCTCCCTTCAAAAATGATACCTTTTGGCATTCGAATTCCAGATTGCAGATATTCACAACGATTTTTCATAATGTCAATGTATATTTGAACTTCTCGTTTTACTTCGTTCATTCCTGCGATCTGGTCAAATGTGACATTGGTTGATTTTATGATTTTGTATTTGGAACCATTGGCGTTTGTCTGCATAATATTGCGAACTAAAAATACAATAAAACCAGCAACGATAATATATAAGACAATCTTCCCGATTAATTCCAAGCTCATGGATCCGGGATGAGAGTAAAAATACGTAACAAGCCCTGCTATTAAAATAACAGTGATGATTAGGCCGTATACCCAACCCCTATTCTTTTTGAAATTCATACTACCCACTCCTTTTCTGGTAATCACTCTAAAGTAAAATGCAGAGTAACAATGTCATAATCATATCATAAATTTTCAAATTGAATAGTGATTTCTATTACCAGTATTTCTAGAAAGAATCTGTTTTGACAAAAGAAGCCAATGAGAAGGAGGAAGGGGGAAAGAGCATTATTTGGATAAAGTCTACAAATTCGTTGCCATAAACTTGCCACATGTCTGCAATAAAATTTCTTGTATCTAAGTAAAAATTAGGAATAGGGAGGAAGCGGTATGTTGCACTTAACAGATAAAAGAAAATGGATTATAAGTATTTTGCTTCTAATTATAATGATAACCTGCACTTGGCAGGGAATCAGTAACATAGCAGTTTCTGCTGCTTCAAAAATATCAATACCAGCAAAGGTAACAGGCAATAACGTATATGTCCGAAAAAAAGCAAGTCGTAAAGGTGAATTGGTCATATACAATCAGAAGGAAGTAAAACTTGGAAAGAATTACGCAGTAACAATAAAAGGACAAGCATTTATGGATGGAGAAAAATGGTATCGTATTTCATTCAAGCTTGATAGAAAATCATTAACTGGCTATATGCTAAGTGATTACATACAACTCACCCTAGAAACATCAGTTAAGGCGAAAGTAATCAGTTCTACAGCACAGAAAGTCCGTACAAAGGCAGGACAAAATACATATTTAAAAGTAAATGGTAACATTGTAACACTTGCAAAGGACAAAACGATTCAGATAAAAAAAGAAACCAAATGCAATAATAAAAAGTGGTTTTATGTAGCCTTTTCTTATAATAAAAAAACATATAAGGGTTATATACCGGCAAACTGTATTACTTTTGCAGCAACAGAAGTGAAAACAACACCAAAACCATCAGTGCCATCCAAAGCACCAGATGTAACGGAAAAACCAACTGCTACAAAGAAGCCAGCGGTTACCAAGACACCAACCCCAACAATAATGCCATCGTCAACTTCATCTAAAGAGAATACAGTGATTGGCAAGACGGGAGTTGTAACCGCTCATGCATTAAATGTTCGTACAGGTGCAGGTACAAGTTACGGCAATCTAATGTGGAATTCTTCTAAGGTTCAAATTGTAAAAGGAACGGGAGTTTTGATACTGGATTGTGAACCTGTGAATAACGTTACCTGGTATAAGGTTTCCTTCAATTATCAAGGGAAGACATTAATTGGATATGTCAGTGGAAGTTATATTAAGGTCGGCGGGACACCAGTTCCAAGCCCTTCTGTTGTTCCAAGCCAGAAACCAAGCAAGGAGCCAGTAGAGACATCAATGCCTGCGGCATCTCAAACACCGTTAACAGATAAGCAGTTTGAAGAAGAATTGAAAAAACAGGGATTTCCAGAAGATTATAGAAGTGGATTAAGAAACCTGCATCATAAATATCCCCTTTGGCAGTTTAAAACATATAAAGTGGGATATAGCTGGGATACTGCCATCTCCAAAGAAAGTGTGGTAGGCAAGAATCTGATTACGAAATCGAAAGCATCAGGTTGGAAATCCTTTGAGAAAGGAGCTTATAACTGGTCAACAGACTCCTATATTCCATTTGACGGTTCAACATGGGTGACAGCTTCTAAGCAGGCCATAGAATACTATATGGACCCAAGAAATTTTTTAACTACAGATGGTATTTTCCAGTTTGAGTATCTTGGATATGAACCAGAATATCAGACAGAATCCGGCGTAGAAAGCATTTTAAAGAACACAGTGCTACATAAACAGTCATACGTTTATGAGGCGGACGATGGAGATGAGATAGAGAAAACTTATGGAGAAACTTTTATAGATGCAGCAGATTATTCAAAAGTAAATCCATTTCATCTTGCCACTAGAGTAAAACAGGAAGTTGTAACCTCCAAAGGATTGAGCTCGTCCGCTACTGGAACATTTTCTGGATATACAGGTTATTACAATTTCTACAACATTGGTGCGACTCACAGTACGGCACCAAACGGAGCTATTATAAATGGTCTTAAATTTGCAAAGTCAGGAGGCAGCTTATCAGCAGCGAATAAAATAGCATATTTGATACCATGGAATAGTCAGTATAACGCAATCGTAGGCGGTGCAAAATATATTGGTAATAACTATATAAGCCGAGGTCAGAATACTGTGTATCTGCAAAAATTTAATCTATCTTCCTACAGTACATTTAGCCATCAATACATGGCAAATGTAGAGGCTGCAAAAGCAGAAGCACAGAAAACATATACAGCATATCAGAATTTTACCGATATACCTGTTGTATTCTATATTCCAGTGTATGACAATATGCCAGCAAAACCGGCAACTGTTCCAAGTACAGCTTTAAATCCAAATAACTGGCTTAAATCGTTAACTGTTACGGGTTCATCTGTGTGTACCATGACTCCAACTTTTAAAATAACGAACGATAAGAATACGTCCTATACTGTTATGGTTGACAGTGAAACAACAAGTGTTAAAATTAATGCATCAAGTGTTAGTTCTTTCGCCAGTGTAACAGGAACAGGAACAAAGGAATTAGAAGATGGAACGAATACATTTAAGATTAAAGTCACAGCGCAAAATGGAGATGTTAGAACTTACATAATTTATGTAATAAAGGCATAGCATATTGCGGCAGAAAGGATAAAATTATGTTAAAACAGATGAGAAAACGGATACAATATTTAGTAGCAGGATTAGTTTGTGCACTGTTTATCGGGCTAGGTTTCCAACAGCCTCTTGTGCTTAAGGCAACCAGTGCAACGTTAACCTTTTCAACAGAAAAGCGTTCAGTAACAGTGGGTGATACCTTTTCAGTTGTAATTATTTTAGATTCCAATGAGAAAATAGGTGGATTTGAAGGGTATGTGTCTTATGATTCTGACATTGCGGAATTTGTCACGGGTGGAAGCTTTGTTAATGGTGGAGATGGATTGTTAAGAATCTACGATGTGGATTCAGCAGATGTGGAAACTACCAAAAAATACTCTATTGAATTTAAGGCAAAGAAAACAGGAGAATGTGTATTTGACACAAGTGATGCTCCGGCTGTGTATAATGAAAATGGAGATGAATTGTCTGTATCCAGCAACAAACTAAAAGTATCTGTTGCCAGTTCAAAGAAATTAAGCAGTAATAATCAATTATCTAAGTTATTAGTAAGTCCAGGAGAATTAAATCAGGCTTATGATAACGATATTACAGCTTATAAAGTTGAAATTCCTTACGAAAATGACATGCTTTTTATCTCAGCGGTTCCTAAAAAAGAGGATGCAGTTGTTGCGGTTGAAGGAAATGAAAACCTGAAAGTGGGCAAAAACTATGTGCATGTAATTGTAACAGCACCTTCAGGAGCAAAAAAGGATATCCAAATTGAAGTAACCCGTCTTGAAGAAGGAGCGAGTTCGGATAAGGCTCAGGAAGAGGAAAAAGAAAAAGAAGGCGTTTTCCTTTCTACAGATAAAGATAATAATGTAGTTCTTACGGAACATCATAGTTACAAGATAGCAAAATTAGATGATGAGAATCAGGTTCCAGATGGTTATGAGAAATCCAGTATTACAATTGATGGAGAAAAACTGGACGTTTATACACAAAGTGAAAGTTTAGAAAAGGAATTTGTATTGTTGTATCTAGCCAATGAAAAGGGTGAAGCACGCTTTTACCAATATGATCGAATTGAGAAAACATTGCAGAGATTCGAGCAGAACAGCATGCCTACCAGTCCAGAAAAGGAAGCTGGTTTCGAAAAAGAAGATAAGGCACAGAGCATGGAACCAGCAGTAATTATTACAGGGATCATGGCTGTTATAATCATTATTCTAACAATTGCTTTGGCAGTTGTAATCATGAAAAATAAAAATGAGAAAGATTAAGTAGAATTTATTGACATGTAAGCAGGATTGTTATACTATCTATATAACAATTGGAACGTAAACGGAGGTGTAACGATGTTTGTAGAAATTGACTTTAATAGTGAAGAAGCTATCTATATCCAGCTTCGTAATCAGATTATAATTGGAATTGCAACATCAACTATTCAAGAAGGAGATAATCTTCCGTCTGTTCGTGAATTGGCAAATGATATTGGAATCAATATGCATACGGTCAATAAGGCTTATAGCATTCTGAGACAGGAAGGATATTTAAAACTGGATCGACGAAAGGGTGCAGTAATTTGTATTGATGCTGATAAATACGCAGCCATTTCAGAAATGTTAGATGCAATGCGTGTTATATTGGCAAAAGGAATATGTAAAGATATTACAAGAGAGGAAGTCCACAATTTAGTAGATCAGATTTATGACGACTTTATTGGTAAGGAATAAATGACTAACAAACAGGAATTCTAGCAGAAAGGGGGTTCTGCCATGTTATGTGATAAATGTCACAAACGAGAAGCTAAGATATATTGTACTGAGATTATTGATGGGGTTAAAAAAGAACAGTACTTGTGTGAGCAATGTGCGGCAGAATATGCATCATTTCAAATGAATGGGGAAGCTTCAAAAAAGGATATACCAGCAGGAAGTTTATTGTCCGGACTCCTTGCAAAAAGTTATAATGAAGAGGAAAAAATTGATGGAATGCCTAGATGTGAAGGGTGTGGCATGAGTTATAGTGAGTTTCTAAAGACAGGTAAATTTGGGTGTCAAAAATGTTATGGGACATTTGGCAAAATCTTTGATAAGAGTCTCAAGCAAATTCAGGGGAGTGATACACATCACGGAAAAATGCCAAAGGGCTTTGTTACTTCAGCAGATAAGGCAATTGATAATATTTCAGAAATTGATAAACTGACTTTTAAATTGCAATACGCAATAGAAAAGGAAGAATTTGAAGAGGCAGCGCGACTTCGTGATATCATTCGTGACTTGCGCAGTAAAGAAAAAAAAGATAATAGTTCTGCCCAGCAGGAGGAGATAAATAATGCCTAAATGGTATGAGGAAAGAGGCAATAGCAGCGATGTTGTTGTATCTACAAAGGTGCGGTTAGCACGAAATATAAAAAAGTATCCATTTAGTACTAAGTTAAAAGATTCAGAGGCAAAAGAACTTGTCGATGAAGTGACTGGTGTTTGTACAGGAAGCAATATCCTAGAAGGCGACACGTTGTCATGTAAAGTACATGAAATGAATGAGACGAATCGTATTGCTTTGGCAGAAAGACAAATTTTAAGTCCGGCAATGGTCAAAAAGATGCAGTATTCCGCGCTTTTGATGAGAGAAGATGAATCTGCTGAGATTATGATAAATGAAGAAGATCATTTACGAATACAAACAATTGCAGCAGGAATGAATATCGTAGAAACCTTTCAGAAAGCCAATCAGATAGATGATAAGTTAAGTGATTCCTTTGAAATAGCATTTGATGAGAAATATGGATACTTAACGTCCAGTCCTACTAATCTAGGTACTGGTCTTAGAGTTTCCTATATGCTGTTTCTTCCGGCCTTAAGTGCAGCAGGAAAAATAAATACTCTTGTAAGTGAGGTTGCAAAATATGGAGTAACGCTTAGAGGAATCTATGGTGGGGAAGACCAGAATTATGGAGATACGTTTATGGTTTCGAACCAAAGAACACTAGGATGTTCCGAACAGGAGATACTAGAGAACCTCAATACACTTGTTACGCAGATAATAAAGCAGGAACGAGTCAGGAGAGAGTATGTATTAGCTCGTAATTATAATATGGTTGAAGATCAGGTATATCGTGCATATGGTGTGCTAAAATACACCAAACAAATGGATGAAAAAGATGCTATTACGTTATTGTCCAGAATTATGCTTGGTGTCGATACTGGAATTATTAAGTTGAAAGATGATGGAAATCTGTATCAAATGATTATGAATGTACAATCCAACGTACTTCAGGCAAGAATAGGGAAGAACGTTGGGTCCATGACAAGGGAGCGGCTAAGAGCAGAATATATTAATAAAAATCTTCCCGAGCTTCAAAACGACTAAAATAATAGGAAACTAGGAGGTTATTCATGTTTGAAAAGTTTACAGAGAATGCGAATAAAGTATTACAATATGCATCAGAGATAGCTAACGAACTTTCGCATAACTATATCGGAACGGAGCATCTGCTTATCGGTTTAGTGAAAGCGCCAGGCGTAGCTTCCAAAGTATTAGCTGAAAACGGTGTGGAAGAGACCAGACTAATTAAGCTGATCGAGGAATTTATTACGCCAGCATCTACCGTAGAAGTAGTGGAACGCGAAAATATGACACCAAAGTTAAAGAAAATAATTGCACAGAGTCAAAAAGAAGCGGTCCGTTTAAAAAGCAATCAAGTAGGTACGGAACATTTACTTCTAGCATTATTAAAAGAGAATGAATGTATAGCAGTTCGTCTTCTAAATACATTAGGGATTAAAATACAAAAAATATTTGTTGACATATTAACAGCTGTGGGGCAAGAAACGGCGAATGCAAAAAATGAATTTACATCGAGCAAAGGCAAGGGGAAAGAAAGAACTTCTACTCCTACACTTGACCAATACAGCAGAAATCTAACAGAATATGCAAGAGAAGGGCGTTTGGATCCTGTCATTGGAAGAGAAGAGGAAATTCAAAGAGTCATCCAGATTTTAAGTAGAAGAACAAAGAATAACCCATGTCTAATTGGTGAACCTGGTGTAGGTAAAACAGCAATTGCAGAAGGATTAGCAAGAAAAATTGTGGAGGGAAATGTACCGGATACAATTCGTGATAAGAGAGTACTTACGTTAGATTTATCAGGTATGGTTGCTGGTTCAAAATATCGTGGGGAATTCGAAGAAAGAATTAAGCGTGTCATTAGTGAAGTAATGAATGATGGCAATGTATTGCTATTTATAGATGAAATTCACACAATTATTGGAGCAGGTGGAGCAGAAGGAGCTATTGATGCATCCAATATTTTAAAACCTTCCTTAGCAAGAGGAGAGCTTCAGATTGTAGGTGCTACTACAATTGAAGAATATAGAAAGTACATCGAAAAAGATCCAGCACTTGAACGTAGATTCCAGCCAGTAGTTGTAGATGAACCAACAGAACAGGAATCTGTTTTGATTCTAAAGGGACTTCGTGAAAGTTATGAAGCACATCATCAGGTTACGATAACAGACGAAGCACTTGTAGCAGCAGTGAAATTATCTATGCGTTATATTAATGACCGTTTTCTTCCTGATAAAGCTATTGATTTAATTGATGAAGCATCTTCAAAAGTACGTTTGAGTACGTATGTAGATTCTCCAAAAATCCGTAAACTGGAAGAAGAAAACAGTCGTCTTGACGATGAGAAAGAAGAAGCAATTCGTAGCGAAGCCTATGAGAAAGCTGGAGAGATAAAGAAGAAACAGCTTGCTAACAATAAAGAAATTGAACGTCTGAAAGCTGAACAGGAAAAAGAAAAGAAAGAAAAACAGCTGGTTGTTGGAGAAGCAGAAATTGCAGATATTATTTCGTCCTGGACTAAAATACCAGTTCGTAAGTTGGAAGAAGAGGAAACGGAACGCTTGAAAAACCTTGAAAATATTTTACATGAACGTGTAGTTGGGCAAGACGAAGCCGTAAAAGCCATAGCAAAGGCTATCAGGAGAGGCCGTGTTGGACTGAAAGATCCGAATAGACCAATCGGTTCGTTCCTATTCTTAGGACCTACAGGAGTAGGAAAGACAGAGTTATCCAAGGCGTTAGCAGAAGCTATGTTTGGCAGTGAAAGTGCTATGATTCGAGTTGACATGTCTGAATACATGGAAAAACATAGCGTCTCTAAATTAATTGGTTCCCCTCCAGGATATGTTGGATATGATGAGGGCGGACAATTAAGCGAAAAGGTACGTCGTAATCCTTATTCCGTCATCTTATTTGATGAAATAGAAAAGGCCCATCCAGACATTTTCAATATATTATTACAAGTATTAGAAGATGGACACATCACAGATGCACAAGGACGTAAAGTGAACTTCAAGAATACAATCATTATTATGACATCTAATGCAGGCGCACAGAGAATTGTATCACCAAAAACACTTGGATTTGCTTCACTTGAAGATAAAGAACAGGATTATAAAAAGATGAAAGAAGGTGTTATGGACGAGGTAAAACATCTATTTAAACCGGAATTCATCAATCGTATTGATGAAATTATCGTGTTCCATGCGTTGACAAAAGAGGATGTTAAGAAAATAGTTGCTATCATGATTGAGAATATGAATAAGCGTACGAAAGAGCAGATGAATCTTACAATCAAAGCAAGCAATGCTGTATTAGAATTTCTTGCAGAGACAAATTACGATGCAACTTACGGTGCAAGACCACTTCGTAGGGCAATACAGAATCACGTAGAGGACAAACTGGCAGAAGCGGTATTGGAAGGTAAGGTTAAGAATGGAAATACTGTAACTATGAGATTAAAGGAGAAGGAAATCAAGTTTACAATAAAGTAGTCATGAATGTAAATATTACTAGTATTTTGAATAAAAATATAATATAATGTGACTAGATAAAATGTAAATTTGGGAACATTAGGAGGACTAAGTATGGCTATTATAGAAGAATTAATTCGTGAGGATGCGAGGGGAACTTTAAGCTTCGGAAACTACATGTTGGCACACAAGTCTAAAGTATCAGATTTTGAGCATAATGGGGATCTTTATAAGGTGAAGACTTTTAAAGAAATTACAAAGCTTGAAAGAAACGGATTATTTGTATATGAGTCTGTTCCAGGAACTGCAGTGGAAGGCCTTTCTCTTTCTGAGAATGGTATAGAGTTTACAGTAGAAGGCAACGAGGATGCACAGATTACATTAGAGTTAGAACCTGAAAAAGAATATACAGTTATTATGAATGATGTTAATATGGGAACTATGAAAACAAATCTTGGTGGTAAATTAGTTTTAAGCGTAGAGCTTGAAGAACCAGAAAGTGTAAAAGTTAAAGTAGTTCAATTATAAATAATAGAAGAGGCTGTTGCTTTTATTCATCGCAGATCATTCCGGTGTTTGGACAAGCAATAGCCTCTTCATGAATAAGGACGAGAGTAATATGGCAAAAAGCAAAATGGCATTTTTCTGCAAGGAATGTGGCTTTGAATCTAATAAGTGGCTAGGCAAATGCCCAGCATGTAATCAGTGGGACACATTTGTAGAAGAACCGAAAGCGGCAAAGAAAGTGACCAGAGGGAGTGGAATAACGAGTCCATTTACGAACAATGAGCCTCTGGAACTGTCGAAGGTATCATTTTCAGAAAATTCCAGAATGAAGACTGGAATGGAGGAGTTTGACCGTGTTTTAGGTGGAGGTATTGTGGTTGGTTCACTTGTACTGGTAGGTGGGGATCCTGGTATAGGAAAATCAACATTGTTACTACAAATCTGTAAACTGTTAACAGATCAAGCAGTTAAGGTATTATACATTTCTGGTGAAGAATCTTTACATCAAATAAAAATGCGCGCTGAGCGTATCGGAGAATTCAAAGGAGAGCTATTATTATATAGCGAGACGAATTTAGCAGTTATCGAAGAAGTAATCCAAAAAATAAAACCTACAGTATTAATAATTGACTCTATTCAGACGATGTTTAACGAGGAAGTAAGTGCAGCTCCTGGGAGTGTAAGTCAAGTAAGAGAGTCAACAGGTATATTTCTAAAATTAGCAAAGACACATGGAATTTCGATTTTTATTGTAGGCCATGTTACAAAAGAAGGCGTGGTTGCAGGGCCTAGAGTCTTAGAACATATGGTAGATACCGTATTATATTTTGAAGGAGATTCTGGAGCATCCTATCGAATTTTACGAGGAGTTAAGAACCGTTTTGGTTCAACCAATGAGATTGGTGTATTTGAAATGAGACAGAGCGGATTAGTGGAAGTGAAGAATCCGTCGGAATACATGTTACAGGGAAAGCCAAAGGGGGAATCAGGCTCTGTAGTATGTTGTTCTATGGAAGGAACCAGGCCGATTCTAATAGAAACGCAAGCATTAATCTGTAGGACGAATTTTAATATGCCAAGAAGAACATCAGCAGGGACTGATTATAATCGAGTGAATCTGTTAATGGCAGTAATGGAAAAACGTTTAGGCATTTCTATGGCTGAATGTGATGCCTATGTGAATGTAGCTGGTGGAATGAAAGTGACAGAGCCAGCACTGGATCTTGCCATTATTGTTGCAATTCTATCAAGCTATCGTAATCTTGTAATTGATGATTCTACTATTGTATTCGGGGAAGTAGGGTTAACAGGAGAAGTCCGTGCGGTAAGTATGGCAGAGCAGCGAGTTTTAGAAGCCGAGAAGATGGGGTATGAAACTTGCATTATGCCAGCAGTAAATTGTAAAAATATTAAGACAAATGGAATGAAACTAATTGGTATTACTAATATCAAGGAAATTCTTCACTATATTAAATAAGTTAAAAAGAAAAAGAGGTAAGAACAAGTATGAATGAACAGAATATAAAAACAATTATGGATAACTTAGATGAATCACAGTCAAAAGTGGAACAGAATGCATTTGATGCGATCAATTCTTCAGATACTACATTAAACTTAGTAAAACAGGGTAATGATTGTATCAAAGAATTATCAGATAAGATTGATATATTGAATCAGGTTATGAAAAGAACAGCTGAAGATATGGCCAATATGGAGAAGTTAACGAAGAAAATTGAGGGAGTTGCAGGGGTGATTGCTGGAATTGCCAATAAGACCAATATGCTTGCACTCAATGCATCTATTGAAGCAGCAAGAGCAGGAGAACATGGACGTGGTTTTTCAGTAGTAGCCAAAGAAGTAGGAGAGTTAGCGGGACAGTCAGCAAAATCTTCTGCAGAAATTAAAGATACCATTCAGTCTGTACAGCAATTTACTGATCAGATGGTGCATGAAATGAATGAGTTAAAACAGCTTGTAGGTGAACAAAGTGAAGTAAATGTAAATGCAGGTGAGATTTTTAATAAGATTTTGGATGCAGCTCATATTGCAAATGATGTTTCTAGAAATATGGAACACGAGATTGCATACCAGAGAGGGATTACTGACGATATAAAGAAAGCTCTTCAATAAATCACTTTCGTGCAGCCAATGCGAAAGATAATCACTTTCGCATTGATGCAAGAAAGACTTTCATTATAATACCGGAAATATTCTCGGCTAGGAGGGAGACTATATATAGGATCCTTAACGAAATGAGGAATGATTACCTAAGTTAGTTACAAATTCACGCATTTCCTCGCGGGAGTGAATATGATGAGCGTGTTCAATCACAGTTTGTTTTGTTGCGTTATCCATATTCGCAAAATGGTTCATCGCATTCAAATCCTGTGCTAAGGCCATTCCAAACCCAATTGGAATATTATGATCGTCTAGTAAGCTCATTTTTTTCCTCCTTTAAACTTATGAATTATAATCTTAGTATCTGAGAAAAAAATTGTTTTATGCACGTTATTCGAAAAAGTTAATTTCTATTTGGATAGAGAGAAGATAAATCCTTTTTTACGTTTTTCTAAGCGTTTCTTATATTCTTCAACGGAAGGGTCTTTTATTTGGTAGATTCGTTCTGAGGCATTTCCATCCTCTGTTTTTTGTGTTTGACATCGATTCTGATATAAAAATCGAATCAATTCATAGCAGTCTACCCAGATTTCATTGTTACCATCTTTTTGTTTTTCGTCAAATATAAGCTGTAAGCCAAAATGCAGATGTGGAGTTTCTATGTTATTGACATTTTCATTATGACTGTATCCAGTTCTTCCAAGATAGCCAATGACATCACCAGCAGATACAATGCTTCCAATTTTTAATGATTTTGTAAATGGATAGTCTTTTCTCAGATGAGCATAATAATAGTATCTTTGTTTATCAAAACTTCGAATTCCAATGCGCCATCCGCCATATTGATTCCAGCCCAGTGCTTCTACATAACCAGATTCAACAGCAATAATAGGCGTTCCTGTGCAGCCCATCATGTCATGCCCTAGATGACGTCGTTTATATCCATAAGATCTAGAAACACCAAAATCATCAAAGTCGTTGTAATAGTATCCGCAGGCGATTGGAGAATATCCTTTTAGGCCATATTTTTTTACCCATTGGGTCTTAGTACCAGTCTCATCTGCTTCCTGCTCTATTTCATATTCTCCTACAAGACCACCAAGAACAGCAGTATAGGCTTTTTTATAATACGAATAATATTTTAAATCTTTTGTGAGAGAGTTTATGGTTTCTTCTCTGTTTGTGAGCAGTTTTGCCGCTTTACTCATAGTATCAAGAGAACTTTTGTTAAAATTACCACCAGTACGTGCTGCACAATATGCCAGCAGTTCAATCCAATCAAGATGAACTTCGGCTTGATAAGATTCTACATCATATTTGTAAGCGGCAGTCATGGCACTAGATGTAACGGTAAAATCTACCCATTTTATGTAGCTCCGTTCCGTTGTAGAAGAAGGGACCGCTTTCGTTTGATTTTTATGTACGAATTGCACTCCAGCGATAGTAACCGCAAGGACGCACAGAAAAGGAAGGAAAAGTTTATAATACTTTTTCATAATTGCCTCGAATATGTAATCTTTATAGTTTATGAGGTGAAAATACATTTTAGAATAAAGTGATCTTGTGCAATAAAAAAAAGCTTGTTATGATAAAGAAAAGGAGGTCGTAATTTGAGAATATATTTAATTCGTCATGCGAAGCAAGAGAGCAAGCTTTGCAATGACAATTCGTCTTTATGTGAGATAGGAAAAGAACAGGCAAAGTTATTAGGAAAAAGAATGGAAACATATCATATAGATCGTGTTTATGCAAGTGATTTAACAAGGGCAGTTGAGACTGCAACCATCATGACGGAGCAATGGAAAAATCCATTAGAAGTCTGTATACGGGAAGAACTTAGAGAAACAGACTTTGGTGAACTGACTTATCAGACGGATGATGAGATAAAAGTAAAATATAAAGATTTTATGGAATCCAGATATCATGTAGAAGATGACTGGGCATATCCAGGTGGAGAAAGCGGGAAAGAAGTTTTTGAACGTGCTATGAAGGTAATGGATGAAATAGTTAGGTCCAATTGTAAAAATGTTGCGGTTGTCACTCATGGTGGTACAATTCGAGTATTATTGGCAGGTTTGTTACAGGGAAGCCAAAAAGACAGACTAATGTTTGGAAAATGTATGGAACGAGGCGGATTTTCAGAACTCTTATATGATGAAAAGACAGGGCGCATTACCCTAGAACGGTTCAATGATTTTGCCCATTTAGAAGGCAGACCAGAATGTATGATGAGAAAAGAGGACTAACATGTATCAATGTATTTTAGCTTCAGGGTCACCTAGAAGAAAAGAAATATTAGAACAATGCGGGATTACGTTTCGCATCGAAAAAAGCGATACCGAAGAAGTGATTACGAAGACCAGGCCCAGTGATGTTGTAATGGAATTGTCTGAGGTAAAAGCATTAGAAGCAGCAGGGAGAGTGAAGGAAACAGAATGTATTATCATAGGGGCAGATACGATTGTTGCCAATGGAGAGGTGATACTTGGAAAACCAAAGGATGAAGCGGAAGCGTGTGCTATGATCGAATCTTTACAGGGACATGAACATTCTGTATACACTGGAGTAACACTTGTTATTAGAAGAGGCGGAAAACAGGAAATAATTACACTATTTGAAGAAACAAAGGTGGAGATTATCTCCATGAACGAAGATGAGATTAAAGAGTATGTTAAGAGCGGCGAGCCTATGGATAAAGCAGGAGCCTATGCAATTCAAGGGTTGTTTGCAGGTTATGTGAAAGGAATTAGAGGGGATTACTATAATGTAGTTGGTTTACCAATCTGTGCTATTTTAGAGGAACTTAGAAAAGCTGGTATCGATCTAAAAAAAGATTGTAAAAATTAAGAAAAGTTAGGATAGAATGGTGAACATGAAAATACTATAGTATAAAGAATGTTTTGGGGGAAGCCATGGCTAAACTGAATGGGGACAGGAGACAAAAGAATTTTTTTCGTATTGTTTCCGTAACCTTATTGCTGTGTTGTGCTATTCTGCTTGTGTATCCAGAACAGGCGAGGAAAGAAAAGCAGATAAAAGAAGTGGATATGACATCAGCAGAACAGGTAGCTTGCACAGCTAAGTCAGATAATACTACTGTTAGAGATGATAAAGAGGCGGTAGAGTCTATAAGCAATAACGTACAAAATGTAAAGGTAAAAGGAATTTATGTAACAGGACCAGTGGCAGGTTCCAGCAAGAAAATGAATGAGCTTGTAAAACTGGTGGAGACAACGAACTTAAATGCCATGGTAATCGATATAAAAAATGATGGTGGTGAAATCACTTATAAGATGGATTATGACGTGGCAGATGAAATTGGTTCGACTAAAAATTACATTAAAGACATAAAGGCTTTGGTACAGGAATTAAAGGCAAAGGACATTTATCTAATCGCAAGAATTGTTACTTTCAAAGATCCAATTCTAGCAGAAAAAATACCAGACTATAGTATTAAAAATACAGATGGAAGCATATTCAGGGACAATCAGGGGCTTGCCTGGGTCAATCCCTACAAGCGAGAAGTTTGGAAATACGTTCTTAATGTAGCAGGCAGAGCAGCGGCACTTGGTTTTGATGAAATTCAATTTGACTATATACGGTTCCCAACAGCACCCAACATGAAAAATGTAACTTACGGAGTAGAGGAAAAGCTAGTAAGTAAGCAGGATTTGATTGCACAGTTTACCCAATGTGCAGCAAATTATCTAAGGGGTAGAGGAGTTAAAGTATCAGCAGATGTATTTGGTGGAATTATAAGTAGTGAACAGGATAGTAGAATCATTGGGCAGGATTATGCGAAAATGTCTGCAAGTTTGGATTGCATCTGCCCCATGGTGTACCCATCACAGTTTGCCAGTGGATGCTATGGTGTAGAGAATCCGGATGCCTCCCCATATGAGATTGTATATCGTGCTATGAAGGATTCCCAAACAAAGCTAGCGGAGAATTCACAGGTTGTGGTACGGCCTTGGCTACAGGATTTTACTGCAACTTGGCTTAGTGATCATATAACTTATGATGCAACAAAAATAAGGAAACAAATTGAAGCGGTTTATGCAAGTGGATACGAGGAATGGATTCTATGGAATGCTAGTAACAATTATTCCATAGGAGGAATCGATTAAGAAACGGAAAGGATGAGAAAAATGCTGATACGTTATGCATTTTCTATTAAGGAAATAAAGGTAGATGATACTTTTCATGCATTGGAAAAGATCATTTCAAAAGAGCGATATGAAAAAATGCAAAAATATCGTTTTGAAGCAGACAGAATACGTTCGTTATTTGCAGCAGTGCTTTTACGTTATGCGTTAAAGAAGCATTACGGGATTGAAGGAAAGGATATTGAAATAGAAAAAAATGAGTTTGGAAAACCAGAATTAAAGAACCACAAGGATATTCATTTTAATGTATCTCATTCAGGAGACTGGATTATTTGTGCATTGTCTTCTTATCCCGTTGGAGTGGATGTAGAGCTTAACAAGGAACATGATATAGAGATAGCAAAACGATTCTATTCGGAGAGGGAATATAACACATTGCTTGCATCTGATAATGCAAAAGAATTATTCATTACGTATTGGACACTGAAAGAGAGTTATGTAAAGGCGGAAGGAAAAGGACTATCCATACCATTTGATTCTTTTTCCTTTGACATAAAAAATAGTGGGATTGACTTGCAGGTTGGGGAACAGTTATGTGATACATATCAGTTTCAGGTATACAAAATTGCAGATGATGTGCAAGTAGCAACCTGTAGCCAAGAGCCTATAGAAGGAGAATTTATGGTGATTGGGCTGGATGAGATAAAAGGAATGTTACTTAATATCCTATTATAACATTCTAAGTATAAAAATATGACATTATTCTAAGATCTGTTGACATCGCTTAACAAGATTATCTAATATAGCCTTGTACATATTTGTACAGCTAAATACAATCTGGGGGGGCGGTGTCATGAATAAAACAGCCAATGTAGTGCAAGTGTTAAAAGAACTTTCAAGCACCCAGAAGGGAATTACACTAATAACTGCAGACGAACAAAAAAAATTTATCTCATATCGTGACTTATGGAGTCGAAGTTTTTATGTGAGAGAAAAAATGGAGTTTGAGGGAGTACAAAGAGGGTCAGAAGTTATCATTTTATGTGAAGACAACGAATTCTTTTTATATTCTTTCTGGGCTTGCATTTTAGGAGGCTATATTGCGGTACCAGTAGATGCTGCAAAGGATTCATGCAATAAAGCAATGCTTGATTCTATTTTAGAAACTTTAACTTCTCCTGTCATAATTTGTGATAATGAGAGTGAGAAAAAGGGTGATTTAAGATATTTCCCTATTAAAGAGTATTCCGAAGCAATTCAACACGCGAAGGATTATACAGATGAGGAAGTAGAGTATGACGAAGATGCTATTATGTATGTACAGTATACTTCTGGATCTACCAATAAACCTAGAGGAGCAGCCATTACTGGAGTTAATGTGACAGCCAATACATACGATATGATAAAGCATTATCAAACTGATGAAAAAGATAGGTTTCTTTCATTATCACCATTATCACATTGTTTTGGTCTAGTTGCATTTCACTTTGTTCCAATTCTATCCAAATCAGAACTTTGTCTTATTTCAACCAAACTATATATGAACAAGCCGATTATTTGGGCAGAAATGATACATAAATTTCAAGCAACTAGGGTAGCTTCACTACCGTTTGCGCTAAAGCACTTTATTGACATTTATCAAAAGTCTCAAAAAAATTATACATGGGATTTCTCTCATGTTAAGAATTTAGTACTGGCTGGTGAACAGATTAATTACAATCTTTGTCAGGAATTTTGTTCCTGCATGAAAAAATATGGTCTGGGGATAGAAAAAATAATTCCACTTTATGGATTATCGGAAAGCACACTTTGTGTATCGACTGTTTCATTGGGACAAATTATGAAAACATATCAAATCAATCAAAGTACAACCACAATAGGAACGGACACGTTCTGCCAAGAGGTAAGAGAGCCGGAGAATGCCAATAATATTCTGGTAGAGGCTGGAACTGTGTTAGAACATGTTCGTGTCAGTATTCGTGATGACGATTTTAAGGAACTTGTAGATGGAAGACTGGGTTATATTTATGTAAGTGGAACAAGCGTATGTAACGGTTATTACAAAGATAAAGAGGCAACCGAGGAAGTGTTCAAAGATGGAATATGGCTGAACACAGGAGACGTAGGATTTTTGTACCGAAATCATCTTGTAATTGTTGGAAGGGAGAAAGAATTAGTTGTATCCAATGGAAAGAAAATAGCATGCATCCTAATAGAGGAAATTGTTCAAAAGGTACTTAGCGGTACCTCTTATTATCAGTGTGTGGTATGTAATGGAATAAGACAATCAAATGAAAGCGAGAAAGTAATCGTGTTTATCAGGTCGGATCATCAATTGGATACCCCAAGGGAAAAAAGAGAATTCGTTAATCTAAGTCGGAAAATATGTGCTGAAGTATTTGAAAAAACAGGCATAATCATTAAAGAAGTAATACCAGTGAGAGAGATTCCAAGAACAGGAAGTGGAAAAGCGTTTCGTAGAAAATTAACAGAACAGTACTTTTTAGGTATCTTTAAGGAGAGTGACAGAAAGTTGAAGCATATAGAGAAGAAAGATTCAAAGCATATTATCGAGGAAAAATTAGTACAGTACATAGAGGAAAATTTTCAGGTTAGTGTTACGGATTTAGATGTTCCAATATTTGAGTATGGTATTGTTTCAATTAATATTCCGGCTTTTATTGATGTTATCAATGAGTATTTCCATGTAAATATGAGAGTGGGAGATATCTTTACATATTTTACTCTTTCTAAAATAGCAGATCATATTGTTATGCTTCAAAGAGAAGATATGGTACCAGTTTATGAGAAAGTGAAAGTTGATAGGTCTAAGGATGAAAAAATTGCAATTGTAGGAATGAGTTGCCGTTTTCCTGGCGGTGCAAACTCCATAGAACAGTTCTGGCAGATGTTATCAGAAGGAAAAGATGGAATTTCCGATGTTCCAAAAGATAGATGGGATGTAGAAAAATATTATGATCAGGATAGGCAGGCTGCTGGAAAAGCATGTAATAAGAAAGGCGGTTATCTGGATTGTGGAATCGATGAATTTGATGCCAGATTCTTTAACATTTCTCCGAAGGAAGCAAATGCACTTGATCCACAACAGAGAATTCTTCTTGAAGTCACTTGGGAGGCATTTGAAAATGCCAATATGAATATTGAGAAATATAATGGAAGTAATACTGGTGTTTATGTAGGTATTTGTAACAATGAATATTATTTGTCCCAGACGCAGTCAGGCGATCTAACTACAATTAATCCGTATTCCCTTACTGGATGTAGTTGGAGTACTGCGTGTGGAAGAATTTCTTATACATTTGGATTTGAAGGACCTTGTGCATCGGTGGATACCGCTTGTTCCTCCGTTCTAACCGCTCTGCATTTTGCGTGTACTGCTTTAAAGACGGGAGAGGCAGATATGCAGGTCGTAGCCGGTGTCAATTTAATTGAGTCTCCAACTACAGGAATCGGATTCTCAAAATTACAAGCGACCTGTCCAGATGGATATTGTAAGTCATTTGATGCTTCCGCAAACGGTTATGCGCGAGGTGAAGGATGTGGAGTCATTTTACTTAAAAGATTATCCGATGCAATTCGAGATAACAATGAAATACTTGCAGTGGTCAGGGCAACAGGAATTAATCAAGATGGTAAGAGCAATGGTTTGACTGCTCCCAATGGGGAGTCTCAGGAAAAATTGATTAGAACTACAATGGCTCGTGCAGGTGTAGCTTCAGATAACATTGACTATGTAGAGATGCATGGTACAGGAACCAAATTGGGAGATCCAATTGAAGTGAATGCAGTCGCATCTACCTATGGAGCGAACAGAACATTAGGGAACACATTGAAAATCGGTTCTGTAAAATCCAATATAGGCCATCTGGAGTCTGCGGCTGGTACTGCATCCATTATAAAGGTGCTTTTGGCATTTAAGCATAACATGATTCCTGGAAACCTGCATTTTCATAAACCGAACCCATTAATTGACTGGGAGCATTCGCAACTAGAAGTAGTGGACCACAATGTGGTATGGGAAAAGAAAGAGAAACCAAGAATGGCAGCAGTCAATGGTTTTGGATTTGGAGGTTCTAATGCACATGTTATCTTAGAGGAGTATAAAACAAAAGAAGCAGTAGAAGTAGAGGAAACACAGGATGGAATGGATTTTGTATTGAAAATTACAGCACAGAGTGAACCATCCCTTAACCAGTTAATACAGGTATATTATGACTTGCTGGAAGCCTCAAAGGATGAGAAAATCGCGGATATTGTATATACAGCCAACCGGGGAAGAGCAGATTTATCCTATCGTTTTCTTGTAAGCGGTAACAGTAGAATAATGCTGATGGAACGAATGAAAACCTATCTGGAGAATGGCTATGCAAAGGGAGTCGTTTGTAATGTAAAAGAAACTCTGCAAAAGGATAGAAAGTCTGTATTTATGTTTACTGGACAGGGTTCTCAGTATGTGAGAATGGGAAAATTGTTGTATGAAACAAGTAAAGTCTTTCAAGATGCTATGAATCAATGTGATAGGCTGTTTCGGCCTTATCTTCTAAAATCAATTCTTGATTTAGTGTATGGAGCAGATGCAGAGGAAGATACAGTATCAAAAACGGTATTTGCCCAGCCTTTGATTTTTTCAGTGGAATATGGGCTATACCAAATGTGGAAAGATCTTGGGGTGAAACCAGAGCTTGTGATGGGGCATAGTATTGGCGAATATGCAGCAGCAGTTGCAGCAGGAATTATGAGTTTAGAGGATGCAGTAATGCTTGTATCTGCCAGAGGACGGCTCATGGATATAGCACCAGGTCATGGTAAGATGGCAACCATATATGCACAAGAAGAAGTTGTAAATGAACTACTAAAAGGCTATGAACATTCCGTTTGTATCGCTGCTAAAAATGCCAAGGAGAATAATGTTATCTCAGGTGTAGCAGAAGATGTGGAAGCGCTGGTTAAGAAAGCAGAAGAAGCCGGTTATCAAGCAAAAGAACTAGTAGTATCCCACGCATTTCATTCTATGCTTATGGAACCAATCTTAGATGATTTTTATGGGGTAGCAAAAGCTGTTACATTTCATGAACCAGCTATCCGTTTTGTCTCCTCTTTATATGGAAAAGAATTAGAACAAGGGCAAACGTTGGATGCAGACTACTGGACCAATCATATTCGAACAGAAGTTGATTTTTATAAAGCAATATCAAGTATAGACACAAAGCAGAATTATCTATTCTTAGAAGTTGGCGCCAACCGAGTATTAGCAGCCTTAGCAAAAATGACCTTTGGTGATAGCCAGATGATTGCATCTACATTAAGTATGAGACAGGAAGAGAAAGAATATCTTCCGCAGCAGATTGCACAAGTGTATGCATCAGGAGTGAATATTAACTGGAACAATCTTCAGTTTACAGGCAAAAAGAACTGGACAAAAGTAACACTTCCAAACTATCCGTACAATAAGAAAAAATACTGGATGGAGCTTAAATATGATAGAAGTACGGCCAATGTAAGCTTGGATGAGTGTCATCCAATCTTAGGACAGAGAATTGATTTGTCAACAGAGAATGATTCGGTTATTTATCAGACTAAGTTCTCTACAACAGAACCTTATTTTATGAGTGAACACATCATTTTTGATGTCAGTATATCTCCAGCAGCAGCCCATACTTCCATGTTGTTATCTGCAATACAGGATACAAGTAATCCGATGAGCTGTTCCTTACAAAACATAGAATTTCGTGCACCATTAGCAGCAAAAGGGGAGGAAGAAAGACAGGTACAGATTTACTTAGAGAAAGAAACAGAAGAGGCAAGATTTAAAATATCAAGCCGAGATTATAACAACAAGCAGGATAAGTGGTTATTACATGCACAGGGTAAGGCAGCATATATGGAACAGTACCAGAACAGTGAACTTAAGGTGGATACTAGTAAGTTTGAGAAACTTACTTTTGAAGAGAATGTGGAAGATACCATATATGACTATATGCGAAGCACAGGCTTCTGGCTTGGGGATGGTTTCCGTAGAATTACTAAGCTTCATAAACAGGAAAATGAGTGCATTTGCCTTATTGAGCCACTAAAAACAGTACCTCGCTATCAGGATTACATTTTATATCCTGGATTGATTGATAGTATCTTCCAGTCGGGACTAGCGTTGATTCTAGATCAGCTTATGGAGACATCCAAAAAGGAAGCTGTTAATAAGACAATTATTCCTTACTATGTAGGGAATCTTACATTTAACTATAGAGAATCCGAGAAATTATGGTGCCATACAAAATCGGAAATTAAGAATAATGTTATTTACGTGGATATTATGGTTTACAACGAAAAAGGAGAAGTATTAATGAAAGTAGACCATATGCTGATTAAGTTAACCAACAGCAAAAGTCTCCTTCGTGAAATGGAAACACTTGATAAACAATACTATCATATGGATTGGAAAACAAATGATGGTTATGTCAAACCAAGAAAAGACCTAAAAGAAGTGAAAACCGTAGTATTTGCAGAGAAGGAAGATACGCTTAGATTATTAGCTTCAAAGTTTAAGCAGCAAGGTGCAGATGTAGCAGGAATTCTCGCAGGAACTTTATTTGAACAGCAAAATGAGAATTCGTTTGTGATTCGCCCAGAGGAAAAAGCGGACTGGTCACAAGTATTTCACTCTCTTTCCAGATTGGGAGCAGACAACGGATTCCAGATTGTATATTGCAATGAACATGCACAACCTTTTAATGGTCCATTGGAAGATGTAAGCTACTCAGGAGTAAAAGGATTATTCCACGCAATACAGGTAATAACAAAAGAGGGGTACTTACGAAATACTAAGATTACAATCGTAACGAAAGATGTACAGGATCTTGAACTAAGAGAGAAACAGAATTTAGCAGGTTCTATGATATGGGGATTTGCAAAGACTGTAAGCATTGAGTATCCAGAAATCTATGGTGGAATCGTAGACGTGGATGATGCAGCAATGGAAAATGACAAGTTACTTGCTTCTTTATTAGGCGTTGAGTCACAAGAATCTGTAGTGAGAGGACAGACTAGGTACATAGCACGTTTAATCTCCCATAAAGATTACTTAAAACAGAACAAAGAAAGTGATAAGAAAATTGAGATTAGAGAAGATGCCTCTTATCTGATAACAGGAGGAACGGGAGCTTTAGCAAATGTGTATGCAAAACAGCTTATCAATGAAGGTGCAAAGAATCTAATTCTAGTATCTCGTCATAAACCAGGAGAGAATGCTAAGGAGCAGATAGAACAATTGAGAGAACAGGGAGCCAATGTTGTATGTATGCAAGGAGATGTGTGTGATGCCGAAAGTATATTGAGGGTTATTGAAGAAAGCAGCGCTTCTATGCCTCCAATACGTGGGGTTATTCATACGGCTGGTGTACTACAAGATAAAATGATGGTAGAATTAGAATGGAGCGAGTTCCAGACAGTGCTGGAGCCAAAAGTTGCAGGAACTGTTCATTTATATCAGGCAGTAAAAAAGAAAGAATTAGATTTCTTCATGATGCTTTCCTCTATAACTAGCCTAATAGGAAATATGGGACAAGCCAACTATGGTGCAGCCAATGGATTTATGAATACATTTGCCGCTTATCTAAGAAAACAGAATGTTCTAGGATGTACATTCTGTTGGGGACCTTGGAGCGAAGGAGGAATGGCAGTAAGTAATAGTGCTATCTCCAATAATCTTGAACGAATGGGGATTAAGCCAATCGACAAAGAACAGGGACAAAAGATGATTGAGGAATTTTTCCAGAAACCATACAAAACTTTGTTACTTGCAGATGTGGATTGGGATAAGTTAAATAATTCCATGAAGCAAGCAATTGGAAAAGAAGAATTTCTATCAGAACTAATTACGAAGAAAGTTGATATCGCCCCACAAAGCAAGCAACAAGATTCAAAACAGGTTAGAGAAAAGTTTAAAACGCTTCCAGGTATTGAAAGAAAAGCACTTTTATGTGAAAAACTGCAGGACATCTTTGGTAACATTATGGGATTTGACAAAGGACAGCTCTCGATCCAAGAAGGATTTAGTGAACAGGGAGCAGATTCACTGATGATATTCTCTATGAATGCAGCGGTGAATCAGTTATTAGGGTTAAATCTTACTGTGTCAGTATTCTTTGAATATCCTAGTATAACGAAGCTGGCAGATTATCTTTTAAAAGAATTATTATAAAGGAATCGTAAGAGATAGAAAAAACGCCGAGGTTTTGCGAAACAAGAGCAAATCCTCGGCGTTATAATGTTTAAGAAAATTAAATGAGAAAAATTATCAAAATCATTATTGACTTTCTAGAAAGGATCACGTAAAATAAAGCTATAAAAATGATAATCAATATCAATAAAATATTAATAAAATATTAATAAAGGAAAGAAGATGATCTTATGCCATTAGCACTTGCTTCAGTGGGAGAAGAAAAAACAATCATTGATTTTAAAGGAAAAGATGATGTAAAGAAGCATTTAACTGATTTAGGATTTATTAAGGGTCAGACAGTGCAGGTACTTGGTTCTAATACAAGCGGTTTAATCCTGCTAGTAAAAGGCGTGAGAATCGCATTGAATAAAGGATTAGCAACAAAAATTATGGTTTCATAACAAAAGGAGCTAGTAGGAATGTCAGAGAGGAGGTTTTGTAATGACATTAGAAGATTTAAAACCAGGTCAGGAAGGTGTAGTAGCTTCCTTAGGTGAAAAAGGACCTGTGCGAAGAAGAATCATGGATATGGGAATTACGCCAGGGGTACAGGTTAAAGTAATAAAGGTAGCCCCATTAGGTGATCCTGTGGAAGTAAATGTTCGTGGGTATGAACTGAGCTTACGAAAAGCAGAAGCTAGACAAATAGAGCTCAAATAAGAAGAATAGATTTTGGTTACGAGTTAGCATAGGCTAACAAAAGGGAGGAAGTATGGCATTAAAAATAGCATTGGCTGGAAATCCAAACTGTGGAAAGACCACGTTATTCAATGAGTTGACCGGCTCCAAACAGCACGTTGGTAACTGGCCTGGGGTTACAGTCGATAAAAAAGAAGGTATTTATAAGGGAGACAAGAATATTGCAATTCTAGATTTACCAGGTACGTATTCGCTATCTCCTTATTCAGCAGAAGAAATTGTAGCTAGAGACTACATAGTAAAGGAACGACCAGATGCAGTAATTAATATTGTAGATGGAACAAGTATTGAGAGAAATCTTTATCTGACATTGCAGATAATTGAAACACAGATACCAACGGTTATTGCTATTAATATGATGGATGAAGTTGAGGCAAAAGGTGACAGGATCGATTTCAAAAAATTAAGCAAAGAGTTTGGCGTACCAGTAGTTCCAATTCAGGCGCGTAACGGAAAAGGCTTGAAGGAATTGATGGAAGCTGCTTCTAAAGTGGCGAAATTCCATCAAAAACCGAACCGTTTGGAATTATTTGACCAGAACATATTAACTTGTATCGAAAAGATTCAGAAACTCCTAACAGAAGGTTCTGAAGAAGAAAAAGAATGGACAGCTATTAAATTAGCAGAAGGCGATGAGCTTGTAGAACAGAATCTGTCAGAACACATCAAAAAAGAAGCTGACAAAATAGTCGCTTCGCTAAATGAAACATGTGATGGTGATGTAGAAGCAAAAATAGCAGATCTTCGTTATCAATACATTTCCAAAGTTGTTAAGAGTACTGTAAAGAAGAAATATGAGGGACACGTTGAAACCAAGTCTGATAAGTTAGATAAGATTTTAACCAATCGTTTTCTTGCATTGCCAGTGTTTGCAGTCGTTATGTATCTGCTCTTTGCATGTACATTTAGTGAGAACTTTTTATTTATTGAGGGATTACCAAGTCCAGGTCAATGGCTTGCGGGAGTAGTGGAAACAGGCTGGGGCGCATTAACAGATGCGCTTAACAATCTATTAACCAATGCAGGTGCATCGGATTGGGTATTATCTTTAGTAATTGACGGTATTATGGCAGGAGTCGGAGCCGTAGTAGGTTTCTTACCATTAGTACTCGTGTTATTCTTGTTGCTTTCCTTCTTAGAGGACAGTGGTTATATGGCAAGAGTGGCTTTTGTAATGGACCGCATGTTCCGAAAATTCGGATTGTCTGGTAAATCTTTCATCCCTCTGCTTATGGGATTTGGATGTTCCGTACCAGCTTTAATGGCATCCCGTACCCTTGACAGTGACAAAGACCGTAAAATTACCATGATGATTACACCATTCATGTCCTGTGGGGCAAAAGTTCCAATTTACTGTATGTTTGCAGCTACCTTGTTTTCAGGATATAACAAGACACTGATTCTGTTTTCCATCTATATGTTAGGATTGGTAGTAGCCGTAATAGGTGCATTAATATTGAATCGATTCGTATTTAAGAGCGAAGCTTCTACCTTTATTATGGAACTTCCTCAATATCGTATCCCAACTTTGAAGAGCGTAGGAATTCATGCATGGGAAAAAATAAAAGGATTTGCAATTAAGGCAGGAACTATTATTTTTGGTTCTACCATTCTTATCTGGCTGCTATCTAACTTTAATTTTAGTGGAATGTGTGATATGGAAGACAGTTTCTTAGCTTCCATAGGAAATGCAGTTAAGTTCATATTCATTCCGCTTGGATTTAGTGATTGGAGAGCTTCCGTTGGTATCTGTACTGGCTGGATTGCCAAAGAAAACATTGTATCAACATTTGGCCAGTTATTTGGTGGTATTACAGATGAGTCTGTAATTGAAAATATAGCGGCAGGTACTAGTGCACTTCCACAAATTAAGGATGTGTTCAATGGTGCAAGTGCATATGCATATATGGCATTTAATCTATTGTGCATGCCTTGTTTTGCAGCAGTTGGTGCCATTCGTCGTGAGATGGGTTCTTTAAAATGGACTCTTAGAACTATAGGATTTCAGATGGCGACAGCCTATGTAGTAGCATTTATTATTTATCATATTGGACTTTTCTTCGTTTAGAGTAAGATAGAGAAACAAATACTTAAAAAAACTCCATTTATAATCTGTTTATACAAGTAAGTATAGGAAAAATGTTTCTAAGGATTATAAGTGGAGTTTTTTTTGCCGAAATATATTGTATGGAATAAAGTCATATATTATATTTAGAGGAGGATATGCCATGAAAAATATCATGAAAAAAATGCGAGTACTTTTATTAAGCTGTGCACTGGTTCTGTGTATGATTCAGCCAGTTACAACACAGGCAAAAGGAGTACAAATCGACCTAAGACCATCTGCTCAAACGTTTATCAAGTCTCACAACATTCAAGTTAAGCCACAATTTAAAAGCGGTGGAAGCACTCATACCCATCAGTACATAATAACCCAGGCACTAGCAATCTTACGACACGACAAAGGATATTCTTTGCTCAACCAGTCATCCAATGCAAATACTCTCAAAACTTACACGGACTGGCCAGACAAAGTAGGAAATGAAAGTGATAGTGCAACCTATGCTGGACACTTCTACAATCCATATACAGAAAAATCATGGACTGGAAGCAAATCGAAAACAGCCATGGTACGTGCTATGGGGTATTTTAATGATGCCTTAGCAGCAGTACAGGAAGGAAATATGGAAGATGCCTTAGTACTAATCGGTAAAGGTACTCACTATGTATCCGATATGAATGAGCCACATCACGCATCAAACTTGACTGCAATTAATAGCAATCACTCTGCTTTCGAAAAATATGTAGATGAGAATCGTACCTCTTTCTACATATCAGGAAATACGTTGGATGAATCTTATTATTTGGAGACAGAACAGACGCCGATGTCACAAATACTTCGTAATGGCGCTTATTATGCATATGATTTAAAATACATGGCACAGGAAGAGAGTACCTATTTTCAGGCAGGAAAGTTAAGTGTACAACATGCTATTATTAATGTGGTGCAGTATTTATATGAATTTGGAGAAGAAGCAGGAATTTATTCCTAAACTTTATAATAGCTCACTGTTTTGAAGGAAAAAACGGTGGGCTATCGTTTTTTGTGGAAATTTTATGTTATAATGTATTAGGAAGGAAAAGGGGCGGTAATGAGAGGTCTCTTTTTTTGTATGTGAAAAATTTGGGAACATGTTCTTTTTCAACTGGATTATTTGTAATCTATAGAGTAATTTGTTATGATTAAATCAATTTTTATGAAAGGATATGATTGTAATGTCCAGTATTGAAGAGTTTCAACAAGTAAGTCCATCAACAGAATCGTATTGGCGCTCTATCATTTTATTTGGTAGAAACGTAGCTTCCTATAAATTTGCATTAGCAAAGAGTCTATTAGAAATTGCACCTACTCAGAAAAATATAATTACCCTTGAAGAATTAGCAGAACCATTTTCGAGATTTTTGTGTGAACATATTACAGCTGCCCCTAGACAGGCTACAAGTAATTCGAGCCAATTTTTAGAGGCTTGCAAGAGTTATAATACTGGTGAAATTACGAAAGAACAGTTATTAAATGTGACAGTGAAAAAAGGATTTAATAATGTTATAGATGCATTTCATGTTGTGAATAGTTATGATATACCGATTTCTTTTTACATAAAAGATTATAGTAAAGGTTCCAAGAAAATTATACTTACTGATGAAATTTTTGGGTTATTAGAGAACCAACAGTTCAATAGCTTTATGAAGGAAACAGAGGCTAGGTGGAATCTAGTTGAGACGGCGTGGGAGAATCGAATATCAAGAAACTTATTAAATATAGAATATGATGACAAAACGAAAGAATTTTTCGTGGATAATAATCGTAGACGTAAAGATGTAACCTCTGCGAGAGATGCATTAAATGGATATCAAAAGGGAAAATGTTTCTATTGTTTCGATGATGTTTCATTAGAAAAAGGAGCTTGGAATGTATGTAATGTAGATCATTTTTACCCACATACATTGAAAACAGTTACCCCAAATGTTAATATGGATGGAGTTTGGAATTTAGTATTGGCTTGCCCCAAATGTAATAAGGGTGTTGATGGGAAATTCGCAAAAGTACCAGCAATTAAGTATTTAAAACGCTTATCTAAGAGAAATGAGTATCTAATAAGTAGTCATCATCCTCTTAGAGAAACTTTGATGCGACAGACAGGAGAGAACCTAGAAGAGAGACAAGCCTTTTTAAGAAAAATGGATGAACATGCAATTAATAATCTTTTATTTCGATGGGAAACTGAACAAGTAGGAGAGGAAGTGTTTTAAAAATGAATCAAACAATAGATTATTATAACGAAAATTTTATGAAAATACAGTCAATGCTGATATGAGCGAGCAGTATCAGCAATTTTTGAAATTCCTTAACCAAGGTGCTAAGATTCTTGATTTGGGTTGTGGTTCGGGGCGTGATAGCAAATATTTTATTGATAATGGGTATAAGATTATTGCCATTGATGGGTCAGAAAAGCTGTGTGAGATGGCAAGTCATTTGATTGGGCAGCAAGTGAAATGTATGGATTTCGAAAATATATCGTTTGAAAATGAATTTGATGGAGTTTGGGCTTGTGCTTCTTTACTACATGTTGACAAAAAAGAAATACCTAATATAATGCAGAAATTAAATGAGTCATTAAAGCAAGATGGAGTTATTTATTGCTCGTTTAAATATGGAGAAAAGGCTGGACATAGGAATGGACGTTATTTTTTGGATATGACGGAAGAACTCTTTGAAAATTTAATTAGTAAAGTTGGAAAATATAAAGTTTTAGAGATGTATGTAACTGGTGATGTTAGGGTGAGAAGAGACCATGAGAAATGGTTAAATGTAGTACTGAAGAAAAGTATGTAGTCAGTCTGGAAAATAGTGTATATATAGTATATATAAAACTCCAAAACAGGCAGCTACCCTTCCCACGTCACTCAGTACTTTCTCCGTTTGTTCCTTAACTTCGGCACTCTTCGATGTAATCTTCTGTGAATTCTCATTTATCTCTTCTGTACCATGATCCAACTGTTCTTGCGATTCAGTAATCGTTTGAATCACGTTATCTTACTAATACAACGCAAAAAGGTTATGCCAAAAAAAAACGAAAATGTGCTATACTAGACTTTAAAAGGAAAGAAAGGATTAATAAAAGTGTTAAAAAGATTTATAAAATACTATCAGCCACATAGAATATTATTTATACTAGACATGCTTGCATCTTTTCTAGTGTCAGTAATAGGTATTGTATATCCCATTGTAACTCGAAATATGCTAAATAATCTTATCCCGAATCGTAATTACCGGATGATAATCTTTGCAGGTATTACCTTATTTATGCTTTATTTTATTCGTATGTTATTACGTTACTTTATTCAGTATCAGGGGCATGTTATGGGAGTCAAGATGCAGGCACAGATGCGTCGTGATATGTTTCATCATCTCGAAAAGCTTCCATACAGTTTCTTTGATGAACATGAAACAGGAAAGATTATGTCTAGAATGACCAATGATTTAATGGATATAAGCGAACTGGCTCATCATGGACCTGAGAATATCATTATCTGTTCCATTACAATTATTACATCATTCGTGTACCTTGGAACGATCAATTGGGGATTAACACTAATCATTTTTGCCTGTGTACCAATCTTAGTGTTCATATCACTTTCTTTACGTGTTAGAATGCGTAAAGCATTTAAGAAAAGTAGAGAAGCAGTTGCCAGGATTAATGCATCTCTTGAAAGCAGTATATCTGGTATTCGCGTTACCAAGGCATTTACCAATGCAGAGGAAGAATCGAAGAAGTTTGAGATAGGAAATGAAGAGTTCGTCAGTTCACGTCGTGATGCTTATAAAGCCATGGGACAGTTTTTCTCAACGACCTCTTTTGTAACAGACGTATTCAATGTAATTGTATTGATTGCAGGAGGTTTGTTCTTATATAAGGGTCATATTAATTTTGGTGACTACTCAGCATTTATTGTTTCGATTAATCTATTCTTATCACCGCTTACAACATTAATTAATTTTATGGAACAGTATCAAAGTGGAGTTACAGGATTTGAACGTTTCCTTGAGATTATGGATCAGGAGCCTGAGAAAGATAGTAAAGGAGCAGTGCCCGCTGGTAAGCTGGAAGGACATATATCGTTCCAGGATGTGAGCTGCAGCTACGATGAAGACAAAGAGGTATTAAGCCATGTGAATCTGGATATTGCCAAGGGCAAAAAGTTTGCTCTGGTTGGACCAAGTGGTGGTGGCAAGACAACAATCTGCCATTTGATTCCTCATTTTTATGAAATTTCCTCTGGGAAAATACTCATTGATAATAAAGATATTCGTGATATTACCATGGAATCTTTACGTAAAAACATTGGTATCGTGCAGCAGGATGTTTATTTGTTCAATGCCAGCATACGAGATAACATTTTGTATGGAAGACTAGATGCCACAGAAGAAGAGGTTGTGGAAGCTGCAAAGAAAGCAAACATTCATGACTATATCCTAACAATGGAACATGGTTACGATACGCAGATTGGAGAACGAGGGGTTCGTTTGTCTGGTGGTCAGAAACAGCGTTTGAGTATAGCACGTGTATTTCTAAAGAATCCATCCATTCTTATTCTGGATGAAGCAACCAGTGCACTGGATAATACCACTGAGATTTTGATACAGCAAGCACTTGACGAATTGGGTAAAGGCAGAACAACGATTACAGTTGCACATCGTCTATCAACGGTTAAAAATGCCGATGAGATTGCTGTTATTGCGGATGGTCAAATTGTAGAACAGGGCAATCATGAAAAGCTGATGGAACTAGATGGTATGTATAAGAAGTTATACAGTTTACAATTTCGTGATACTGAGTAGTGAATAACATATGGACACTTTCTTTCATACAATAAAGGAAAAGTGTTTACTGAGGTAGCAATGAACAGTGAGAAGATTGACAACCAGTTAAAGCTGGCTTTGGACTCGTCGGTTGAGCAAAGAGAGAAGACGGCGGACTTAAATCTTGGATATGATGCGGCAAACAATACCTGGGAGCTGATTGTGCGATATGCAGAGAGCCTTGACAATATTCGTCGGGAATTAGAGATTTCTGTGGTGGAGCTGCTTGCGGGTTATGCAATTATTACAATTCCGCAGTATTTGATTGGCCGTTTGAGTGAATACCCTCAGATTGAGTATATTGAGATGCCACGAGGACTTTTTTTTGCTGTTACCAGTGGCAAAAGTGCATCTTGTATAACACCAGTACAGAGTTCGCCATCAGGACTTTTTGGCTCAGGCATATTAGTGGCAGTGCTGGATTCAGGCATTGATTATTCCCATCCTGACTTTCGCAATGAGGATGGAACTACTCGTATCTTAGATTTATGGGATCAGACGATTCCAGCATCAGGTGACAATGCGCCTCCCGAGGGCTATACATCTGGAACCTTATATACACAAATGCAAATTAATGAGGCATTGCGTGCGAAGACAAGACAAGAGCGTTTTAATATAGTCCCAAGTCAGGATCTGTCTGGTCACGGAACCCATGTAACAGGTATATTAGCAGGTGGTGGGAGAGGGCAGCAAAATGCACCAAGAGGTGTTGCACCTCAGAGTGAACTTCTCATTGTAAAATTAGGAGCATCTACAACAGACAGCTTTCCAAGGACAACACAGCTTATGCAAGGGCTTGATTTTGTAGTGCGGCGTGCCATTGAGTTGCAACGTCCCCTTTCAGTTAATATCAGTTTTGGTAATAATTATGGTTCTCATGCCAATAACTCCATTCTAGAACAGTATATTAATGATGTATCGGGACTTTGGAAAAATACCATAGTAATAGGTTCGGGCAATGAAGGTTCTTCTTCTAGGCATCATTCGGGTGTTTTAGTAGAAGGAGAAATACAGAATGTTGAAATGTCTGTAGCTAGTGGTGAAAGAACTATTAATATGCAGATTTGGAAGAACTTCTATGATGATTTTGATATCACGATTCATGCGCCTGGAGATACCAGTTCGGGAACAATAACCAGGACAGCAGGCAAGCAGCAGTTTGTGTTAGAAGAAACACAGGTTTTTCTGTACTATGGAGAACCTACACCGTACAATCGTTTGCAGGAAATCTATATTGAAATGATTCCTGCGACCGGCAATGACTTTTTGACAGAGGGGATCTGGCGGTTTGAATTTACACCACGCAGGATTGTAACAGGGGATTATTACATGTGGTTTCCCATTGCAGAACGAGTGAATCCTACAACGAAATTCCTTCGTCCATCACTTACTACAACATTAACGGTTCCTGCTACTTCATCAAAGGCAATTACGGTTGGGGCCTATGACAGTGACACCGATAGTTTGGCATTTTTCTCAGGTCGCGGTTATACCTTGACTGGTCAGGTTAAGCCGGATTTGGTGGCACCAGGAGTAAATATTTTGTCAAGTGCGCCAAATGGAGGGTATACCCAAAAGACAGGAACGTCTATGGCAACGCCATTTGTGGCAGGTGCAGCAGCCCTTTTAATGGAATGGGGAATTGTCAGAGGATTTGATCCATTTTTATATGGAGAAAAGGTGAAGGCGTACTTGATTGCCGGTGCGAGACAATTGGCGTTTGCTCCTGAGTACCCCAATCCAGAGGTGGGATTTGGGGCATTGTGCCTGATGGATACGTTTCGGTATATTGGAGTCCGGGATATATAGAAGGTAGAAAAGGAATGAGTGTGAGAAGCATTCATTCCTTTTTGTATTTGCAATATGTAAATAGAGGATAGTTATCGTTTAGTTAGAAAAAAATAATTAGTAAGTAAATCGAATTTAGAAATATTAGGACTTTATCATAAATGATTCATAAATTTAGAAATATTAGGGCAATTTAATTGACATTAAGTCTATAATGTGACAAAATAAAAATGCATACTATATAACAGTTTTTATAGGTAATTGCGAAACTAGCTCGAATGAGATAGATGTAAATTACTCTGTTGCACGAGAAAGTTACGCAGGGGTGCTACAATGGCAGACAGGGCTTTTGTTTTGTCATAAATATCGTTTCGCAAACGCCCAAAAATGATTTTATGAAAAGGAGAAGAGAGTATGGAAACAAAATTAGAAAAACAAGTATTAGAAATGATTATTGACAAATTAGGTTTAGAGGATGTAAATCCAGATGAAATCGATTACGATGCACCTATATTTGAATCATATGCAGAAGATGGAGAAGGTCTTGGATTGGATTCTGTAGATGCATTAGAATTAGTTGTTGGCTTGAAAGAAGTGTTTGATGTTAAAGTTAGTGATGAAGATATGGCTATCTTTAGAAGTGTATCCTCTATTGCTGATTATATCCGTGAAGTAAAAGGTGTTGAATAGTATGGATAAAAGGATTGTTGTTTCTGGTATTGGTGTAATTACAAGCAATGGCAATAATAAAGAAGAATATTTAAACAATTTACTGAATGGCGTTTCTGGTTTAAAAAAATGTAACTTATTTGATGCGAGCAGATTGAAAACAGAGTATGTAGGCGAAATAGAAAATGCAGAATTTCCATATTTGACAGAAAACCAAAACGATAAAGAACGAATTACATATATAATGGAACGTGCAATTGATGAAGCATTTGAAGATGCGAAAATATCAGTTGACGAAGTTTCACAATACAACGAAAGAGCCTATCTAGCATTTGCAACTTCTCTTGCTGCAAATGGAAGAATTATGAGCTATGTTAGAGATGAACGAAACGGAAAATGCGAACCTGAGTGGCTGACTCAGATTCCGTCTTTTGTACCATGGATAAAAGAAAAGTGCGGTATAAAAGGAGGCTGTTATACTACGATGTCTGCTTGTGCAGCAGGTACAACAGCAGCTGGAATTGCTTATGATTTAATCCAGTCAGGAAAAGCAGATATGGTTATCGCAGGTGGGGCAGATCCATTAACTGAATTCTCATGTACGGGATTCCACGTACTAAAATCACTAAGTGAAGGACAATGTAAGCCGTTCGATAACAATCGTGATGGAATTAATTTAGGTGAGGGCGGAGCATTTTTTGTAATTGAAACCATGGAAAGTGCTAAGAAACGTGGAAGCCATATTTATGGAGAGATCCTAGGATACGGTATCAATAATGATGCGTATCATATTACAAGCCCAAGTCCTGATGGAGTTGGTGCACTTGCTTCTATGGAAATGGCAATGGCTCATACAGAAGTATCAAAAGATGCTGTGGATTATATTAATGCCCATGGAACAGGTACAAGTTTAAATGATAAGATGGAAGTAGATGCAATCAATAACTTCTTTGGAAAAGATAAGCACCTTTATGTAGCATCTAATAAGTCCATGATTGGACATTGTCTTGCAGCAGCAGGAGCTGTTGAAATGGCAGCTACTTTGTTATGTTTAAAGAATGACTGTATTGCTCCAAATATTCGTTTAACAGATAAGATGGATGTAAGTGAAGCTCATGATTTCTTAACAGAAAAGGTTGAGACAAAAGTGAACTATGCATTATCTAATTCTTATGCATTTGCGGGAAATACAGCAAGTATTTTACTTGGACGTGTGGAAAATGAATAATAAGAAAAAAGCTATAATTATAGGGAATGGTATTGCAACTTCTTTAATTGGTTTGTTAATAAACTGCCATTTTGAAGTTTGCAAGATAACAGATAGTAAGGATGAAAGAAAAGTATATCCTTTCTATTCCAATGATATAGCAAAAGGGATCATGAGACAGTTTTGTGAAGATGTAAACTTGTCTTTTGATATTGATGAAGCAGAACCCCACAAACTACAGATAGGTAGCTTGTGGGGAACAATAGATTGTGAGTTTCAGATAGAGTCCTTTCAAAATGCATTGATAGATAAGTATCCAAAGTATGAATCATGCATTGAGGAATTATTTCATACAATCAAAGAGCTAGGATTAGAATGGATTAGCTTCTTGGAAAATCATTTTTCCTGTAAAGGTCTTAAGATGAAGTATTCCGTAAAATACAATGGTACGACTCTAAAGCAGTACTTGGAGCGTATTGGGATTGACGACATAGGACTAACTGAATTGCTATTTACCCTTTTGCCAATACGTGAAGTAACATTACCGGTTTACGCAGGCTACGTATATACACAGTATTTTGACCATCATGTTCTGAAAGAAGATGTGTGGAGTGAATTAGAAAATCTGTGTGCTCAAAAAAGTACAATTAAGCAAGTTGCAGATATCAACCAGTTAACTGTAGGAACTGAAGTCATGGACGGAGAATCTGTTCTGGAAGAAGCAGATTGCATTGTGGACTTGCGTATAAAAGAACCTCTGCAATTATATGAAAACAACAATAAGGTTGTAATACGTGGAACCGTGACTAGTGATTGTTTTGATGGGGACTATGAATATCACATAAATCTGCAGGAAGAAAAAAACATAAGGATCTGGAAAATTTTATACAATAGTCAGTCGTATGAGAAAGAGGCAAAAGACTGGCAATTTGAATTGACTGTTCCAAAGCGGGAATCAGGAGAATACAGTATTGTAATCGACAAGGTTCAAACTGAATTGAGAGATTTCTTTGGAAAAGAAGTTACCATAAATAAGGATCAATTATTGTATGGGGAATATTTTCAAAGGAATTTCAATTGCAAAGATGGAGCAGGATATACATGGGCATTTAATGTAAAGCAGTCTAGAATGGACCCAACAAACATGTTTAAAAAGCACAAAGATAATTACTTGCAGTGTTCACATTGGGGATTTGCCTATTTTTCTCAAGCATATCACATTTACAATATTATAATGCAACAGATGGATTTTAATAATGATAAGTTATTAGTAAAATTGAAATGAGGAAGCGGATATGGATTGGATAACATATACATATGAGTTTCAAGTACGTTTTCGAGATACAGATGCTTATGGTATTGTTCATCACAGTAATTATTTTTGCTTTTTTGAAGAAGCAAGATATGAGTTTTCCAAAGTGATGCTTGGCATGTATGACGGAAACGAGGATATGGAAGAATTAAAATTCCCAGTTCTCAAAGCAGAGTGTGAATATAGACATGCATTGGAATATGATATGAAAGATTATATTATTAATCTGAAATTCAGAATCGAAGGCGAGTCTAAAATCGAGTTTCGGTATGAGTTATGCCGAAAAGATGAGAAAAAAGTATATGCTCGCGGAAAAACAGTGCATGGTATTTTAGACAAGAACGATAAGCTTTGTCTTGTAATACCTCAATGGTTAAGAAACCAGATTGAAGGAAAAGTGAACGATGAAGGGTAGAAAAATTTATTTTCCCCGTGCAGATAAAGCATGGGAAGAAACAAATGATATAAGAGTAAATGGGTATTTAAATGTATTGCGGTTTACAAAATCCACATATCATGAGACAGCAGTAAGCATTGCTCTGGGAGGAGAAATTCCTTATCTTAAAAAAAATCAGTTTAAAAGGACAAGGATATCTCCAGAGAAGAATCTGGCTTATGCATGTGGATTATACTATGAAGAATACATGTTTGATTCAGAAACGGAGTTTATTCAGAACGTAATTAAGAATCTGAAGATGCGAATTGTTTTGGTTATTCTTTATAAAAATGATGCAAACCTAGGTACGGAACCTGTCCCAGTTGTATGCTGTGGCTACGATTATGACGAGGATGCATTTATTATAATTGATGTCCAAGATGGTACAACTAAAAATATGAATGTGGAAGAATGTTCATTGTTTGAAGGGCAAAACAAACTATTAATGTTAAACGTTCCAGGAATGGTTAACATGAAAGAACTAGAAGAAAATTATGTGATCTCAATTGCTACAAAGCTTTTTATAAGGCGTTTCTTCTCTTTTATAAATGCACAGGTAGGGGATTTTTGTGGGATCTCCTTATTTAAATACTGCTTAGAACGAGGGTTAAAGCCAATAGAGATTCCAGGATTTCAAGAGCACGCCAAGTGGCAGTTACAGTGGCTATCTTATGTTATGGAGTATGGCAATAGAATAGGGAGTAAGGAATTAAGTTTAATTCAATATATTCAGCAATTATACCAAGCAATAGGTAATGATGAGTACAAAAAATGGCTGGAGGTATGTCTGAATGAATATAACACCAACAATAGGTAACAATTGCAGGGCTGTCGCATTATCAACTGTTTTGTCTTACTATGGGTATCCATTTTCAGAGGCATTTTGCTTTGGGGTAGGAGAGGCATTTGACTTTTCGTCATCTGATATTCATTTTGGGCTGAATCGGAATTATAAGTGTTTTTCAGGTAATAACGAAAATGATATTTATACTTTGGCAGGGCATCTTAAATTAGCTATTGATGTAAGTCAGCCCAAAACAAAAACTGAGACGCGTAAACTCATTGAATCCTACATAAAAAATGATGAGCCAGTCATTGTTAGAGTTGCCATTAATAAATACATGAAATATCTATCAGATTCCATGACGAACAATATGGAACAGATGCAATCAGTATTTAGGATTATCAATGGTTCTGCTGGAAATCATGTTACCGTCATTTCTAATACTGGCAAAGACAAAGTACTTTTGCATGAACCCAATATTATGGAACCAGTTATTATTTCATGGGATTGCTTATTAGATGCAATGAACCCGAAAGATGTAGTGGTAAGGCACCCTGGAAATACAATCTTTCATCTAAGGCCAACACTTTCTTATTGTGCAATTCAAAAGCATCTATCTAGAATAATCAGTAATTCCATTTATAATACAATGTTTCGTTATTTATATGGAGAAAGTGATTACTTTGGAATAAAGCAAGTCGAAAACTTTCAAAACTTTTTCTTTAAGGAAACAAATCAAGATACATATTCAAAAAATGCAGTACTATTCCGATTCTTTTGTGATATTGTCTCAGGAGGCGGTTTTTATCGAAGGCTATATGGAAGATTTTTAAAAGAAGCAAATGAGCAATATATACATGATTCAGAGATCGGAAAGCTGTATAGTAAATATTATAAGCTTTCGAAAAAGTGGAGTACAGTTTCTAAAGAGATTGTGCAAAATACTAATGTAGATGCGGCAGGAGCAAGTAAGTTATATGAAACGACTCTAGTAGACATTGCTAAGACGGAAAGAGAATTAGCTGAACGTTTACTTCAAAGAAGTGGAGAATTGTTACATGTATTATAGTAAAAATGATTATAAAACCCTTGTTTCCTACATATGTAATCTGTATCACAATACATCAAAAAGTTTTTCGAAAAAACTGATGAATATATGTGAACAAAAGCAGTTAGAACTTGTATGTCACGCAAACAATCCTGAGATAAACGAACAGTATTTTTTAGCACAGGTACTACATGAAGTGGGGATAGGATATCTGCAAGTGGATGGAATCAAAAATTATATCAATTATGGTACATTTTCAAAAGTCGCCCAAGAAACTGCAGTTTTCATGATTCTCAATTCAAAAGAACTTAAGAATCGATTATATGAAATGTCAATTGATTCTCAAAAGGAATGGGTTTATGCTTGGGTTGAAAAGGCGGATCGCAAGTACAAAGTGCATGTGTATGACAAGGAATATATAGTAAGCAGCCATAAGCTTAAGAGACTGTATCTTAGTAATAAAAAAAATAAGGTGAATATTTATTATATATGCCATTGTGCAGGTAGAGACTTATATGAACAGTACTTAAGGAAAGTAAGTTGTGGACATATGAAAGGATAAGATACTGCGATAAGGTAGTGATAGTATGATGAGAGTAGTAAAAAATATTTTAGATTATCAGACGATGGGGTCTAATTGTAGCACAACAGTATCTAAAATCATATTTAATTATTATGGTTATCCATTTTCAGAGGATATGGTGTTCGGGTTAGGTGCTGGGTTAGGATTTATTTATCAGTATTATGTAGAAGATAATTCATGTTTTCTATCAGGAAAAAATGAAAGTATTGAATTAAATTTAGCCTATGCAGTTGGAGGAACAGTTGTGACGGGAAGTTTTGATGATGAAGATTTAGCATGGGAGACCGTAAAAGGGTACATAGATAAGGACATGCCAGTTATTTTAGATCTCTCGATACGTTATCTTCCTTACTTTAAGCCTTATCTTGCAGAAGTTAAAAATATTGGATTTGGTTTGCATAATGCAATATTAGCAGGATATGATGATGAGTTAGAACAGGTTATGTTATTGGACCACAGATGGGATGCCCCACAGATTATTAGTTATCAGGAACTTCGACAGGCAAGAGCAGCAAAGGAAAGTGGAGTAAATTCGCGAAATACATATAAGGTGTATTTGTTACCAGAATGCACAACGAAGAAACCTGATATAGAACTCATGCATGCAATTAGATTGAATATTCAGAGAATGAAATACCCATTTGCCTTTAAAATGGGGATCGATGGAATAAAGATGTTTCGTAAGGAAATATTGAAGATGCTTCAAGGTGATATGGACAATGAAAAGCAGGATATTATTTTGACCTATTCCTATCTCATGGAGCGATTAGGAACAGGTGGAGGAAACTTTAGAAGAATCTACGGACGTTTCCTTAGTGAGGCTGGTAAAATGACAGGAATTGAAAAATTTCAAGAGGTTTCAAAATTGTATACTAGTCTTGCTAGGACATGGAAAAAGACTTCTAATCTGCTGGCAAAGTCAGTTGAGGATTCTAGCTGTATCGCTGAATTAGATGAAACATTGAACGTAATTATTGAAAGAGAAATACAAGGAATGAACTTGTTAGAAGATATTCTGGAGGAGGTTAAGTAATTGAAGAAAGAAGAGATTTATGCAACATTACCTCATAGATATCCTATGCTTTTTGTAGATGATATTTATGAAATTGATTATGGGAAACACGTTCGAGGTGTAAAGAATGTTTCCATGAATGAACCATGGGTTCAAGGACATTTTCCAGAAGAACCAGTTTTTCCAGGAGTACTTATTATTGAAACAATGGCACAGATTGGTGGATTTATGTTCTACTCAGAAGAGGAAAGTAAATCATTGAAAGCATATCTGTCCAAAATTGACGAAGTCAAATTTCTTAGAAAGGTAGTACCTGGGGAGCAGCTGATTGTTGAAGCGGACTTTATTAGCAGTTTTTCAAAATTTGCAAAAGTAAAATGTAAAGGGATTGTGAATGGAAAAGCTGTTGCAAAAGCTGTTGTTACATATTGTTTCGATGAAAAAATAAATTTGGAGGAAAGCAAATGAAAAAAGGATATGGGTCTGGCGTCGGAATTATAAGTAGTCTAGGAACAAGTGTAAATGAGGTATGGGAACGTTTAAACCAAGCAGATGCTGGGTGTGATGTGAAAAAAGAAATAGAGTATGAATCTGTGCTTCCAGCACGAGCAAGAAGAAGAATGAATCGCTACTCTGATATGGTTGTATACACTTCAGTAAAAGCGGTAGAAGATGCTGGAGTTGAGATGAGTGAAATGGACTCTTTCCGAGCAGGAACCATTTTTTCAACGGGATACGGTCCAATGGTTTCCAATCTCAAATTTGCTAATATGGTATTAGAAGGGGACCCAGATGTCTGCAGCCCTACTGTATTTGCAAGTACAGTGTCCAATGCTTGTGTTGGTCATGTTTGTATGAACTTAGGTTGTAAAGGGGTTAGCACAATCGTTATGGGAAGCAACAATGTGGGATATTCTCAGATGCTGCTAGATAAAGGAGATGCAGATTACATTTTATCCGGTTCAGTAGAAGAATATTGCGAACCAGTTTATAATGCCTTAAAAGCAAATCCATATTGTACAAAAGCAGAGGTAGCAGAAGCTACAGTAAGCTTTTTGCTTCATCAGGATGAAAATAAAGAACACTATTGTACATTGTTGGATTTCTGTGAGTGCAGTTTAGGAAAATACCCACTTATTGATCAGATAGATGAAGAGGATGTAAAAGTTCGATTGAAAAAAGCATTGTCTACTTTCTTAGAGAACAATTCCATTAAGGTTGATACAGTCTTTACTGTTACCAGTGGAAATTACTTTGATAAGATTGAAAAAGATGTTCTAAAAGAAGTATTACCAGAAGATGTTGTAGTTGTAGACAAAATCAAAGAATATGCAGGTGAAACATTAGGTTCTTCCTTTAATGTTGCCCTTGCCATTGGTGCATTATGCATGCGAGAGAATAAGATACCAGAGAAAATTACTTCAGATGGCAAAGGTGGAGCAGATATGTCCTGTGCTTTAGTTACAGGGTATGATGTAACAGGAAACTATATTGCATATCTTATTGCAAAATAGAATAAGGGGGAATACATATGGCAGATTTGGAAGGAAAGAAAATCATAGTTACAGGTGGCTGTAAAGGAATTGGAAAAGGGATTGTGTTAAAGCTAATTGAGGAAGGTGCAGAGGTTGCGGCAACTTACAATTCCTCGGAACAGGTTGCGAAAGAGTTTGAAGATGAAATAGCAAAACAAAATTCTGGAAAATTAAAGATGTTTCATATGAATGTGCGTGACGAAGAAGAAGTTCGTACGGTTATGAAAGAAATGATTGAGTACCTTGGCGGTGTTGATGGTCTTGTAAATAACGCAGGTGTTAATAAAGATAAATTATTCTTTATGATGAGCCGAGATGAATGGGACACTGTACTTGATACAAACTTAAATGGTACTTTCTCCGTAATTAAGAGTGTATTGCTTAGCATGGTTACAGAGAAGAAAGGCTCAATTGTTAATGTTAGCTCCGTTAGTGGATTAATGGGCGTTGCTGGTCAAGGAAATTATTGCGCATCCAAAGCGGCAGTGATTGGTTTGACAAAGTCATTATCCAAAGAAGTTGCTAGCAAAAATGTTAGAGTAAATGCGGTTGCGCCTGGTTACATCAATACTGAAATGGTACAGAATATGCCAGAAAAGGCACTGAGTGCAGTAAGGAAAAAAATTCCAATGGGCAGACTTGGTGAAACAGAAGAAATCGCTAATGTTGTTGCATTTCTTCTTAGTGATAAGGCAAGCTACATTACGGGACAAACAATCGTAATTGATGGTGGTTTGCTGTAAAAATCAAAGGTGGAATTGTTGTGGAAGAAAAAAAAGTAATTGTTTTTGGAGCTAGTGGAGGAATCGGAAAAACGGTTGTATCAAGTCTGAAAAGTGAATACAGTGTAATTGCGGTTGATAAAAGTGATGCAGTTATGGAACTTGAGGATGAGAAGACAACGGTTCTTCAATTAGATATGGAAGATGAGGCAGCAGTAGATAAGTTGCAGGCTTTATTAGACCAAACGTCTAATCTTTATGGAGCGGTATTTGCAACAGGTATTATGATTCCTGGAAGTGTGACGGAGTTAAGTCAGGAGGACTGGGACAAGACTGTACAGATTAATTTAACCCTGATCTTTCAATATACGAAATTGGTTCTTCCATATTTAATGAAAAATAAAAGAAGTCATATTATAATGTTCGCATCTCATCTTGGAGTTGTTGGTTCTTACAATTTGACAGCATACAGTGTAACTAAGGCTGCATTAATTGAATTTGTAAAATGTTTAGCATTAGATTATGGTGACGCAGGAGTTATTGCTAATAGCATAAGTCCAGGTTTTGTTAAAACACCAATGCTATCAAAAGCAAGGAAGAGCTTTTCTACTAATAAAAAATGGATGTTTGCATGTGGCGGATTACCAAAGCAGTATATGAATCCATTAGACATTGCCAATCTTGTTATGTATCTGCTAAACCAGGAAAGTATGAATGGTGAGAATATTGTAATAGATGGTGGTTACAGTGCAAGATAGAAAGATTAGAAGGGGGGGGGCCTATGTCAGATTTATATAGCAAAAAGGATGGAGAAAAGGTGTGGAATGCATTTAAACAAATGCACGACTACATAGATAAAAGCTATCAGGTTATTGTGAAATCAGATTCCAATAATAACTATACCAATCAAAAGGGAAAGGTTATGTATGATGGTGTGTCAACTTTGCTAAATACCAATGTTGGACATCAGAACCAGGAGATAATAGAAGAGATTAGCAAGCAGCTTACAACTTTAGAGAATACATCTCTATTTACATGTACAGATGATGTTGCGATCGCTTGTTCTAAGAAATTATGTGAACTTAGCGAGAACCATTTCTACTCCGCCTTTTTTACCAATAGTGGTTCAGAAGCATGTGATACCGCTATTAAGATTGTCTTAAAATACTGGAATAATCTTGGTGATAACAGAAGGATTATAGTATCGTTAAAAGGTGCATATCACGGTTCTAGTATTGGAGCGATGATGCTTGCGCATGAAGGCTATTCCATGGATGACTATGGAATCCCATATGATAGTTTTCATCAAACTCCAGTGCCAGATCCTCTAGAAAGACCAGAGAATCTGACTCAGGAAGAATGGGTACAGGAATGTGTAGATGCATTTGAGAACTACTGTAAAGAGAAAGAAGGCAAAATAGCAGCGATCTTTATGGAACTAATTCAGCTATCAAACGCAGTAAATGTGTTGCCTTTGGAGTTTGTACAGAAAATATACAACATTTGCAAGGAACATAATATTTTAATTGTTATTGACGAAGTGGCAACAGGATTTGGACGTACTGGAACCTTGTTTGCTTCCCAGTACTATGGTATATGGGGAGACTTAATGATGGTTGCGAAGGGAATTACGTCAGGATATATTCCAATGGGTGGCGTGCTTGTTACAAAAGATGTATTTTATAATTTTTATGGTAAAAAGGCAGATGAGAAAATATTAGAACATGGTTTTACAACAGGCGGACATCCAGTAGCTTGTGCAGCTGCAATTAAGAATATCGAACAGTTATTGGAAAATAAATATGTTGAGAATTCCGAAACATTAGGAACGTATCTGTTAAATGGATTACAGGCCAGCATAGGGGATTCCAAGTTAGTAGAATGCATACGAGGTAAAGGCCTTATGATTTCCATTATTTTTAAGGATATACAAGTTAAGAACATGGAAGAGTGGGGAATAGCAGAACTGTTAACAAACTTTCTGATTAATAAAGGGCTTCTGCTTTATCCAGACGATAAGAATATACTAATTATTGCGCCATGCCTAAATTGTCTACAGTCAGATTGTGACATGATAATTGAGAAAATACAAGATAGCGTAAAGAAAGTGGAGTTTCTTGTGCAATAAAAAGGCGTATGATGTATAGAGAAAGCAAAATTCAGCAAGGAGTAAAAATTGTATGAATGATAGGTATGATGTAATAGTTATAGGTGGCGGTTTCGCTGGACTAATGAGTTCCTGCATTTTATCCAAGAATGGGCAGAAAGTATTGCTGATAGAGAAACAGAAATCAGTAGGCGGAATGTCACAAATGATTCACTTCCATGGAGAAGAGTATTTTATGGGAGCACATCATATTGCAGGAATCTGTAAAAATAGCCAAGTGGGCGATTTGTTTGAATCCTTGGGACTTCCTTTGGAAGAATATTTCGAGGAAGTCAAAATAATGCATATAATCATCAAGGATAAAATCTATGATGTGCCACTAAAACTGGATGAATTGGAACGATATGTTGAGGAACAATTTCCTGAGGAAAAAAATAGTAAAGTTTTTTTTGAAAAATTAGCCAAGTATAAAGAGCACTTTATTCTTGGAAATGATAAAGGACTTTTGGAAATGTTTATGGAGACTTCATCTATTAGTTATCTTGATTTCTTGCGAAAATACTTTACAGATACTACGCTGATGGAACTTTTGACTATGTTAGGTCCAGGATATGGTGGAGTTGGAATTAATAGTAGTGCTTTCAATAACTTGAGTTTACTGGTATCCTATGGTATTGGCTCAGGATATATAAAAGGTAGTAATACAGTTCTTTTAGATAAATTTCTTGATATTATTAAGAAGAATGGAAGCGAGGTACATACATCTTGTGAATGTGTGGATCTGATTGTTGAAAATGAAAAAGTAACAGGTGTTGTATGTGAAGAAAATTCACAAAGAAAGATTTACAGATGCCACAATGTTTTATTTGCATCGTATCCATTTTCAATATTGAAACCTTATATAGAGCAAAAGAGATTATATCAAAAAATAAGTAAATTTAATTATGGACCGTCTGTAGTGCGTCTGGTAGGAACTTTAGATGAGAATAGCCCATACAAGCAGGGAGATTTTGCCTATATGGGAAATAACTCTTATGACTGCTTAGAAAAAAGTCTTTTCTTTAAAAATGATATTGAAGAATTACCTGTTTGTATGCTATATTTTAGAAATAATGGGGAAACTAATACAACTAAATTTATGTTTACTTTTCTGATAAAGGGTAGGGATATTATCCTCAAAGATAAGGTACTTTTATTGATAAAACAGGCGTTACCAACTCTATACAATAGCATACAAGACAGTTATGTAATACAAGGAAGCGCTTATAAGGCAATTACATGTGCTGAGTATGGTTCTGTATTTGGTTGGGAAAGAAGTACATATGCTATAATGAACACGAATTCATTTTCGCCGCAGATAACACCAATAGAGGGGTGTTATATAGCAGGAAACTGGTCAACTGACTTTGGAATATATGGAGCCGTCAGGACAGCAAATAAGGCCAGTAATGCTATCTTGA
>CALFNR010000057.1:0-3029 GCA_937903005.1 uncultured Lachnoclostridium sp. | reverse complement strand
AACAGAGTCAGAGGATTTTAATGCCTCATTGAGTACTAAAGAAGATTCTCCTAATACTTTGTTGGAAGCTGATAGAGGAGCAGAACCATTCTTCTGTGCCTGGTTTATACGATGTTTCTTTCCGCTTTTTGATTTATCATTACTTCTCTTAGACACCTTTACAAATGACCGACTTCCATTCGTAATATCTTTTCTATTATTATCACGTGTGGAATCAACTTGAGAATTTTTATTTGGGTAATTACTTGCTGTATTCTTTACTGTTCCATTGTCATTTTGCTTGTCTGGTAAATTTGTTCCATCAGAACCTGTACCATCAGCAGCTTTATCTATGTGCTGCTGCCCTTCAGGAACATTTTGTTTTTGTTTCTTCTTATTCTTGTCTTTTGATGCTTCTGAAGAACTAGAAGAGGTATTTTTATCTTTCTTATTCTTATTCTTATCTTTATCCTTATTCTCTTCTTTTTTCCTTTTCGCTTCTTCATCCTGAAGTTTTTTTAGTGTATTTTCTGCATCAACTAAAATCTGATAATTTTTCACTCTTGCTTTCTGGTCTGCCGTTAAGTTATTGTACAAGTTCCTTATTTGTTGTATCAGCGCTTGTTTTTCAAGTGTTACAGTTCCAATGGATGCGATTCTCTGATCCATATCTAGCGCAACATCTTTATCAATTTCTATTTGATCTAGACAGGAAATGGCATCTTCCAGAACATAGGCGTTACTTACCTGTTTTTTCTGCCCTGCCGTCAAAGCATTAAATGCATCCCGTACTCGATAAACCTCCTCTTTATCAGACTCTTGAATTTTACTAGGAAGAGAATTAATCAGAGCCTTGACCTCTCTCACTCCTGTCACATCAGTACAGTCAAATAAATTCTTCTGCCCTCTATAACATCTTACTAATGAAACAATGGCCCTTGCACACTGACTTTCATCTCCCTGGTAATTTAAGGATAACTCTGGATGGGCAATAATGTAGTCTAATATAGTATTTCCATTTTTCACATACGCATCAGATAAATAGTCTACATTTAAAAGAGCAAGGAGCATCTGAGCTTGCGCATCTGTCCATACATTATTGTTACAATGAGTATATGGAGAATAAAATGTACCAAATCCAGTTATACTTCGTTGAAGCCAAGGAAGTACTTCATTTTCCACGTAATTTTTGATTGCATAGGCATCTGGATTGCTCATCGTAGCATTTTTATTATAAAAAAGGAAAACTGGCTGCATATACATAGTTGCCATATCATCCGCACTATAATTTTCACGTTTAGAACTTAACATCTGCTCTTTCACAAGCCCTTTTGCATAAGACAAATAATCTCCATACCGTCCGCTATATAGTGCATATGCTAAATAATGCTGGGCAAAGTATTTTCCATTTGGATCACTGTCTATAAGTTCTTTAATAAGATTATCACCAGCCACATCGGCTGGGTCAAATCCCATGGCTGTTATAGCCAATACAAACCTTGATGTTTCTGTAGTTTCTGGCCGCTTTCCAACTGAAACCTGATAATTTTTATATTCGTTCCATACATTGGATAATCTCAAAAACATTTCATCCTTACTTGAACCTGATGGATAATAATTTGCTCTGGCACAAGTAAAGTCGAACCATGTATTATCCATCGCTTCTGGACCATATTTTGCATAAACTGCATTCAATATGGTTCTTGCTGCCTCTTCTGCTTTCTGAATTTTTTGATTTTTCTCATCTGTTGTCAAAGTATTGCTTTTGGAATATCCATCGTAATAGATTCCTGCAGTTGACCCATAATGAAAATCTGTTACATAAAATTCATACTCATCATTCTTTTTATAAGAAAAGCTGAAATAATCATCGGGACTCGTTTTTGAAAAGTCCTGTATCACTCCGTTTACTGGCACATCTACTAGAAAATCCTGTTTCCACTTTTCTTCTCGTAAAACAACTTGTACTTGATAGCCGGAAAGCAAATTAGAAAATTGTTCTTTCACCTTATCATCTTTACCAGCATACTCAATATCGGCGTCTAATGGAAAATAACATGCTCCCATAGCGGAAGAGGAATCAAATACAAAATCTCTCACATTTACTTCGATAGATACTGGTACTTTCGTAATAAACTGTAACTCTGGAAAATCAGTGCGAAGCATAGGATAGCCGTCATTTTGCTCCGCATCCATTATCCATATATTTTCAAAATCAAACCCATCATAGGTTGATTGAAGTTTCAAATTTTCTTTGGTACATGGAGTACCTAATTTTTTATAAGTGTCCTGTACTAAATAGTAACTATTTGTTACATTTTTACTTGCTATGCCGTACAAAAATATCTGCTTCTTTTCTGTTGTTGATAGGATTCCATAATATATGCAATTGTTTACGGTACCTGTATTACCGTATACTATCCCCGCAATCTTAGGTTTCTTTTTGGTCGTGCTTATATTAGCCGAACTTACACAATCTGTGATGGTTCCGCTATTTGAATAACAAAAGCTGGCGTAATTATTATTTGCCCCCGTTATGTAACCACTTACTGCACATTGTGAAATAGTTCCTTCATTATAAAATGCAAAAGCTGTTCCCAAACGAGCATCAATCAAATTAACATTTTTCATAGTAAGATTACGAACCTTACCATTCTCCCCAATCGTTAAAAATAACGCTTCAGAAGAATTACTCCACCCTTCAATACAATGTCCTCTTCCATCAAATGTTCCCTGAAACTTTACATTTGAGGCATCTCCTATTGTTCCAATTGTACCTACATCACAACCTTCTTTCAATGTGATATCATTTAAGAGATAAACTACTTTTCCACTATAATCTACTTGATCGAACATAGAATCACGAAAAACTTTTAAATCCTGTGCGTTAGAAATTATATATGCTTCGTTTGTTTCATCCCATAATGCTTCATATGTATAATCCTGTTCGTTCGTTTCCTCTGCTTCTGTATCTTCTGTAGCTTTTGGCTCTGGATCCTCTGTCTCTGTAGCTTTTGGCTCTGGATCCTCTGTCTCTGTATAAGTCTTTT
>CALFNR010000056.1:0-15318 GCA_937903005.1 uncultured Lachnoclostridium sp. | reverse complement strand
TTATATCTTATCACATCTTTCGATGTCTGTCAACAACTTTTTTCTGTTTTTTTCTGTCCTTATAATACTATAATCTCAAAAAAAGTTTGACATCAACTCGTGTAATCATAGCAGATATTTATTTTGATGTCAACGTCTTTTTATTTTTCATGAAAACTTTCCTTTGCTATGGCAACAAAAAAGTTAATAGAAAGCTCTCAGTCATACTCATTCTAATTCATTATATAATCATTTTTATAGAAAAAACTATAAAGAGTAAACCAAATAACACTTGAATCACTTTCAGTGCCTTTGATGATTTTACTATATAATCCCTTACCATCCCTGCAAGATAACCATATCCACAAAAAACGATAAAAGTAAATAACATAAAAAGCAAACCGAGTACAACACTTTTTATTACATAATTATCTTCACTCCCCTGTACGTATTGTGGCAAAAAAGAAAAGAAAAACAACGTAAGCTTTGGATTTAAGACATTTATCATAATTCCTCTTTTAATTATTTTACTCTTCTTTTTTTCTTCATTTTTTTCATCTAAGTTAATCTTTATGTTGTTAATAATAATTCCAATACCTAAATACAGCAAATACACTGCACCAATGAATGTTACAACATGCACAATTCTTTCGTTCAAAGAAAAAAACAGTGTAAGTAATGAGATACTAATAACTAAGTGTGGTACAATTCCCAATGTACACCCAATTGCAGCTATAACACTCTTTTTCCGTCCCCCTGTTAGGCCAGATTGCATTGTATAAATAACTCCTGTTCCTGGTAGTAAAATGATAATAAATGATGTAATTATAAATGAATATAAATCCATATAAACCTTCCCCCTCTTTAATTAATAGTGTAAATCACCCTTTTGTTAGCTTAAATTTTTTCTGAGGTTACTTTACACTATCTTCATCTTTATATTTCAATTATATCGTATTTCTAGGCTTCCAAAAGATCCATTCCCTCCCTATTTAAAGAGAGCCACTTCTACTTTTATTAATGAAATTCACACGATAATCCAAAATAACCCGTTCCACAATTCTATTCAAGCATCCAAGAATAAACTCTATCTCCTCTCTTTTAATATGATCTAAGTGAATTCCTCCAATCGCAAAGCATTTTCCCTTTACTCTGTAACTTAATTTCTTCGCTATAGATCGCATAACAATATCATCCTTATGTCCACAAAAAGTTATTTCCCTCAATTCGCTTTCTTTATATTCATTCTCTTTATAACCTACTGCTGCAGCTCCAATATGAGGTCTATCTCCTCCTGATATAATTACACATAAATCTTCTCCAACCATAATACACTTGATGTTTATATGTACTCTTTCTCTTTCTATTTCAAATTGTATCATTCTTAATCTCCCCACCTAATAAACTCTTTCACACTTATGCCAAGTTGCGCTAATAATCGACATGCTATCTGTCTATTTACTGCTTCAATACTGTCTGGTATAGTATAGTAGGCTGGAACTGTAGGCATTACAATTGCTCCTGCATCTGTTACTTCTAGCATATTTCTTAAATGAATTCTGCTTAATGGACTTTCTCGAACTGCTAAAACCAATTTTTTTCTTTCTTTCAGTGATACATCTGCTGCTCTAAGGATTAGATTCTCAGAATAGCCACTGGAAATTCCGGCTACGGTTTTCATGCTACAAGGGACAATAATCATCCCCTCTGTTTCATAAGTTCCACTAGCTATTGAAGCCTCTATATCGCCATTTGAATATATTTTATTGGATATATTCTCAAAATCCTTCATAACAAAGTTTGTTTCCAGTTCCATCGTCCTCTTTGCACCTTCGGATATAATAACATGAGATTCCCATTCTTGGTTCATTGCAATTAGCTTTAGTACTTCCATCCCTAAAACGATTCCACTTGCCCCAGTAATTGCTATAACGACTCTTTTCTTTTTTTCCGTATCCTTTTTCATCTAGTACCTCCTTTAGAAAAAAACATAACCACTAGTATCTTCCTAATGGTTATGATTTCTCTGTTATATGAAAAACGTTTAGTTTTATTTCATACCTTTTTATAATACTTCCAATTTGTCGATCTCTACATCCTTGCAGATTAAGCTTACATTATCTTTAATTTCTTGTAGATGCTCATTTATCATTTCCTTGTTGACCCCTTCTGGACCATATACAACGTAGATACACTTGCGCGTATTCATGGATATTCTGCTCCGTTTGTCTGGACCGCTAACAATACATGATAAGATTCCTTCCTGATCCCTCATATACATGTCTCCACTATGACATTTTTCCTCTTTTCCACTCATACATACATAATCTTCTGTGCCGTTAGAAACATCTACAGTTATTGGGAAAGAGACCTTTTCCATGTCATGACCTGCTGTCAGCAGATGATTTTTTACTTCGGCCATGAACATTGCCTCAACAAGACAATCAACATTAGGTATATCTCTACCTTTTTTTGCAATTGACTCTAATTGCAAAAGCACGTGATATGTTTTTTTGAATTTCTTGTAATACTTCACATAAAATTGTAATGGTTCCTTTTTGGCAAGTTCGCTTTTTGAGCAATCCTTATACTTTTTTCGTATATCTTCTTCCAGGAGCTTTTTTTTGTGCAATAATTCTTCTGACGATATGTTATTTTGCAAATTGCTCATTGCTATGTAACCAATATGAGCGTTTGGATACATTTCTTTAAACTGATCTGATAATTGTAACATACTTATACCTCCACTATTTAAAACTAAATCCATACTTCTCCCACTTTGCTTCAACCTTTTTCTGTATTTCTTCTGGCCATAAAGATTCCAATACAACTTTTTGCGGTATAAAATCAGATTCCCAATCGTTTGGAAATGTACAATCATAAATAATTGTAGCTGATTTTCTCTCGTGTTTTTCTTGTTTGCTTAAATACGGAGACAATGGAAATACTGCAGTTGGTGGAAAAATTCTTGTACCTCGTTCTGGATGGCATTTAGTTGAAAAGCTCCATATTACGTCATCCATATTCATAGGATCTACATCCTTATCAAGAACTATAATCTTTGGAATTAAAGTTCCCACTTTATCAGTCCATATTGCTTTCGCAATATCGGCAATCAAATCCTCACCTTTGTATAATTGTTTATCTACCGTTATAATCAAAAGATGTAATGCAGCTGTAGGTGGAATGTAAGTTTTTAATACTGGTAAGTTTTTATATCTAAAAATATTCAGAGCATCTCCCGCCAAGGAAAGACTCATACATACATGGTCATCAATTGGTTTTCCTGGACAAACCACAGTTAATATAGGATTATTTCTATGCGTTATTGCACTTACATGAAATGCTGGCTGCTGCTTACTTGCAAATGTCATAAATCCAGTGTATTCGCCAAATGGCCCTTCATCACATAATTCATTAATAGATACATGTCCTTCAATAACTATCTCAGCGCTGGCTGGTACTTGTAAGTCCACTGTCTCACATTGCACAACTTCTACGCCCTCTCCAAAATATCCTCCTACTACATCTCCCTCACATATTCCATATGGAACATTCATTGACGATATAAGAGGTATTGCTGGTTCAGTCCCTATGACGATGGCAAATGGCATGTCCTGATTTTTTTCTTTCCATTGTGCAAACTGCATTCCAATATGTTGTGTAGGAACAACTAATCCAGTTAACGTCTTCTCATCATGAAGCATAACTCGATACATTCCCCAATTCACAAACTTCCCATCTACTGTTTTCGTAATCACAGTATGCCAAGTTCCTATATAACGTCCGCCATCTCCATCATGCAAATATGGAATTGGAATTTTTAGTAAATTTATATTTTCCCCCAGCAAAATATTTTCCTTACACTTTGCTGTAGCTACTACTTTAGGTGAAATGAGTTTATGATCTCTTAAAGTGGATAGCTGTTCTATAATTTCTACAGCATTCGCATCTGGCTCTAATCCTAGAGAAATAGCAATTCTACCATAAAGTTTGTCTTCAGGCGAAGACGCACCAACTGGTGTCCCCAATATTCTCCACTCTTTGGGATAATCTTTTATATTAGTAAAGAGCACAGCTGGTCCCTTTTTTTCATTTACAATTCTAAGAATTGCACCTATCTCCAGATTCCAATCTACCTCCTCATCAACTATATGTACTAAATCCTCTTTTTCTAATTTATTAATAAATTCTCTTAGGTCCTTGATATGTTTCATGCATTACTCCTCATTAGAATCTCTGTATTCCTCTTTTAAAATTCTCTCAATTTCAAATATTACCTGGTTATTCTCGTCTGGACATGGGTGTGTAGAGATACTTTTCTTTCCATCGAGCCATGGGAACTGGCAATCATAATACATTGCGTAAACCTTTGGCATTAAACTGGTTAAGGCACTTAAGCATATATCTCCTTTGACAGATTTATCGCTAATATAAATTTTATCTCCTACTTTATGACCCGCAACACAAGTTCCTGTCTGACTTTTTACTGTAACAACAATATCATATTTTCCTAACATAGTTCTTTATCCTCCTTATTTTATCAACATTTTAATATTTTCCATTGCTTGTATTGTATCTTCTCTATTTCCAAATGCGGTTAGGCGAAAATAGCCTTCCCCATTCTTACCAAATCCTGCCCCTGGAGTACCAATAACACCTGCATTTTCTAGTAGGTACTGGAAGAACTCCCAAGATGTATAGCCTTCCTTACATTTTAGCCATACATATGGTGCATTCCTGCCACCATAATATCTTATGCTAGCATCATTTAGGCCCTTACAAATGATTTCAGCATTCTGAATATAGTATTCCGTTATTTTTTTAATCTGGTTTTGACCGGCTTCGGTAAATACCGCCTCTGCTGCTCTTTGAATAATATAAGAAACCCCATTGAATTTTGTTGATTGCCTACGCCTCCACATATTATTAATGGATACCGAACTTCCATTATCTGTTCTCCCCATTAGTTGTTTCGGAACAATGGTATAACCGCACCGAACACCTGTAAATCCTGCTGTTTTGGACAAACTATAAAATTCAATGGCACACTCTCTTGCACCTGGAATATCATATATACTTTTTGGCACAGATTCATCTTGTATAAAACATTCATAAGCCGCATCAAACAAAATTATACTGCCTTTTTCTATTGCATAATCTACCCACTTTTGAAGTTGTTCACGGTTATAGGTTGCTCCTGTTGGATTATTGGGTGAACAAATATAAATAATGTCAGGCTTATCACATTCTACTTCATCTGGCATTCCAAGAAATTCGTTTTCTTCATTTGAATTCAAGTAATATATTTGATACCCCTGCATTATGCTTACATCAACATATGCCGGATACACTGGATTTGGAATTAATACTGTCTGACTGCTATGAAAAATATCAGTAATAGCTCCAATATCGCTTTTTATCCCATCTCCTATAAATATTTCATCCTGCTCAACTTGAATATTTCTTTTAAGAAACCACTGAGCAATTGCATTTTTTAGAAAGTCATAGCCTTCCTCTGGACCATATCCCCGAAATGTTTCCTTATTACCTAACTCATGCACCGCATGCTGCATTGCCAGCAATACAGTCGGTGCGATAGGTAATGTTACATCGCCAATCCCCAAGTTAATAAGCTTCTTTTGAGGATAACATTTTTGAAACACCATCACCTTTTGACGAATTGAGGTGAAAAAGAACGATTGTTCTAAATCATTATAATATTCATTAACATGAATCATTTTAACCTCCTTAAGATATCACGAAGCCTTTACATTTATATAAGAAATCCGCAAGAAATCCTCCATGTGGCATACCATAATCCATTTTGTATGATTTCCGATATCCTTGATAAATTTTCTCAACCTTTGCTGTTCTGAGAATGTTCTCCATAACATCTATGTCATCTGATAGTACACTTGCAGATAATGTTTCACCTATTACCTGCTCTATTTCTGTTAAATTGCATTCTCCTACCATCACAAATGGAAATGGTAATTCCATTCCAAAGTAGGGTTCTCTAACATCTTTACAATATAGTACTTTAGGCATTAAATACACCTTTCCGTTATATTTGCGTACTACGTCTGAGTCCTGCGTCATGTCAATTACATTCCCCGTCTCAAGAAGTTTCTCTATTTCCATTGCTATTCTATAAGCTTTTTCTACATCACGAACAGCTGCAATACCAGCATCATCTGCTTCCACATCCATCTCCTGAAACTTTAGGAACTTCTCCCCTAATTTCCTTGCTATCTGTTCACCATTTATCTCTGTAATAACGGCACTTGTACTAATACAGGCTCTCCCTGAATGATACAAAACCGCTTTTTTTATGTGAGCTACTACATCATCTACTTGCTCCCCATATTTCTTATCAATAATGATCTTACTATTACCTGGACCGTAAACCTTAACTTTTGGATCATTGCCATACTCTTGTTTAAGACTACTAGCACCAAATAGAATAGAACAACCTGATATCTGAACTAATGATTTTAAACAGCTATGCTCTATCGGATAATATGAGAAAAACTCCTTATCAGCTCCTGCCTGAATAAAAGAGTAAATTAATCTAAGTGGTGTATATGGCTCCTCAAATGAAGGTTTTATGATTACTGGAAACTTCATTGCAAATGACATAATCCACATCATATTTACGATAGGGTGATTTCCTGGCATAACTGCACAGACTATATCTGATACAGGCGCAAATCCAATTCCTGTGCCTCGAAATGTTGTATAAAAATCATTTAGACAACTTACTGTTTCCACTCGAAACTGTTTACACAATATGTCTTCCATCTCTTCCATATAAGTACGCATTTCATTTAGTATTTCTATGCACATTGTTCTTGGCAGCCCAGTAACCTGATGAACCTTTTCACAATATTCTTTTGGACTTTGCAATTCGCCATTTATTATTACATCTTCTGTTGCAAATATCTTTCCTGCCTTCTTTATCCAATCAAGTATGACATGGATATCTCTCTTCCTCAGGCGCGCAGATACCTCTTTTCTATTTCTCTTAATATCAGTATTAAAAACTAGTGGAATCGCTACGGATATTAAATCATTTACGTCATGCCTAACATTAATAATTTCTCTCTTTTCTTCTGACTCATACACCTTGCCGAACCGGATGATAGGTAAATCCTTCATTAATACACTCCTTCTATCAAGTTTGCTTCTAATGGCTGAAAACTCCCCACATTAGCAACACCATCCCAAGAAAACAACTTACATGGTTTCACTCGGGTAGCAACATCACGTTCTAGTAATGACGGAATAAATACATCTTTATTTAAAACGGTAAGCTTTACTCTACCCTCCTCTCCGTAATCAACATACTTTTCATGATCCTCTTTATCGACGATTTCAATATAGAAATGTGGGAAATACGGATAATACTGAATAGACCAAGGACTACTATTCTCTTCTAAATATGAACTTGGCACCTGAGGGGCAACACCCATTAACGTATTTCCATATAATGCACAGAAGTCAATTCCAGGTGCGGCTTCTGTTTTGACAAACTTATAAAATTCACTTGTAATTTTTGTTCCACCACAAACAATTCCTTTAATACTTGTTTGCGTTAAATCAACTCTCATCATTAACTGTTCTAACAGCTTAGATGTTATGAACAAATATTTAATGTCTTGTGATTTGATAGTGTTAATGACCTGATCCATAACATGCTCAATGTACATATTCATAATATCACTCTGATTCTTCTTTATAAGAACCTTCACCCATCTTGGATCGATATCTATAGAATAGACGATTTCTTCCCTTGTTTTAGCAATATGATATGTCAACAGAGATACTGCATGTGGTCCTGATGGAAATAGATTAATCCACTTTCCCTTTTCTCTGAATCCATGCTTTTGCAAAATATCACAAATCCATACTGCATTTTCTTTTTGATGCTCTGTATCCATAACTCTTTTAGGAATACCTGAAGTTCCTCCTGTCTCAAAAACTCTAGGATCATACTTTTGAAAATTCAATCTGTCCTTTGGTATAAAATGCTCAACTGGTATAGTTCTTAAGTTATCAGCATTAAAATTACCTAAAATCTTTAATTCTTCATAACATGTAATATCATGAATTGGATTAATTCCTCTTTCCTTTCCGAAATTAATCCAAAATGCCGAGCCTGAATTAGGGTTAAAATGATACTCAATAATTTCTCTTACCTGTTCATCTAGCAACTGCTTTTCTATATCATTCACGTAGTAACCACACCTTTCTTAATTTGTCTTGAAATAACGCTTCAATCCAGATATACTAGTATCTTTTTTGTTACCAGTCAAAAATAAATTGTTCTCTGCATCTTTTTTTACTTCATACCCAGTTTCAAACCAGCCATCCTGTGTCTGATTTTCTTGTATTATTCCATCTATCCAATAATGTGAAATCATTGAATGACTCTTTATCCATAAGTCCCCAATGCCCTGTTCTTCATCTTTCCATTTAATCTTGTAATACATATATGGTATTACTTGTCCGATTGAACCAATCAAAGATTTTTCCGTGGCCTTCTGTAATGTAAAAATCCCCAACTCCTTACATCCGATTCCACCATATACCTTTGTCTTGAAAACTCGCTCAAATTCAATCCAGCACTCATTATCTAATAGTTGCCCAACACAAAAACAGCCTTTCAACGTCTCAGGAAAACGATTCATCCTTTTTGCAGCATTTAAAATATCATGAAACTGCTCTGGGGTTCCTCCAAAAAATGTTATTCCAAACTGAAAGCAGGCTTCAATAAATCTTTCTCCTGAAAAATCCTTGATAATTACATAGGTTGCTCCAGCCTTTAGCACTGCCCGCGTCAATGCATTATAAGGATGTAAAATACATGCTACTACATCGTGCTCTGATAGCCCCATCAATTCATAAGGATATGAATGCCATTCCATTACATGATGAGTGAGCAGTACTCCCCTGTGATTAAATTTTGTGCCTGTATTCGAAAAAACAAAAAAGAGTTGACCAAAATCCGTATCTTTTACCTTACTTGGACTGATTTCTCCGTTACCCGCAATAAGAAGTTCTGAAAAACTTTTTACATTCTCCCCTAAATTTCCATCTCCTTTTGTATAATACCACTCTTGAATCCATGGCATTTTATCTCGTAAAGTAATGACTTTTTGATTCCACAATTTAGTATTAGTAATAAATACCTTCGGTTTGCATTGTGAGGATGCATAATATACATCCTCTGTTCCAATATGATAATTTAAGGGCTGGATTATAATTCCCACTTTGAAACAAGCAAAGTAACAAAGCTGTAATTCAATACTATTTTCTAGCATAACCATTACGATATCACCATGCTTAAATCCCTTTCGGGTAAAGTTTCTTGCAATATTATCTGTTAAATAATCTAGCTCTTCATATGTTATACTCTGATTGGCGTTATCCATATCAATAATCGCCTTTTTTTTCCGCACCATATCATTCTTTTTTGATACAATATAGCCAATATTCATTCGTACCACCTAAACTATCTTCACAATTTCTGACCGCTCAATTTTTCTGCTATTCGAATCATATTCTCCTTCGATTCTTTTTTTCATTGCGAGTCGGCATTTCTCCAAGTACTCAATCGTTTCTTTGTCCTTCATCGTTTTCTTTAAATTTTCTAAGTCATTAACATTTCCAATTGCAGTTGAGTTATCAGCTGAGAAAAACGGAAGAACATATCCATCTGTATTAATATGTAAAGCAAATTCTCCGTCTTCATTCATTTGAATATTCTCAATTTTCAATTCTTCTTGCTTTACTAAAACATTATCCATGATGTCTAAATCAGGGTACTGCTTTCGTGCCTTTTCCACTATTTTAACAAATTCCTGACTTTGCTCTTTAGAAAGCGGACTTACTCCGTTATCTACGGCACGTCCTGACTGTACAATTGGATTCAAATTAATCTTATATTTTCCTTTTGGAAGTCTCTCCAGTATTTCCGGAAGTTTTTCATAGGACTTGCTGCTCACTACATATACAATCTGTGGATAGATTCCTTTGCTTTTTAGATTGGCTATTCCCGTAAATGTTGACTCTATCTGATCCTGTGGGTTTAAAGGGTGAATTGTTACGCATAATTTAATTGATGAAAACTCTGCAAGACGCAAAGCCATCTCTTCTGTAATAACACTTGCATTAGAATAAATACCAACCTTCATATTTTTGGATACAATGTACTGAATTAGCTTAAAAATATCCTTGTATAAAAATGTCTCTCCACCATCAAGCTGGACTTTATTTACTCCTAATTCTGCAAATGTGTCTACAAGTTTTTTTGCATCATCTAGAGAAATATTCTTTTTTTCTCCCGATGCATCTCTACAATAAGGGCAATTAAAATTACATGCTGTTAATAATTCTATAACTATTTGTGAAACTTTCATTGGTATACACCTCTCTTTTTAGACTGGTTTGCTCTCTGTACATACTTCCTCATAAAAATCGCAACATGGATCAAATGCCTTTATATCACCTGTTGTCATAAGGGCATTACATCTTAAGCCCCCTCCACACAGATTCTTACGTTTACATCCTGAACATTTTTCTATTTGATTTACATTTAACGTTCGATATTCTTCAAATAGCTTACTATTAAACCATAAATCCGAAACATCATCCTGCTTAACATTTCCAACAAAATATTGTTCAGTATCAATAAAATTACAAGGAGTTACATATCCCTCGGGATTTATATAAAATAAACTTCTTCCTGCTGCACATAATAAATAGTTGTTATCTTCTTTCAGCTTATCGCCTGGGCATCCTATAAAGGCCGCACCATATAATTCATCTCGAAAATCTAATAAAAGCTGATCTTGCAGTTTCAACCGCAACCGGGCTAATGTGTCATAAATTTTTACAAAATCCTCCCTTGGAATCATCCAATCTCTAAAGTTATTTTTTGCTTTACCAGATGCTACGAATGGAGATATCCTTAATTTATAAACTCCATATTTTAAAGAGAACTCTATTACCTCTTGAATGTCTTTGTAATTTTTATTATGTATTGTCATACAAATTCCAGTCTGTAATCCCTCTTTGCGAAGCATTTTAATTGTCTCTATTGTTTTTTTGTATGCCCCGATATGCCCTCTCAATTCATCATGGGCTTGCTCACTTCCGTCAATACTCAGTTGATAAAAATCAACGTAAGGTCTTATCTGCTCTAACCTTTCATGGTTTAATAGTGTTCCATTTGTTAGTATTTTGATTCTACATCCGAGGGTCTCTTTTGTGTATTTTAAAATATCTACGAAGTCACTACGTACAAGCGGCTCCCCACCACCAAAAACAATCAAATATGGCTGAACTTCACGGAGCTCATCAATTGTCTGATATACTTGTTCTATACTAAGTTCTTCTGAAAAATCACTTTCTTTATACGCATAACAATGCTGACATCTTAAATTACACTTTCTAGTTATGTCCCACAATATTCTGGTCACGCCATCTGTTCCTATTTCTTCTCTCTGTTTCTTGTTAGCAATGTAAAGTTCTTCATTTCTATATGCAATACCATTATGAACGCAGATAGATCCTTCTTTTTCTAACTTTTCAATATACTTTTGCACATCTTCCCACAAAAATGCTCTCTCAAGACTTCGTTCAGAACCAATAATTTCACAAATTTCTCTACACTCATATTTTCCATACGATAAGTCCAGTATTCTACCTGCCAAATAATTGTTCTGTAATAATCTACTCATACTACTGACCATATTAACACCTCTTTATAATTGTAACTCATCCTAAAGCTGAATCTGTTCATTAGTTGGTTGTTCTGTTCCGTTAATTCTTTCTAATACTGCACTATCCGCGCTTTTTAGAAAATGAATTACTGTTTCCCCTTCGAGTTTCTTTTTCATTTGTTCTAGATCTAAAGCACTACCTAAATATTTGGATGTTCCAGCCGCAAATGATGGCAATATCTCACTATTTGTATTAACATGCAATACGAATCCTTCTGACTTGTCATGATAGCCATCTTTCTTTTTATGTATATCCGATATTGCATTTACAACATTAAACGAAGGATATTTCTCCTTCTCATTTTTTAATAAAACTTCTATTCTTTCTACATCTAACTCAGTGAGCGCACCAAAACCTTGCTCCATATTTTCAAAAGCTTTACCAATTGGAATTATTGGTCTCAGAGTTAATTGAAATCCCAGTTCTGCAATATCAACAAGTTTTTCCTCAAGAATCGGAATGTTCTTTTTAGATACGATAAGAATGAGTTCAACATTAATATCTGTTTTAGATAACAATTTAAGACCTGAAAGAGTTTTTTCAAATTCATTAGCCACATTTAATATATGCAATGTTACAAATAACGTTAAATCCTTATACTTCTTTAGTTTATCGATTGTCTTCTCATTAATTAAACTCGCATTGGTAAAAATACCACACTTAAGCTTTCGCTCGTCCAAATATTCAAGTACATCAAATAACTCATCTCCATAAGTGAATGGTTCTCCTCCATCCAAGCGAAAGTTTCTTGCACCCAATTCAATAAAATTGCTGATAATATGTTTAATTTCGTCTAATGGTAATCTCTTTCTCTCTCCAGGATTACCTCTACAATAACTACATGTAAAATTGCATATAGTTGTAATAGCTATATCCACTCTCTCTATACGTATCATACTGTTTCCTCCCTTGTAGTAAAATTGAAAACCTATTTTGTACAATAAATCTACTAAATTTGCAACTCTTGCATACAATTGTCGCTCTGTGTTATAATTTACCATAATGTAATTGAATTAAAAGATCCAATTACATATCATTTTTTTAGTACCATTCACATTATACAAAGGAGCATTTACATGTTATACGTACAATTAGACCGCAATAATACACTTTCACTAAGTAAACAAGTATATTTATATATCCGTAAATTAATATTAAATGGGGAACTACGCGGAAACGAAAAACTGCCTTCTAGTCGAGAACTTGCAAGTTCTCTCAATATTTCTAGGAATGTCATTATAAATTCCTATGAACAGCTCTTTGCAGAAGGTTATATATATACCAAATCTGGTTCAGGAAGTTATGTTACAAATGGCGTAACTCTTGATAGACTGCCTACTGAATCTCACCCCATTACTACTGCTATACAAGAAACTTCGGATAATCTAATAAGTTTTAAAACAGGAATTCCTGATTTATCTTGTATTCCAACAAAAAAATGGGGAATGTTATATAAAGAAATATGCTATACGATGGACACTAATAAGCTAGATTACCAAGCAGCTTTAGGCATGTATGAGCTTCGTAAGGAACTATGTTTTCTTCTTTATAAAAATAGAGGTGTTATTTGCTCTCCCGATGATATTATTATAACAACTGGAGCTGCACAAGCTTTTACTTTGCTATGTTCATTAATATCAGAACAAGATTATGCTCTAGTCGAAAATCCCTTGAGTTATGGACTATACAAAACCCTTATTGAGAATAATGTTCGAGTTCAGCCTGTCGAAGTGGATGAACACGGAATGAATCTTCAAGATTTCCCTGCTCCCCCTCCAAAACTCATATTTTTAACTCCAAGTCATCAATTCCCATCAGGTGGGGTATTATCCATAAAAAGACGAACTGACTTAATAAAATATGCACGCCAAAACAACATTTATATAATTGAAGATGATTATGATAGTGAATTTAGATATAATGGCGCACCAATACAATCTATGCAAAGTCTATCCCCTGAAAATGTAATCTATGTAGGTACTTTTTCTAAAACATTGATGCCTAGTTTACGCTTAGGTTACATGATCTTGCCTGAAGTCTTAAAAAAACAACTTCTACTAAAAAAATATATGGCCGACATTCATTGTCCTACAATTGAGCAGCTTACACTAGCCAAATTTATTAGAGATGACTATTACGAACTGCATATCAACAAAATGAGAAATCTATATTTGAAAAAACGAAATCTGCTTGTGAAATGCTTAAAAAACTTATTTCGTGATAATGTCACTATTGCTGGAACAAATGCAGGTTTACACCTTGTCGCTTCTTTTTCGAGAGTAACTTTTGACGATAAATGTATGGCTAAAATTAAAGATAATGGCGTTTTAATAACCCCTGTCAGGACACATTATATTAAAGACGGGGAAGGTACACCAACACCTTATGATAATGCCCTGACATTTGGTTATGGGAATACCAGCTTTGAAGACATTGAGTTAGGTGTGAAATATTTGTATAATGCACTTAAATAACAACATAGATTATATTCGATCTATTCTTTAGCCATTATCGATAACTACTGATACAACCGAGTTTAAGCACTACGAGGTAGATTCAAAAGGTCACATGACTATGCACAAACTTTATTTAGATTCATTTATAGATATGTGCAATGGAGAAATAATTAGTTTGAGCATTGATAAGCATCCAACTGCCCAAAACGTATTAGTTGCCTTAGAGCAAGCAATAGCAGTAACTTCTGACTGCCCTTATTGTAGAACCTTTCATTCAGATCGGGGCTGAGCATATCAGATGAAGGCTTACCCTAATTGCCTAAAAAAGGAACGTATATTTCAAAGTATGTCTTGAAAAGGAAATTGTCACGATAATTCAAATATAGAAAATTTCTTTGGACTACTCAAACAAGAAATCTATAACGGTGTAATCTATTATAGCTATGAAGAAATGAAATCAGAAATAGAACAATACATAAAGTATTACAATGAACAAAGAATAACTAGGATGGATGAGTCCTGTGCAATACAGGCTTATCCTCTTGACTACATAAAAAATAGCGTAGCAGCCATAAAACTGCTAACAAAAACTGGACACCAGAAGAAAAATATGAATTAGTGGCAAAGGTTTTAGCAGATGCTTCTAACTCTGATACAGTACTAAGAGCTGGTATTAGCCGTGGAATGCTATATCAATGGGTTCAAAAATATAAAACAAAGGGGTATAATGGATTAGCAAACACTAAAAGAGGTCGTCTGCCAAAGGAGCCTACTATGAAAAAGAAATAAAACGTATGCTGCTTGATAGAGCTTTTGAAAAGTTTCCATCAGCATCTGGATTGGTAATGCATTCAGATCAAGGTTGGCAATATCAGCAAGCCTATTACAAAAACAGGCTTACTGAACATAGTATCATACTATAATAACCAGAGAATCTAGGCAAAAACAAAATGGATACCTCCTGTGAAATACAAGGAAGCATCCATACGTTCAGCCTAGCTCATAAATATGTGTCCAGGATTCTGGATACATATCACAGCTGTTCTCTCTTTTTTCCGTTATACATTTCTATATCTTCAAAACCACATACAGT
>CALFNR010000055.1:0-6200 GCA_937903005.1 uncultured Lachnoclostridium sp. | reverse complement strand
ATCTGCATTCTTGATTAAGGTGTCAAAATACTTATCAAATTGTTTGTATTTTTCCTGTTTCATGGCATCAGATAATGCTTCCTTATAAGCATCATCGGAAGTATTGTCTAATACCTTAACTATAAAATAACCGGATTCTGTATCAATGATATTGGATACTTCGCCTGGCTTCATAGAACTTGCCACATCCTGAATTTTCTTATCACAGGCAGTTTCACCTGGAATAATACTTAACTCTTCTGTCTCCAGTGGATCCGAATCGTCTGTCAGAAGGTCTTCAAAATTTTTAGCTGTCTTTGCCTTATCCGCAATTTCAGTAAGACTCTCAAGCCCCATTTCATTCTCTTCTTTGGACTTTGTTATTTCAGAACCATCTTCTCCATAAGTATACTTATGATATCCAATAGTTTGAATATCAATTTCTTTATATTCGTCTGATTTGATAGATGCTTTTACTTTTTCTTCATCGACTTTATAAGTTTTCAGTATCTCAGTAAAATACTTGTCAATTAAGCCCTTTTTTTCTTTGATACGCATAAGCAAATCTTTTGAAGCTCCAATATTTTTCCTTACATCCTTGGACATAGCATCCCATTCTCTATTCACTTCATCTTCATAGAGCTTTATTTCATCAGACGTCAAAGTATATCCTTTCTTCTTTGCCTCCTGATAGAGGAGTGCATCTCGAACAATATCATCATAAAGCTGCTCTTTCAAACTATCTTTTACCAGAGTCCCTTTGACGATTTCACTGTCCCAATACGACTTTCCATACTTTTTCTGATAATCCCTACTGTAATAAGAATTCTCGTCCTCACTTTCCCAGACACGATACATTACCTCATCTAGAAAAATCTTCTGGTCATTTATCGTAAATACCTCTACACTCGTATTATCTGGTTTGTCCACCTTGCTTTTACAAGCTGCAAGCTGAAGTATACATAATGCAAGTATGAGAACATAACATATTTTCTTCTTAAAAAACACAATAACTCCTTTCTGTCATAATATACTTCGTTACACATGCATCCTGCGAAGTAACTGGTACACGATGCAATTCTGCATAACCAAAGGTTTCGTGTGTGTAAAGAATATAACACCATCACTTGGTGCTAATATCTGCGAAATCACGTCTCCTTCCATTGGATCCACAACTTCTGCTAATACATCACCAAACTTCACCTCATCACCAGGGCTTTTCAATCTTCGGTAAATTCCCGACACATCTACCCTGATTGGCATAAGCGCATCTTCTTCAATGATGGATGCGATGTAGCCATTATGGCAGTTAAACTTGATAATTCCCATTCTCTTTAAGAACCTAAGTACAGATGCTACAGATTGGGATGCACTGGCCTCGTCAATCACATCAGTTGAACTGGTATACACAGAAAACGCGCTGGTTCCTGATATCTGCCAGTTATAGTTTAAGGTTCCATAATCAAATGGTTCTGGTTTCCTTAATACGACAAATGGCAATCCAAACAGATTGGCAAGACTGGAATTTTCAACTCCGGTCTCCATCAGCCGCACATGTGGAATGAATTCACCTGGTGTATGAAAACTGGCAAACTGAATTCCATAATTAAACCCCTTCACCCTTTCAAACACTCCTGCTGCAATTCTTTCTGTGGTCTCCCCACCACTGTTACCTGGAAACATCTTATTTATATCTGAATTATCTAACGCCCAAAATCTTTTTTCAATATTCATTGAAAAATGGTTTACAGATGGAATTACCAAAATTCTGTTATTGGATAAAATGCCACCTGTCCGTTCTATTACTGTTAGTGTTTTAACAAGCTGTGAGCAGGCGTAAAGCTGCTGTATTTCATTTCCTCTGGTTGCGCCAACAATGCATGCTGCATCTTCGCCTCGACCAAACGAATATCCATATATGGTCATATCTTTCCGATAGGGAGCTTTAAGCGTAAAAACTTCTTCTTTTAACATTAGGATGCACCTCCTAATATCCTGGCTATCAAAGAACCTTCATATACAACTGGATATTCCCTAAGTGAGAATACCATACCGCTGACAGGTGCTAAAATAGTCTGCATTACTTGTCCTTCTAACGGGTTGATAATTTTTCCTACTATATCTCCTTCTTTAATCCCTTTCCAATGTTCTATGTATGGTACAAATATTCCTGCCGCTTCTGCATGAATCAGCTCCACTTCTCCGTCTGTGGATACAATCGGTTTTCTTACCCGGTTTGTTTGTCCATCCCATATACCAAGTTCCTTCATCACATTAAAAAGACCATCTACGATCTGGTCACCAAAAGCCTTGGTAATTCGCATACCAACACCCATCTCAATGGCTAATGTAGGAACCTGCATCTTATTCAGTGAATGCGTAAGCGTTGCTTCCTTAACAGTCTTTGATTCATAAGCCCAAATAAAATCAACGTTAAGCGCCATTGCATATTGGAACAAGTCCTCAATATTCTCATGCAAAATACGTACCTGCGGTATTTCACGAATGAAAACATCACTAGCATGAACATCAATACACAAATCTGCACCTTTTACATCTTCTACAATACACGATGCAACATATTCTACTAAATCGCCATTTTTAGAACCTGGAAAACATCGATTCATATCAATATCAAATGTCGGTATTCCTCTCGATATAGATTCCATTCCAAGAGGATTCATACATGGATAAATATCAACTATTCCCTTTAAGTCACTCAGATTTTCTTGAATTCTTCTTGTCAATTCATAGCATACATACTGTCCCTCTAATTCATCACCGTGAATTCCAGCGACAATACAAATTCTTTTCTCTTGTCCGCTTGCCTTGATAGGCTTTAAGGTATTCTTCTTAATCGTTAGTACTTCACCTACTGGCAGGCCAACAGAAACTACAGTTTTCACCACATTTCCTCTTCCTTTCAAATAAGTGCATCACGAAAATATTATACCCCACAGTCATTCTACTGTCAAACAAAGCTAGTATATCAAAACAATGTGATAAATTTGTGTTCTTATGATTGTATCTTCTTTATAAATGTGTTATGATGTCTTCATAAGTCAACCTTATAAATGGAGATGAACATATGGATATAAATTATGAATTATATAAAGTATTTTATTTTGTTGCAAAAACACTCAGTTTTTCGGAGGCTTCCAAAGAGTTATACATATCTCAATCCGCTGTAAGTCAGTCCATTAAGACATTGGAAAAACGACTGGATCAGACTTTATTTGTACGCAGCACAAAGAAAGTGAAGCTTACAAAGGAAGGTGAACTCCTGTTTAAGCATATCGAACCTGCTATTAACTTGATTAGCCGTGGTGAAAATCAGATTATGGAGGGACATACTTTAAATGGTGGTCAGTTACGTATCGGTGCAAGTGATACTATTTGCCGTTACTACTTAGTACCATTTTTTAAATCTTTTCATAACCGTTACCCAAATGTTCATATAAAAATTATTAATGAAACCTCATTAAACTGCGTGGATTTACTAGAGACCAACCAAGTAGATTTGATTATTGCAAATACTCCAAACGCCAAATTAAATTCTCTTGAAAATGTAAAAACAATTCACGAATTTCAAGATGTGTTCCTAGTAAATGCCAATTACTTTCCTGATATTAATTTAAGTATGAGTTTAACAAAATTACAAAGTTACCCAATTCTGATGCTCGGCAAGAACTCCACAACTAGTCAGTTTTTACATTCCATCTTTCTGCAGAATCAACTAGACCTAATACCTGCTATTGAGTTAAGCAGTAATGATTTACTAATAGACTTAGCAAAGATTGGACTTGGTATTGCCTTTGTACCAGATTTCTGTCTGAAATCCGATATGAGTGACTTAAAAGCAATTCAGATAAAAGAACGCTTACCAAAACGTAAAATTGTAGCAGCTTACAGCAATCAGCTTCCTCTATCTGCCGCTGCTTCCTATTTCTTAGAATCCTTATCCTTTAAAGACAGAATATGATAGATTTTATTTAGAAAGGTGTATTGCGATGTTAGATGATTTTAAGCTTGGCGTAAAACGAGGGATACCAATCTGTTTAGGTTATCTCTCTGTTTCGTTTACATTTGGTTTACTTGCCGTAAATGGTGGCTTTCCCGTATGGATTGCTGTTTTGATTTCCCTTACTAACTTAACTGGTGCAGGGCAGTTTGCTGCTATGAATCTTATGATACAGGGCACTACATATGCAGAGATTGCGTTAACGACTTTTTTTATTAATCTTCGTTATACGTTAATGTCTATCTCACTTTCCCAAAAACTAGACTCCAAGATTCCAACAAAGCACCGTCTTCTGATTGGATATGGAATTACTGATGAAATCTTTGGTGTTGCTTCATTGGAATCAGGAACCGTAACATTTCCATACATGATGGGACTGATTCTAATATCACTTGCTGGATGGCTTGGGGGTACTATTTTGGGGGCTTTGATTTGTTCTGCTATGCCTGAAGCACTGAGCAGTGCTATGGGAATTGCGATCTACGGTATGTTTATTGCCATTGTCATTCCTCCATTAAAGAAATCACGACCAGTCTTATATGTTGTACTATGTTCCATCGGACTGAATCTGATTCTTTATTATGTTTCTGTGTTCCATGTAATTTCCACCGGATTCCGAGTTATTATTACTTCTCTGGTTGCTTCTGGAATTGGTGCTTATCTTTTCCCAGCAAAGGAGGTAAACGAAAATGACTAGAACGTTGATTATGATTGCCATTATGGCAGGGATCACTTACACGCTTAGGGTTCTTCCCATTACATTGATTCGTAAGAAGGTAAAATCTCCATATTTGAATGCGTTTTTAAATTATGTACCATTTGCTATATTGGGTGCATTAACGATACCGGATGTATTCTATTCTACACAGGATATGGCTTCTGCTATTCTTGGCACTGTCGTAGCACTGATTGTGGCATATATGGGACGCGGACTTCTTACTGTTACTATCGCCGCCATTGCAACGGTGCTGATATATGGTTTTATTTTTTGATATAGACGTAAATTAAAATTTACCCTTGACTTTTATGGTAAAATTAGCTATTCTAATATAGTGTTAAAACTGTTTAGCAGTTTTAGACATATGCAGTTGTGGCGGAATTGGCATACGCGCATGATTCAGGTTCATGTCCACGTACGTGGGTGTGGGTTCAAGTCCCATCAACTGCAGTATTATGTTTGGTGGAAAAGGCCTTGTTTTTACTGAGTTTACAGTGAAGCGGGGCTTTTTTATTTTTGAATTGAATTAAAATGAGCTAAGTATAGAATCATTCGGATTACCTGTTTTCTTTAATTCTGGTATTTGTAATCTCCACTCTCTGTAAAAAATACATAAATGACAATGGTAATAATTGAAATAATTTCTACGCATTCCTATTTTATCGTGATATAATTAACTCAATAATTTCGAATAGATGAAAAAGGAGGAACCAAATCTATGAAACCAGAGATACACATTAGAAAAGCTGTTGCATCTGATTTGAACAAAATCGAACAGCTCTACAATGAAGTATGTGATTATTTATCTATACATAGCAACTTTCCAGGATGGAAAAAAGGCGTCTACCCCGTCCGTGAGGATGCCGAAAAAGGATTAAAAGAAAAAGCATTATATATTGCACAAATTAACGGAGAAATTGCAGGTACCTTTATTTTAAAACACAAACCAGAAGATGGATATAAGAACGGGAACTGGTCGACAGAAAACGACTATACACGTATCTATGTAATCTATACACTTGCTGTTCATCCGGACTTTCTAAAACAGGGTGTTGCAACGGAAATGCTTATGTTTGCGGAGCGTTTGGCAAGAGAGGAACACTGCATCAGTATCAGACTTGATGTAGTGAAGGGAAATGTTCCAGCGGATCAGCTTTATCAAAAATGCGGGTATACGTTTCGAGGAACAGTAAGTCTTGGGTACGAAGCATATGGACTCCCATGGTATAATTTATTCGAAAAAGTTTTGTAGAATAAATTGATAGTTAACAATATCATACAAACCGTAGCAAGCAAAATACCTGCTCCACCAATTGTTCCTACAACTGCCTTTTTGTTGTTGCAGAACTGAATCCATTTGTTCTGTGTAATCAGGAAGTCACTGATTTCATAATAAAAGAGGTTAAGTCATAATCATTAACTATAACCGGCTCTATAATAAATGTTGGGGTATGTGAATGAACTCATTCACAACTCCGGCAT
>CALFNR010000054.1:0-23829 GCA_937903005.1 uncultured Lachnoclostridium sp. | reverse complement strand
TGCTGCAGTTGAACATCGTATCGAGTTTGTTGTAGAAAAGAATGGAATTGCTTTACGAATTACCTCCATTGGAACTCCCATTTTGCAGGCAATTGCAACGGCTGCCATAACATTTTCGTAATTATGTGCCCCTAATAGTTTTAAATCATGTATATTGCAGACTTTGATCTCAGAATCATCTTTTAAAATAATATCCTGATTTTCATCTAAATAAATGCCTTTCTCTAATACTCTTTGACTACTGAAAAAGATAACATTTACTGCTAAAGATTCTGCTCTCTTGCGAAGTACTTCGTCCTCGTAATTTAAGATGCAGTATTCATCACGCGTCTGGTTTCTGGTTATATTAAATTTAGTATCAATATAACATTCCATCGTGTGATGACGATTTAAATGATCCGGTGTGATATTTAAGATAGCACTGACTGCTGGATGAAATTCATCGATGGTTTCTAATTGGAAACTGCTGATTTCAGCAACTACTACAGTATCATCCTTGGTATCAAGCGCTATATCTGTATATGGATTCCCAATATTTCCAACAACAAATACGGATTCATAATAGGCTTTCATGATTTCTCCTACTAGGGAAGTTGTTGTTGTCTTTCCGTTCGTACCTGTGATTGCAGCTACTCTTCCTTTTGCAAACTGGTACGCAAGTTCAATCTCACCCCAAATCGGAATATTTTTTGAACGAAAGTTTTCAACCATCGGAATATCAATTGGTACTCCAGGACTTAATACAAGTAAATCCGCTTTTTTTTCTTGTTCACTTGTCAGGCTTCCTAAAACAACTTCTGCTTTTTCATCTACTTTCTCTTGAATCTTTGCTTTATCTAACTCACTGTTGCCATCAAATAAAATAACGTTAGCATGTTGTTTTACTAACAGATTAGATGCAGCAACTCCACTTTTTCCTGTTCCAATTACAAGTACATTTTTTCCCGTTAAATTCATCCTACTATCCTCCAAACCATCATTCTTATATTGCAGTATACGCAATTAAACATAATAGACCTGTTATAATTGAGAATATCGTAACAACTCTAGTTTCAGACCATCCACAAAGCTCAAAGTGATGATGAATTGGTGCCATTTTAAAGATTCTCTTACCATTTGTAAGCTTAAAATAAGACACTTGAATTATTACTGATAATACTTCTGCTAAGTATATAAATGCAACGATTAATATGAAAAATGGCATTTTCAGCATATAGGCTGTCGAAGCAACGAATCCCCCCAATGCCAGTGAACCTGTATCCCCCATAAATACTCTTGCTGGGTAAACGTTATATACTAAGAATCCTAATAAACTTCCAACTACTGCACAGGTAATTGGTGCAATTCCATTATTCGTACCAATTGCAACTGCCGCAAAAAACGTAGCGATACACACTGTTACGCTGGATGCAAGACCATCTAGGCCGTCTGTAAAGTTTGCTCCATTTACCGTTCCGATTACAACAAAGAATAATAGTGGTACGTATACCCAAATCGGAAGGGTTATCGTTCCGTAATATGGAATGATTGTGTCAGTTCCTAAGCCACTCTTATTCGCTGTATAGAAATAAAAAATAGCCGTTACAACTACCTGTAATGAAAATTTCTGCCACGCACGCAACCCTAAGGAACGTTTCATAACGACTTTAATATAGTCATCTAGGAAACCAACCAGACCAAATCCTAGCGTTGCAAAAAGAATTGGTATAATTTCCTTGTCATCCTTTACATAAAATAAGGATGTTATAACGATACTACATAAAATAATAAGACCACCCATCGTCGGTGTGCCTGCCTTTTTCAAATGTGACTCTGGTCCTTCATCTCGCACATACTGACCAAATTTCAGTTTCTTCAAAAAAGGAATAAAAATTGGGCTTAATACCACACTAATAGCAAAGGATATTAACACCGCTAAAATAACTTTTGACTCCATTACTTTCACCTCGTAATTATCTTAGGTATTGTTGTTTAACTACACCATTATATTCTATTACATTTTCTTTATCAAGAGAGATTTTACTGGCAAACTCGCCTTGACTATCTTCTTTGTTTTTTTGAATTATTCTGTCTTTGCTATATCATCTTCCGTCTGTGTAATTTTTTCTTCTACACCAAGGTAAGGTAATACGTCTGCTAACAATTCCTTAATAACTGGTGCAGCAATTGTTCCACCGTAATACGTACCTACTGGTTCGTCAATGAGCACAATTGCAATTATCTTCGGGTCATCGGCTGGAGCAAATCCCATAAAGGAAGAAATATATTTATTGCTGCTTCTAGGAAGTTTTTCAGATGTTGCTGTTTTTCCACCGATTTCATACCCTTCTATGTAGGCATTTTTCCCACTTCCCTGTGATACAACAGATTCAAGTAACATCTTCATTGTATCCGAAGTTTCCTTCTTTATAACATGTTCCTCAACAGGATATTTAATTTTTTTTACTACTGTGCCATCTGCATTAGAAATAGACACCCCAAAATGTGGAGTTACCAATGTTCCTCCATTCACAACTGCACTTTGAGCACGCAATAGCTCAAGTGGCGTAACCTGAAACCCTTGACCAAATGACATCGTTGCCAATTCCACTGGTTTTACATCTTCCAGCTTATGCATAATAGAACCTGCTTCTCCAGGAACATCTATTCCCGTTTTCTTAAACAGGCCTAGTTTCTTAAAATTTTTATACATTCTTTCGGGACCAACTCTGGCACCAACTTCCATAAATACTGGATTACACGAATTTTGTATTCCTTGCTTAAATGTCTGCATTCCGTGTCCGGCGGTTTTATGGCAGCGGATTTTTCGGTCTTCTACAATTTTAAAACCTGGGCAGTTAAATGTATCATTAATTTTAATTACCCCTTCTTCAAATGCTGCTGTTGCTGTTATAACTTTAAAGGTGGAACCTGGCTCATAGGAATCACTAATACAGGCATTTCTCCACATTTGATTTAATGCATCATTCTTTTGTTTCTGTGTTAGAGTCGTGGCATAAGTATCCGGTAATGTAAACGGATCATTTAAGTCAAATTCTGGATAATTAACCATGGCATAAATTTCTCCATTTTGTGGATTCATTGCAATCAGCTTCACATTATTTGCCTGCTTTGCCTCAAATACTTTTTTTGCCGCCTGCTCTGCATATTTTTGAATGTTTACATCAAGGCTGAGTGTTAGATTATTGCCTGCTATGGGCTCTGTTCTATTCTCTGCAGCATTTTTTATTTCAACACCTCTAGCTGTTGTCAGCGTCAAGATGGTTCCGTCAATTCCATGCAAATATTTTTCATACTCTACTTCAAGGCCAATAATTCCTTGATTATCACTTCCTGTAAATCCAATTACTTTGGAAGCTAACGTTCCCAAAGGGTAATACCTTTTGTAGTCCTCATCTATCATAACGCCATCTAAATCATATTCTCTGATTTTATCGGCCAGTTCTTTCGCTACATTTGATTTAATTCGTTCAATAGAAGAAACCTTCTCCACTCGTTTTCGTACTTTTTCTTCACTTAATCCTAATTCATCGGATAAGATTTTAATAACTTTCTCTGGGTCCTTAATCTGAGAGTGAATAACAGATATGGTGCAGACTGGCTTATTATTGGCAAGTTCTACACCATTACAATCTAAAATTTTTCCTCGTTCTGCTTTAATACTTCGCTCTCTTTCGTGTATCTGTCTAGCAAGAACACCATAATGGTCAGCCTGATATATCATCAGATATCCCAAGCGCCCTGTAAGTACCAACGCTGCTATTATAATGAAAGTGACAACGCTGGTTAAATTTCTTTTATTAAAAGTTTTATATTGCATACTGTCCCTTCCCGCTATCCTTATCATTTCATTTTATTAGAGGGAAGTACAAATTATGCGTACAATTTTCATTTTACAATTAATTTATGATGTCAGAAGCTCCTGATTTTTCATCCACAATTGGTAAATCCATATCTTCTTGCACGCTTCCTTCTTCATCTCCAACTGTTTCATTTACAGTTCCATGTGGAGTTTTCCCATTTTCAGTCTTTGGCTTTTGTGCTTTCTCTTCTTCTTTTCTCTTCTTTTCTTCTTCTTTTTTCTTGGCTGCTTCTTCCTTCTCCTCTTTTTTCAATGCTTCTGGAGTTTTTGGCACACCTAAGAATGGAAATACTTCTTCTGCTATATCATGATATAATTGTGAAGCAAAGGTGCTATGAGCCTGATCCGCCACATCAGGTTCATCTACAACGCAGTAAATCAAAACTTCTGGATCATCGGCTGGAGCAAATCCAATAAAAGACACCAAATACTTTTTACTTCCACGAGGAAGTTTTTCAGCTGTTCCTGTCTTTCCACCAATGGAATATCCTTCTACCTGTGCGACAGTGGCAGTTCCATTTTCTACTGTTTCATATAGAAATTTTCTTATTAACTCACTAGTAGACTCGGAAACGGTTTTCTTAACCAGGTTAGCATCATTTGTTCGAATCGTTGCTCCTGTATCACTCTGCACTTCTTTTAATAGGTGAGGCTGATAATAATTACCTCCATTAATTAAAGAAGACAAAGCTGATGCAATCTGTATCATTGAAGTATTAAATCCTTGTCCAAATGACAGTGTTGCCAACTCAGTAGGTCCAATCTTACCCTTTTGGAATATAATTCCTGTTCCTTCTGCTGGTAAATCAATTCCCGTTCTTGAACCAAACATAAAATTAGTTTGATATTTATAGAAACGGTTTACCTGTAGTTTTTCTACAATTTGCATCATTGCCACGTTACAGGAATACATTAATGCCTGAGACAAGGTAATCGTTCCATGTCCAGAACGTGATGCACAATGAATATTTCTATCTGCTACTTTATATACACCACCGCAGTAGAATTGTGTTTTTTCTGTTACAACCCCTTCTTCCAGAGCAGCTGCTACTGTTACTGGTTTAAAAGTTGAGCCCGGCTCAAAGGAGTCACTAATAACAAAGTTTCTCCATAAATTGTTAAGTGCTTCTAGTTTTTCATTGTCTGTCATGGAATTCAGTTTTTTCTTTGAATAAATTCCTGTTAAGTCTTTCGGATTATTCAAATCATATTGTTTGCCTGATGTCATAGCTAAAACTTCAGCATTTTTCGGATTCATCACTAATACTGCTGTATTCTTACTTCCAGTATCTTTGTTAAACTTTGCAACATGCTTTTCAACGATTTGCTGAATATTGGCATCTATGGTTGAAACAATGGCATGTCCATTGGTTGCTTCCTTTACCACTCTTTCCAAATTAAGTTCTGAATCAAAATACCCGTATTCTCTTCCATCTTCACCAGTTAATTCTTCATCATAATAGGATTCAAGTCCTGTACTTGTTCCAGAACTATTAAACCCAACCACATCACAAGCAAGGCTCTTTAAAGGATAAACACGTTTGTACGCATCCTCAAACCAGACCCCTTGCACATTCTTATCATCCTTCTGAATTTTCTTAAAAGCCTCTACTTTTTCAGCCTCAATTGATTTTTGGAAGATTACATACTGAGACTTAGGTTTTTCTTTTAATACTTTTCGAACTTCTTCTTCTTTCACATCAAAACATTTTTCTAATGCTTTCAGTGTAGGTTCCAGATACTCTGGTTTTAACTGCATTTTAAGCGGATCTAGTATCATGTTATATACTCGAATACTTTCTGCTAATACAGTCCCATTTCTATCCAGAATAGAACCCCTTTTATACGCAATTGCATTACTCATGTAGGTTTGCTGGGAAAGCACCCTTTTTTCGTATTTGTCACCGACACTGTAATTTAAATAAACCAATCGAACGATTAATGCAACAAATATAAGCACTACAAGGAGAAATGTCACAAGTAGATTCTGTTGCATGAATAAACCGAATTTTTTTTTCTTTTTCTTCTTACCGGGTACTCTTTCACCCATCCATCCCACCTACTTATCCTAAGCTATTGTAACAAATGTTACTTAAATTCTAGTTCTTTTTTAATTTTTTAACGATTTTCTTTAACACACTTTCATCTTTTACTTCTGGAATATCTGCGTATTGTTTCAAATAATCACTTTTTACCTGCTGGTATTTAATTACCTGATTAGATTTTGGGTGTACCATTCCTAATTCCTTGGTTGCAACCCTGTAGACATAGGCTAGATCAACGGAGTCATCCACTTTCTCTAGCGCTATCTGATTTGTATTTTTGATTGAGATTATCTCACTTTCAACTGACGCGATTTTTTTACTAGTGTTTGTAACTTGACTGCGAACATTTATATAGGAGATGCAAACATAAAATGTACAAATAACGGCACCTGTTAGGAATATAAATGTAGCCAAATCCATCCTTGTTTCTTGCTCTCTCTGTAAGCGTCTTTTGCGTGCCTCATCACTTCTTCTTTGCCGTTGATTCCTTTCACGACGTTCAAGCCACTCATTCATTGATTCTTCATATGATGGCTGACTTGCATGACCTTGAAGTTTTCTCGCATTGTTTCCTTCAATTACATACTTGTTATTTGCATAACCATTTGTTTTCATGAACGCTCTCCCTCACTCTCTTCATATTTTCTCCCGCATGTTAAAAATGACGCTCAAACACCCTTAGTTTTGCACTTTTGGAACGCTTGTTAATTTCTAGTTCTTCTTCACTTGGTAAAATAGGTTTTCTTGATATCACTCGTCCTTTTGGTTTTTTGCCACAAACACAAACAGGGAAGTTTGGTGGACAAACACATGGATTTTCTGCGTCTCGAAAACTATTTTTCACGATTCGATCCTCAAGCGAATGGAACGTTATGATACATAATCTTCCATCCTCATTAAGCAGTTCCATCATATCATCTAACGTATTTCGAAGTACATCCAGTTCATGGTTTAATTCAATTCGAATTGCCTGAAAAGTACGCTTTGCAGGATGACCACCTGTTGCACGTATTTTCATTGGTATTGCACCTTTAATAATCTCAGCCAATTCTAAGGTTGTTTCAATTTCCTTCTCTTGACGTGCTCTTACTATATGTTTTGCAATGTTTTTCGCAAACTTATCTTCACCATAATCTCTTATAATCTTAAACAATTCCATCTCGGAATATTGATTCACGATATCTTTTGCAGTTTGTAATTGTCTTTGATCCATACGCATATCCAATGATGCATCTTCTCTATAGGAAAATCCTCGTTCAATTGTATCAAGCTGATAAGAGGATACTCCCAAATCCAGAACAATGCCATCCACTTTGTCAATTCCTAGATTGTTAAGTGCCTGCTTCATATTACAGTAATTATCTCGAACAATTGTGACTGCATCCTTAAACTCGCTAAGTCTTTCACCTGCGGCTTCTATTGCTGCCGCATCTTGGTCAATTCCTATTAATCTTCCATTCCCATTCATTCGTTTTAAAATTTCATAAGAATGCCCGCCACCACCAAGTGTTCCGTCTACGTATATTTTACCTTCTCTTACATTTAAATTGTCTACTGTTTCATTCAGCAGTACTGATATGTGATTAAATTCCATTTTCTTGTGTCTACCTTCTTTCCTAGAAACTCAAACCAAACGATGACATATGGTCTGCGATTTCATCCATATTGCCGTAAGTATTATTTTCTTCCCAACGTTCTTTACTCCATATTTCTATTTTGCTCAAAACTCCTACAAATACTACTTCTTTTTCTAAACATGCATGTTCCCTTAATTTTGAAGGAATCAGAACGCGCCCCTGTTTGTCCACTTCACAAGCAATGGCACCTGCCATAAAGTAACGTTGTAATTGTCTGGCTTCTCTACTTCCAGGAAGCTTTTTCAGTTCTTCAACAAATTTCATCCATTCTTCATTGGGGTACACAAACAAACACCCATCCAATCCCATTGTTATGACAAACTGTTCTCCTAAGTCTGTACGGAATTTAGACGGCATGATGATTCTGCCTTTTGCATCAATTGTGTGATCATACTCACCCATGAACATGGACTTCACCTGCCTTTAACATGTACCACTTTTGTGGTCCTATTCACCACTTTCCACCACTCTGTGCCACACGTGTATTAATTTTAACCCTTTTCATGGAAATGATCAAGTTAAACGTTAAAAAAATAGCAAATAATTGAGATATTAGATCGCAATTATTGCTATTTCTTTTCCAATTTTTTCTTTATATTCTTTTCTTAGTTCTTTCGTCCTATCTTTCGTCGATTATAGATAATTGCCGCAATTGCGAAAATCACCATGCAAAATGCTAGCAGCCTGGACACTGCGATATTCGTTCCCCAAAGTAAAAGCTGGTCGGTTCGGAGTGATTCTATCCAGACTCTGCCCAGACCATAACCTCCTAAGTATAAGAAAAACAGCTCTCCATCAAATTTTTTATGTTTTGTATAACCTAAAATCAATACGAGTACTATCAAATTCCACAAGGACTCATATAAAAATGTAGGATGTACTTGAATGTATCCATCTTTTACATAAGGAAGCAATTCTGTTACCGAATCAGCTGACATATGAAGCCGCGCAACATCCCAAGGCAGTTTCATAGCAAATATATTATCTGTATAGGAACCAAACGCTTCTTTATTAAAGAAATTGCCCCATCGTCCGATAATCTGACCAGTCAAAAGACCACCTATTGCTGTATCTGCCAGTAACCAAAAATTAACCTTCTTAACTTTGGAATACACTGCCGCTGTAATAATTCCAGCAACCACTCCACCATAGATAGCTAGTCCACCAGTTCTTAGATTCAAAATCTGTAATGGTGTATCTTTGAATTCATCCCATGCAAATATTACATAATAAATTCTAGCACCTAACACTGAAAAAATGATTGCGTAGATGGCAAAATCCAAATAAAGTTCCGGATTCTGACCTGTACGCTTTGCCTGCCATTCTGCCACAAGATAACCACAAATCATTCCAAATGTAATGATCATTCCATAAAAGGCAATGTGAAATCCAAATACACTAATGTAACTTCCTATGTTTTCAAAATAGATTCCCAGATTAGGAAAACTCACTTCACAACCCGACAAACCTTTCACCTCTTACCTTTTAGAATTATACATTAAAGCGGAATAATATTACATCGCCATCCTGTACTACATATTCTTTACCTTCTGAGCGAACTAATCCTTTTTCTTTTGCCGCATTCATAGAACCGCATTCTACAAGATTGTCATAACTTACAACTTCGGCACGAATAAATCCACGTTCAAAGTCACTGTGAATCTTACCAGCAGCTCCAGGAGCTTTTGTTCCTTTTGTAATTGTCCAAGCTCTTGTTTCCTGCTCCCCTGCTGTAAGGTAACTAATAAGACCTAATAAATGATAACTTGCACGGATTAATTTTTCCAACCCAGATTCTTCTAGTCCTAGATCCTGTAAGAATTCTGCTTTTTCATCATCATCCAGCTCAGCGATCTCCTGTTCAATCTGGGCACAGATAACAAATACTTCAGAGCCTTCCTTTTCAGCAAATTCACGTACACGTTTAACATGTTCATTGCTTGCTGCATCATCAGCTAAATCATCTTCACTAACATTTGCTGCATAGATTACTGGTTTATTGGTAAGAAGCTGATATCCCTTAATCCATTCGATTTCATCTTCCTCTTCTACACCAAAACTCTTCGCCATGTTGCCAGCTTCTAAATGTGCTTGCAGACGTTTTAGAAATTCTACTTCTTTCGCAAGTGTTTTATCATTTCTTGCTCCTTTGGATGCACGTGCAATTCGACGTTCTATCATTTCAATATCAGAGAAAATTAATTCTAAGTTAATAGTTTCAATATCACGAAGTGGATCAATCGAACCATCTACATGGATAATATTTGTATCTTCGAAGCAACGTACCACATGAACGATCGCATCAACTTCACGGATGTTTGCAAGGAACTGGTTCCCTAAACCTTCTCCTTTGGACGCACCCTTTACAAGTCCTGCAATATCAACGAATTCAATGGTAGCTGGTACAGTCTTTTGTGAATTGTACATTTCTGTAAGAACCTGCAGTCTCTTATCTGGAACTGTAACAATACCCACATTTGGATCGATTGTACAGAATGGATAGTTTGCAGATTCTGCTCCTGCCTTTGTTAAAGAATTAAATAATGTACTTTTACCTACGTTAGGTAATCCAACAATTCCTAATTTCATAATTTTCCTCTTTCCTGCGTGTTTTTCGCATTCTTTTAATCTCTAGCCTCTATCATTAATAAAATTCCTTTTTGAAATTCAACATAAGCTGTCTCATCTACAATTTCATTACTGATTCCTAAGCTTTCGCCATTTACCATTGTACAATTTTCTAATGGATATTTGAACCCCTTTAATGTAAGATTCTCAATCTTCTCTGTAAATGGTATAAATGATATATAATCTCCGAACATCTTTCTTTTCTCTAATACCACAGAATGGCTTAACATAGAAATCCGATTGTGCTCGTTGATAAGGTACGTGTTACTATTACTTGACAATGTCTTCTTTAAAATATGAATATTGCCGAGAGTATGATCCATTCGGCTACCAATACCTCCAACGATATAAACAGCTTCTGGCTCAGCAGATAGCGCTAACGAAAGCGCGATATCTGTATCCGTGCTATCTTTCACTGGATTATATTCACGTATTGGCACACTGGTTTCATCTTTATAATGCCGAATAATTACATGGTCAATTGTATCAAAATCTCCAACAATATAATCTACTTTTAGATTTAATTCATAGGCATGCTTTAATCCGCCATCTACACAAATGATTTGTTCGCATTCTTCCTCTTTAAGCAATTTTAATAGAAACTCTTGATTCACATCACCGCCTGAAATAATACAGACCTTTTTGTGCTTTTTCAGAGGCAAGCGCTCCGTTATCATCTGTTCACGTTCGGTATTACTTTCCATTGTCAAATGCCTCTTTGAATTTTCGTACATTGTCTTCTGCATCACCTTTAAAAACAGCGGTACCTGCTACGATTACATTGGCACCAGCCTTCATAACGTCTTGTACATTATTAAGACCAACTCCGCCATCTACTTCTATATCAACTGTAAGACCTTTTTCATCTATCATCTTACGCAACTGTTCAATCTTTGTCAGGGTATTTGGAATAAACTTTTGCCCGCCAAAGCCTGGATTTACACTCATAAGAAGTACCATATCTAGCTCTTCTAATATATACTCAAGTGTAGAGAGTGGCGTAGCAGGATTTAATGCGACACTGGCCTTCATTTCCGCATCCTTAATTGCCATTACAGTACGATTCAAATGTTTGCAGGCTTCTGCATGCACAGTCAAAATATCGGCTCCACATTTTTTAAACTCTTCGATATACCTTGCAGGTTCTTCAATCATAAGATGTACATCAAAAGTCTTTTTTGTAACCTTCCTGATGGATTGAATAACTGGCATTCCGAAAGAAATACTAGGAACAAAAATCCCATCCATCACATCAATATGAAGCATATCTGCTCCTGCTTTATCAACTGTTTCCACTTCTTTCTGTAACTGTTTAAAATCCGCTGCCAGCAGCGATGGCGCTAACTTATACATTTTATCCCGTCCTTAATACTTTTTCTGTTGTTTCAACTCTTCATACAAAAACTTATAGTTTTCATATCGTATTTTACTAATCTTTCCCTGCTCTAATGCATCTTTCACACCACATTGCGGCTCATTAATATGAACACAGCCATTAAATTTACAATATGGTTCATAGTTTTCAAATTCCAAAAAATAATCTTTCAATTCTTCCTTTTCCATGCCATCTATATATAAGGAAGTAAATCCTGGTGTGTCCATAATATACGTACTTCCTGTAACATGGAATAATTCTGAATGTCTGGTTGTATGTCTGCCTCGTTCTATTTTTCTGCTGATTTCACCTGTTTCCATTTGCGCTTCAGGTTTTATCTCATTAATAATAGAGGACTTTCCTACTCCGGAAGGTCCTGCCAGTACAGTCGTTTTATTATGAAGGAGATTTTTAAAATCATCCATGCCCTGTCCCGTTATGGTGCTTGTAAAAACCACTTGATATCCACATTGTACATAAGTCTCCTCCAAAAGCTTTAACTGTTCATCGTTAGCAATATCCTGCTTATTAAAGCAGATTACACATGGTACATTCTGTCTTAACATCATTACAAGAAATCTGTCTAACATATTAAAGTTTGGTTCTGGCTTCGCCGCAGCAAAAATAATAATTGCCTGATCTACATTGGCAACCGCTGGTCGAATAAGCTGATTTTTTCGTTCTAACACTTTTGTGATATTTCCCACAGCTGTTTCTTCATCTAGTATATCAATCTCAACATCATCACCAACGAGCGGCTTCACTTTTTTATTACGAAATACACCTTTTGCCTTACATTCATACACCACGTTATTGGGTGTATGAACGTAATAAAATCCAGCAATTCCTTTAATAATCTTTCCTATCATCTATCTACTGCTCCACTTTCGTAAACGAAATAGCAATGGAATCTCCTCTTTGCTCTCCATCTACATACATCGTTAACGTTCCATTCGATTCATCATATCCTTCTACATCCGACAACTGATATGGGAAATCCTCGTATGTGAGTTCCTCATTGAGTACAGTCTTACTATGTCCACTTTGGGATAAGATTATTTTTACTCTACCACTTTCATCCTCAAACTCAAATGGATTATAGGTAATCACAGCATCACCATAGTACTTATAAGTTACTTTCTTTTGAGGTCCCAAGCTGATTGTGACTCCAATTGCAGTTCCTTCTTCTACTTTTTCATTGACACCATAAGTCTGGTCAATTACTTTTCCTTCTTTATACGTATCAGAATTCTTATATCTTATTTTTCCAAGTACAAGATTAGAACCTTTTAATTTGCTCTCTGCCTCTGCCTGTGTCAAATTCGTTAAATCCGGAACATATACATATTTTACTTCTGCTCCAATACTTTCATAAACAGTGACCATTGAGCCAGCTTCCACAGATGTGCCAGCCTTTGGTTCCGTATATACAACATTTCCTTCTGTAATAGAATCACTATTTGTTGTGCTCTTCTTAACGACAAAACCAGCTTCTTCAAGATCCCTTACAGCCTTATCAATGGCCATATTCGTTACATTAGGAACTGATACCTGCCTTTTCCCTTTACTTACTAAGATTACAACTTCTGTGTCAGGAGCAATTTCCTGACCACTCTGTGGGTCTGTGGAAATAACATAACCTTCACCATAATTTGAATTATATTCTTTTTCCGTTGTATATTTTACATTAGCTTCTCTAAACATTCTTTCCGCTTCCTCAAGACTCTTACCAGCCACGTCAGGGACTTTAACTGTTACTGCCTCACTAACAGTTGGCTCTTCTGTAACATCTTGGGTAACTTCTGGCTCTGCACTTGGAAGAACAGGCTTATCACTATGGCTTCCTCCACCTATAAACAACTTAAATACAATAAATATAATTAAACCAACTAATACGACTCCAGCAAGAGCACCACCAATGCGTACCATTTTTTCTACTTTTGGATCAATATCATCTTCCTCGTCATCATCGTCCAAATCTTCTTCCTCGCTGGTTTTCTCTTCTTCCTCTGGCTCATGATAAATTTTCTGATTTTCCTTAGAAGCACTTTTTATATGATTAATCTCATCATCTGAAATATGAATAGTCGGAGAATCATTCATTACCATTGGAGGGATTTTTACAAAATCATCATTTGGATTGGTAATGGCCTTTCTCAAGTCTTTTATCAATTCTGTTACATTTGGATATCTGCGTTCTGGTTTTTTCTGCATACATTTCTGTACGATTTTATCAATACTGACTGGTATTGTCGGATCCAGCTGGCGAAGAGGCGTAGCTTCACCCTGTATATGCAGTAACGCTACTGAAATGGTATTGTCCCCAGTAAATGGGACATGACCAGATAGCATTTCATACATTGTGATACCTAAAGAATAGATATCACTCTTATCATCACTATAACCACCTCTTGCCTGTTCAGGTGAAATATAATGTACAGAGCCCATAGCGTTGGATGTAATGGTATTGGATGTGGCAGCCTTAGCGATACCAAAATCCGTTACTTTTACTTTACCTTCTCTGGAAATAATAATATTCTGTGGTTTTATATCACGATGTACAATGTGATTGGCATGGGCCGCTTCCATTCCCTGCGCTATCTGAATGGATATTCCAAGGGCCTCTTTTACATCTAACTTACCTTTCCGTTCAATAAAGCTTTTTAAGGTAATCCCCTCTACTAGCTCCATGACTATATAATGTAAACCATCATCATCTCCCACATCATACACATTTACTATATTCGGATGTGAAAGACCCGCAGCAGACTGCGCCTCACCGCGAAACTTCTCTACGAAATTCTGCCTTTAAAATCTTGATTGCAACGAACCGGTTTAGACGATGACATTTTGCTTTATAAACATCAGCCATTCCGCCGGTTCCAACTTTTTCAATTATCTCATATCTGTCGCTAATGAGCATCCCCGGTCTAACCATAGCTTTCCTCCTTCAACTATACTACCTTAGAGAATCATATGCATTCCATATCATACCACTATACTTGTATCATAACAATAGCAATATTATCTGTCCCGCCATTTTGATTGGCCAGTTCTACTAATGTTTCTGATGCTTTCTCCACATCTTGCGTTTCTTTGACAATTCTCTCTATTTCTCTATCCTCTACCATATTGGACAATCCATCTGAACAAAGAAGAATTGTATCTGCCTTTTCTAATTTTACTTCAAAAAAATCTGCTTTTACATCCTCGTTGGTTCCCAAAGCTCTCGTAATTATGTTCTTATTTGGATGAAATCTAGCATCTTCCGGCATTAGTTCTCCCGTTCGAACCATTGTCTCCACAAGAGAATGATCTTGTGTGATCTGCTCAATTCTATCTCGTATCACGTACAAACGTGAATCACCTATGTTCCCAACGTGTAATGTATCATCCACTATTGTTGCTACGACAACAGTTGTTCCCATTCCTTCGTATTCAACATTTTTTTTCGATTCCCTAAGCACCGTTTCATTTGCTTTCTGAATCGCATGCTCCAAAATACTTACTGGTGATTTTAAAGAATCACCTTTCACTTCTTGAATCATGGATTCCACACAGCATCTTGACGCATAATCTCCGGCTTTATGCCCTCCCATACCATCTGCTACGATATAGAGGTTAGGAAGGCTTCCAATTGCATCCTTGTTACAATATACATAATCTTGATTCACTTTTCTCTGCATTCCAATATTAGTAATGGAAAATGCCTTCACTGTCAATCCCCCTTTTGCATATCATCCATATAGCTTTTTCTAAGCTGTCCACAAGCAGCATCAATATCCGCACCCATTTCCCTTCTAATGGTAACATTAATTCTATTTTTTTCAAGTATATTTTTAAATTTTTGTATAAACTGCATAGAAGAATGACGAAAATTTCGTTCTTTTATCGGATTCACTGGAATCAAATTTACATGACAGTTTAATCCCCTGATTAACTGGCATAATTCCCTTGCTTCCTTCTCTCCATCATTAGCCCCCTCTACCAGACTATACTCAAATGTAATCCTTCTCCCTGTTTTTTCATAGTAATAATGGCAAGCCTCCATAATTTCCTTAACAGAATACTTGTTCGCTACTGGCATTAAGGTTCTTCTTAACTCATCATTAGGTGCATGCAAAGAAATCGCCAATGTAATCTGTAACTGTCTGTCGGCAAGTTCTCTTATTTTGGGAACCAGCCCACAAGTGGAGACAGTGATGTTTCTCTGACTGATATTAAGTCCGTGTTCATCAGTAAGAATCTGAATAAATTTTAATAAATTATCAAAGTTATCAAGGGGTTCTCCTGTTCCCATAACTACTACATTAGATACTCTTTCACCACTTAATCTTTGAATCTCGTAAATCTGGCTTAACATTTCAGAAGCTGTCAGATTACGTTCTAGTCCACCTAACGTAGAAGCGCAAAATTTGCACCCCATACGACAGCCCACTTGTGATGAAATGCATACACTATTGCCATGATGATATTTCATCAAAACGCTTTCTATTACACGATCATCATGTAATCGGAACAGATATTTGGTTGTTTCGCCATCCTTAGAAGTTCTGCTGTCCACCATTTGAACTCCTGGTAAGACATATTGTTCTTTTAACTTCTCTCTCAAGTCCTTTGACAGGTTGCTCATCTCACAAAAATCTGAAACGAGCTTTTTATGAAGCCACTCATATATCTGCTTTCCTCGAAAGGCTTTTTCTCCTATCGATTTCATTTCCTTTGCAATTTCTTCAAAACTGCATGATTTTAAGTCTTTTTTCTCGTTCATATTCTATCTCTTTCTAAACCGTGCCATAAAGAAACCATCCGTCTTGTGTATTCCCGGAAGAAGTTTAAGGTAACCGTCTTTTGCTGTAGAACTGCTTAGCTGTTCTGGTAAATACGGAACTAAACTTTCATAATCAAAGTCGAAATTTTTCGAAAACCATTCTGCATTTTCCTGATTTTCTTCCTCCGTAACAGTACAAGTACTTAGCAGCAAAACGCCACCTGGTTTTACATACTGACAAACATTAGACAATATTTCTCGCTGTATGCTTCTTAAATTATTTATTCCTTCTTGGGAACAATTATACTTAATATCTGACTTTTTCCCAATCACACCAAGACCAGAACAAGGCACATCGGCAATCACTACATCCATTTGCTGTTTCCAACTATCATTACACTCTGTGGCATCCCATACCATTTCTTCCACATTAGTCAAACCTAGACGTTTTACATTTTCGCGAATTCTTGCTACCTTATAGTCTGATACATCACAAGATATGACCTTTCCAGTACCTTTAAGCAGACCAGCCGCAAACATGGTCTTTCCTCCAGGTGCTGCACACACATCAAGAATCTGCATATCTGGCTCTATTCCAGCACAAAGAACTGCTAACATAGAACTCTCATCCTGTACTGTAAAATACCCTTCTTCATAACCTGGAAGACTCTGTATGGTATTGTATCCACTAATTTGCAGCGCATTTTCGTAATAAGTGCCTTCAAAAACCTCTACACCTGCTTGCTCTAACTGTTTCATATAAGAAGACTTTTCTATTTTTTCAGTATTCACACGAACTGTTGTCTTGCTTTCCATTGCAAAGTAAGCAAGCATTGTTTCTAGTTCTTCCTTATTGTAATGTTTACTCCACTTTTCTAATATCCACATTGGCATGGAATACGTTACGTTCAAATACGATAGAAAGTCTTTCTTCTTATCAGGATAAATAATATTTTCCTTATTTCTACTGATGTTACGAAGAACCCCATTCACGAATCCTTTCAAAGTATGAAACCCTTTTTTCTGAGCTAGTTTTACAGACTCATTACATGCTGCACTGTCTGGCACATGGCTCATATATAAAATCTGATAGGTTCCCATTCGTAAAATGGTACGGATAACTGGTTTCATTTTCTTTGTTTTCGTCTTGGAAAACTGGTTAATTACATAATCCAGTTCTATTGCACGTTCCATGGTTCCTTCACAAAGTCTTGTGAAAAACGCTCTTTCCTGTTTCGGCAAGTATTGATATTTGTCCAGTACTCCACTTAACACTTCACTACTTGTTTTATTCTCCTCCAAAACCATGATAAGTGCCTGCATGGCCAGTTCTCGAATATTTACTGTACTGGTTTCTTTTGACATATAATATCCTCCATGTTGTCCTTAGTCATTGTCTCTTCTTCCGAATAGAAGAAACAGCCTAAGAAGCTGTAATATTGATGCTGCGGCTGCTGCTACGTACGTAAGGGCCGCTGCTTTTAAAACTTTTCTGGAACTTCCCACTTCGTCATGTCCTAATATACCATTTTGCTCTAAAATCTTAAGGGCACGGCTTGATGCATTGAACTCAACAGGGAGTGTTACCAGTTGAAACAAAACTGCTAGGGAAAATAGTAAGATACCAAAGGTGATTAAAAACTGTCCATTTAAGAAAAATCCTATGAGGATTAATGGCCAGGAAATGTTTGCACCAAATTGTGCCACAGGTACTAACTGGGTACGGAAACGAAGTGGACTGTATCCAGTTGCATGCTGAATTACATGTCCACATTCGTGAGCAGCAACTGCCTGTGCCGCAACAGATGTTGAACCATATACAGAATCCGATAATCGTACTACTTTCGAACGAGGATCAAAATGGTCCGTTAAATTACCAGAAACATGTTCAATGCGAACATCATAAATTCCCGACTGATGAAGAATCCGTTCTGCGACTTGCGCTCCTGTTAAACCTGAACGGCTTAACACATGAGAGTATTTCGCATATGTGGACTTCACATAGCCTGATGCCAGCAATGATAGCACCATACCGATTAAAATCAAACTATACGTTGGGTCATAATAAAAACCGTAATAAGGAAACATGTTAATCCCTCCTAAACAAGTATCTCGCCTTTCTTAACTGTGTAACCACGTAAAAAGGCTTCTGTCGTCATACGCTTCTTTCCTTCTAACTGCATTTCCATAATTTCAAGAGCTTTTTCTCCTGTCATTACGGTAAAACTTTTTTTGCCTACTGCAATTACCTCGCCTGGTTTTGCATTTTCGTCGCCTTCTACTACATTGGCATCCCATATTTTAAGAGTTTTGTCGTGTAAGGATGCAAAAGCACTTGGCCATGGATTTAAACCACGAATGAGTCGTTCTATTTCAACTGCTGGTCTCTCAAAATCAATTCTACCCATATCTTTTGTCAGCATTTTGGCATATCTTGTAGGTGTTTCTCCCTGTGGAGCTGGTGTAACAGTACCAGCTTCTAACTGTTTTAACGTTTCCACACACAAATCTCCACCAATTACAGAAAGCTTATCGTGAAGACTTCCACCTGTCTCTTTTTCATCTAACTGGATAACCTCTCTAAGAAGAATATCTCCAGTATCCACACCCTCATCTAAGAGCATAGTAGTAACTCCAGATTCTGTTTCTCCGTCTAAGATAACCCATTGGATAGGTGCTGAACCACGATATTTTGGAAGCAGGGATGAATGGACATTGACACAGCCATACTTGGTAAGTTCTAATATTTCTTTTGGCAGAATCTTTCCAAATGCAACAACAACCATAACATCTGCATTTAATGCTTTCATTTCTTCATAGAATTCTTCATTTTCTTTAATACGATTTGGCTGATAAACCGGAATGTCATATTTTACAGCAAGTTCTTTTACCGGTGTGAACTGCACTGTCTTTCCTCTTCCTTTTGCCTTGTCCGGCTGTGTTACTACAGCCAAAACTTCATGCTTTGCATCAATTAATTTCTGTAAGGTCGGCACTGAAAAATCAGGCGTGCCCATAAATATAACTCTCATCCAATTCCTCCTTGCTACTGTTCATCCTCAGTTTCATCCATGATGCTGCTTGTGTCTACTAAGTCACCTTCTACTTTTTCCACATACATATGTCCATCTAAATGTTCTAATTCATGACAGAATGCTCTAGCAAGAAGCTCGGTTCCTTCTAATTCAATTTCTTCCATGTTTTCATTTAAAGCTCTAACTTTTGCATAGTTTGGTCGCGTTACGATACCAGATTTTCCCACAAGGCTTAAACAGCCTTCATATCCTGTCTGTTCACCGCTTGTTTCTACTAATACTGGATTGATTAAAATTAGAGGCTGATCCCCTTCTGGAGAACAATCAATTACGACTAATCTTTTTAACATACCAACCTGAGGTGCAGCTAAACCAACTCCACCAGCTTCATACATGGTATCTAACATATCTTCGATTAATTCCTGAATCTTAGGTGTCATTTCCTTAATTTCTTTTGCCTTTTTTGTTAAAACCGGGTCGCCCATTTGTCTAATATTACGTAATGCCATACTTTTCCTCTCTTTCCGAGGCAATATGCCTCTCTAATAACTATGAATGGGGTCAAAATCAAACTGGACGGAACATTTCTTAAAAAATTCTTCTTGTTCCATATAGTCTTCCAACATGTTTTTAATTTCTTTTAGTCTGTCATAATCTTTACATTTTAAATATATCACCCATCGATAGATATCGTTTATTTTACTAACCGAAGCCTTTACAGGTCCAATTATTTTTACCAGCTTGTCATCCTCTGGACTTAATTCACCAGATTCCTTTTGAAAATATTCTATCTTATTGAAAAGCACCTTGGATGCTATCTGTGCTTTCTCCTCTTCTTTTGAAGTAATCATTAATGCCACCATATGCTCTGCTGGCGGGTACGACATTAATGTACGGTATGCGATTTCCTGTTCATAGAACTGTTTATAGTCTTCCGTAGCTGCCGCAACGATGCTGTAATGTTCTGGCTGGTACGTCTGTATCACAACTTCACCATCTAAAGTTCCTCTTCCCGCTCTTCCTGCTGCTTGTGCAAGGAGCTGGAATGTTCTCTCTCCCGAACGGTAATCCGACGAGAATAGGGATAAATCTGCTGCCAGTACGCCAACAAGTGTTACATTAGGAAAATCATGCCCTTTTACAATCATCTGTGTACCAATTAAGATATCTGCTTCCCGATTCTTAAAAGCAGACAATATTTCTTCGTGTCCACCTTTTTTAGACGTAGTGTCTGTATCCATTCGAAGTACTCTGGCATAGGGAAACTCTTTCCTTACCATTTCTTCTACCTTCTGTGTTCCCGTTCCGAATGCAGCTATAAATCTAGAACCACAAACCGGACAGGCTTTTGGCATTGTCTCTTCGTGTCCACAGTAATGACATACTAAACTTCCAGTATTGTGAGACGTTAAAGACACATCACAGTGAGGGCATTTCATAACATGTCCACAGCTTCTACAGGAAACAAATCCTGCATAGCCACGACGGTTGAGAAACAGCATAATCTGTTGTTTCTTCTTAAGCCGATCTTCCATAAGGCCTTTTAACTTCATACTGAAAATGGATTTATTCTTATTTTTCAGTTCTTCCCGTAAATCCACAATCCATACCTTTGGAAGCCTTGCATGTCCTGCACGCTTATCCATTGTAAATAATTTATACTCACCAGAAAGTGCTTTCTGATAACTCTCTACGGAAGGTGTAGCAGAACCAAGTAAAACACTGCTATCGGTAAGTCTTGCCCGTTCAAGGGCAACTTCTCTTGCATGATATTTCGGCGGATTTTCGCTTTTGTAACTTCCTTCGTGTTCCTCATCTATAATGATAAAGCCCAGATTCTGAAATGGAGTAAACAGAGCAGACCTTGGCCCTATCATAATGTCGATTTCTCCATTTTTTGCACGAAGATACTGATCATATCGTTCTCCCCCCGATAATTTGGAATGAAGGAAGGATACTCGTTCTCCAAAACGGCTGTAAAATCTCATAACAGTCTGGTAAGTCAGGGAAATTTCAGGAATTAGCATAATAACCTGTTTTCCTTCCGAAACAATGTTTGCAATAATCTCCATATACACTTCGGTCTTCCCACTGCCTGTTATTCCATGCACATAGTAAGTCTTACGAATTCCATTCATATAATCTGTAATCACTTCATCCGCAATGGCTTGCTGTACTTCATTTAACTGAATCCGGGATGACTGTTTTATAAGATTCTTCACTGGATTTCGGTAAAGCTGTTCTGTTACAACTTGAATCAGGCCATCTCGTTCTAGACTTTTCACTGTTTCCCTTCCTACAGAAAGTTTATTCTGCACAATTTCCTGATCAAGTACTCCATATTCTATTAATGCTTCTAACAATCTGACTTTTCCTGTATAATGTTTCCTTCGGTATTCACCAAGGTACTGACTTGCTACTGCATGTCCTACAATCAGTTTCACATGCCTTTTTTCTTTTGCTTTCACCCTTTTTTTAACAGGAATAACCGTTTTTAAGGCATCGTTCATAGTTGATCCATAATTATCTTTAATCCAGTAAGCCAGCTGAATCAGCTGAGACTCAATAATTAATCCATTTTCCTCTACCTCTGCAATAGGTTTTATGCGAGCAGGGTCCCAATTGGGAATCTCAGATAATCCAACAACATACCCCTTTATGAAACGGTTTCCTCTTCCAAATGGAACCTTTACCAAAGCTCCAACTTTTACTTGTTCCGCTAACGAATCAGGTATAGCATATTGATATGTTTTATCTAGATTTTCATGGGATATGTCAACTATGATGTCCGCATACATATACACTATACCTCCTGCAAATTTTATCTTCCATTTAAGATATCCGCGATTAAATCACGTTCATCCATTTTATATTTTACACCTTTGATTTCTTGATAATCTTCATGTCCTTTACCTGCTAACACGATGATATCACCCTCTTGACCATTGTCAATGCAATAGCGAATGGCTTCTTTTCGATCTGGAATTGTCACATACTCTCCATCCGCCTTATGAACACCAATTAAAATATCATTGATAATATCCATTGGTTCTTCATCTCTTGGATTATCAGACGTAACGACTGTTACATCTGCAAGCTTGGAAGATACTTCACCCATTTCGTAACGACGAAGCTTGGAACGGTTACCACCACATCCGAACATGCATACTAAACGTTTTGGATTATATTCCCTAAGTGTTGTCAATAAACTTTCCAATGACATTGCATTATGAGCATAATCAATCATCAAAGTGAATTTATCCGATACTTTGACTAACTCTACTCTTCCCTTTACACGGATATTCTGAAGTGCTTTTGCAATATTCTCATCTGTTACACCAAAGTGACGACAAATTGCAATGGCAGCCATAGAATTGTATACACTAAACTTGCCAGGAATATCAATGGAAATATCCATATTTAATAACCCTTGTAATTTGTAAGCAATTCCCAGACTTCCCTGCTCTCTCCATAAATGCAAACCTGTTGCACGCAAATCTGCTTTTTCAGACATACCAAATGTCTCCACCTGACAAGTATGGTTTCTAAGGATCTGCTCTAAATGACTGTCATCCGCATTTAAGATGCCCACTTTGCACTGAGAAAATAACTTGCTTTTGCAAGCAATGTAATCATCCATGTCTTTATGCTCGTTTGGACCAATATGATCTGGTTCTAAGTTGGTGAAAATACCGTAATCAAATGTAAAACCACTTACACGGTGTAACATAAGTCCTTGTGAAGATACTTCCATTACCACACACTGACATCCTGCATCCACCATTTTGCGGAATGATTCCTGCACCACATAAGACTCTGGTGTCGTATTGCAAGCTGGAATACATTCATCTCCAATAATTGTCTCAATGGTTCCAATTAAACCAGTTTTGAAACCAGCATTTTCAAGAATTGATTTGATCATATAAGTTGTTGTTGTTTTTCCCTTGGTACCTGTAATACCAATTACCTTAAGTTCATTGGCTGGATGCCCAAAATAAGCTGCTGCCATATGAGCCAATGCTTCTCTTGTATCCTCTACCTTAACAATAGTTACATCCTTATTATTACCAAGTTCTAAGGAATCAAGTTCCTTTTCCACAATAATTGCTTTGGCTCCCTTTTCTATTACCTGCGGAATAAAGCTGTGTCCGTCGCAAACAGCTCCACTTACACAAACAAATACATCACCTGCAATGACTTTACGTGAATCGTATACTAACTGATTCACTTCTATTGATTCATCACTTTGTAATACTTCATAAGACAGTGTCTGTATTAAATTCCTTAAAAGCATAATCTTAACCTCACTTTTTCCCATTACCCTGATTATCTGATGTGTGTAATATCAACTTCACCATCAAATACAGTTGTCGCTGGTCCTGTCATAAAAACTTTGTTTTGTTTCTGGTCGTATTTAACCAGTAAATCTCCACCTAACAAATGAACAAATACTTCATTATCTGTTAAGCCATTTAG
>CALFNR010000053.1:0-3460 GCA_937903005.1 uncultured Lachnoclostridium sp. | reverse complement strand
TTAAACGTACATCCACACGCACTTATCTTCGTAGAAGGTGTTGAGATTTATCCAAAAGACAGCAAATGGGATGATGAATCAATCAACACAAGTGCATGGGGCGGAACAAACGACTACTACTGTACTTGGTGGGGCGGTAATTTAAGAGGCGTTAAGGATTATCCAATTGACCTCGGAAAATACCAGAGCCAGCTTGTCTACTCACCACATGATTACGGTCCAATCGTTTACAACCAGACATGGTTCCAAGGTGCATTTGAAACTGCCGATGACGAAGAAGCAGCTCAGATTATGTACAACCAGTGCTGGCGTGACAACTGGGCTTACATTATTGAGGACGGTACTGCACCACTTCTTATCGGCGAATGGGGCGGTATCACAGAAGGTAATCACGTATTACTTGAGCAAAACAAAAAATATTTAAGATGTATGAGAGATTACATCATTAAAAACAAATATTCCTTACATCATACTTTCTGGTGTATCAACATTGACTCTGCTGATACGAACGGATTATTAACTCGTGATGAAGGTACTCCATTCCCAGGAAGCCGTGATTTAAAATGGAATGATTATAAATATGAGAACTTCTTAAAACCTGCTCTATGGCAGACAGATGATGGCAAATTCATTGGTCTGGATCATGAAGTTCCACTAGGAAACAATGGTATTGCATTAGGTACAACACAGTATTAGTACATAATAAAAAGAGGATTCGCAAGTTCCTTTCGAATCCTCTTTTTGCGTTATTGCACACTCTTTTCTCTATTGTTTTTTATCATAACACGCGGATAAGAAATCCAGTTGTCTGTGGTGGAATACTTGCTGTCATAAACACTTCATGTTCCACCCATACGCTTTTGCCAGGCGTTAAGTCCTGTAGAGCAATACTCCTGCTATTCACATCCAAAATCACCGTTTCAGAAGTTATATTAATCCTCAAAACCCGCCCTGGATCTCCTTCCGGTGCGATTAGCAGAAAATTATTTCTAATATTGGATTGCAAAACCTTTCCAGCAGTTGCTGTTCTGCTTAGAGGCGCTGAAACCACTAAAATCTGATATGCATTGGTTTGAGGTGGCAATGACATAGTCATACGCCCCCCCACCAACACATCAATTGTCATCCCAATCTCCAGATTTATCGGTAGAATCGGCCTTCTTTCTTGGTCGAACAGTCTAGTAACTTCTTCTGAAACAATAAGTTCTAAAATATCTATTTGCTGAATGCTGTCCGCATTAGGCTCCATATAGGAAATAGTAACATGATAAATCCGTTCATCCAAACGAATGTCATCGATAATGGCATTTTTAATCCAAAACACATCCACTTCTTCCGTAATAGGATCTGGAAAAAGAGGAATAGGTGCTGGAGGAATGCCACTTGGAAAGTCAATACTCCTGTAATTTGGTATTTCCTGATTGCTATGATTCATTGAGAGCTCCAATTATTATTTCTTTACCATAGTATATGAAACGGCATGTTACATCATTCTAATGATTTTTTCTCCAAATCCAAGGGGAGAATAAAATAACCATTGGAATTAATTCAAGTCGCCCTGCTAACATGTCGAACATAAAAACACATTTGGAAAAGGGATTAAACTTAGCAAAATTCTCCATAGGTCCAACTCCATCTAAACCAGGACCAATATTATTTAAAGTTGCAGCAACGGAAGTAAAACTTGTTTCAAAGTTGAAATTTTCTAGGGAAATAAGCAATACGGAAACAACGAACACTGCAAAATATAATACAAGATACGTATTTACAGAGCGAACAACTTCATTGCTTACTTTCTTTCCTTCCATTCGAATGATACGAACACTCTTTGGATGAATAAAGTTTTCAACTTCATTTTTTATATTTTTATAGGCAATTACGATTCGTGATACTTTAATACCACCACCGGTACTACCTGCACAAGCTCCAACAAACATAATCATAACTAAGATACATTTTGAAAATGTTGGCCACAAGTTAAAGTCCGTTGTGGCATAACCTGTTGTTGTAATAACGGATGCCACTTGGAAAAATGCCTGCTGCAACGCTTCCCAGATAGAGGAAAAAGAGTCACGTACATTAAATCCGATTAGTACTGTAGATGCCAGTATTATTCCCAAATAAGTACGAAGTTCTTCACTCTTTAATATCTGTTTTGGCTTACGCACTAATATAAGAAAATAAACGGAAAAGTTAACTCCGAAGATTACCATGAAAACAGCGATAACATTTTGTAAGAAAACGTTATATTCTGCAATACTGGAATTACGGATACCAAATCCTCCTGTACCTGCTGTACCCAAAGAGGTGCAGATCGCATCAAAGAAACTCATTCCACCAATTAAAAGCAATACGCATTCTACAGCTGTAAGCGCTGTGTATATTCCATATAAAATCACTGCTGTGGAACGAACACGAGGAACTAGTTTTCCAACACTTGGGCCAGGACTTTCTGCTCGCATTAAGTACATGTTATTTCCACCCGCCAAAGGCAGAATACAAAGAACAAACACCAGGATACCCATACCACCTATCCAGTGAGTAAAGCAACGCCAAAACAAAAGACTTTTTGACAATGCTTCTACATCTGTTAAAATGGTTGCTCCTGTTGTAGTGTAACCTGAAATGGTTTCAAACAAGGCATCGAATACTGATGGTATCTCACGGCTGATTAAAAAAGGCAGTGCTCCTGAAACACTTAACACAACCCATCCTAACGCAACACTAACAAATCCATCTTTTGCATAGAATGATTTATTTTTTGGTTTTTTTACTGTTGCCAATGCACCAAGTGCTAAACTGATTCCTGCTGCAATTAAAAAGGCAAATCCACTTTCTTCTTTATAATACAATGCCACTAATGATGGCACTAATAAAAACACTCCTTGAATGTTTAAAATCCATCCCATGATATAAGCTATAAATCGGTAATTCATTTTTTAACCCCTTACTATATCACTCAAATCATGAAGTCCAACATTTGTTGTTACCACGATTACGTGATCCCCTTTCTGAATACTATCTTGCCCCTTTGGTGTTATCACCTTACCATTACGATTGATGCAGCACACAAGAACATTCTTTTTCAGTTCCAGTTCTTTCAGGTTCTTTCCAATTAATTTTGAGCCTTCATTCACGTAAAACTCTAGTGCTTCTGCCTTGTCTTTCTTTATCTTATAAAGAGTTTCCACGTTGCTTCCAATGGAGTTATTCATAGCACGTACATACTGTAGGATATATGATGCAGTCGTATATTTTGGATAAATGACACTGCCAAGGTCTAAGCTGTTAATAACTTCATCATAGGCAATTCGATTAATCTTTGTGATAATCTTTCCATTCATTCGACTTTTCGCATAAAGAGATAGTAACACATTTTCTTCATCCATGCCTGTTAAGGATGCAAATGATTCCATCTCTTCAATTCCTTCTTCCAGCAACAGATTCGTATCCGTTCCGT
>CALFNR010000052.1:0-18222 GCA_937903005.1 uncultured Lachnoclostridium sp. | reverse complement strand
CCATGGGAATTATGGTTCTCACCACCCATGACGTAATCTCCTTTTTGTAAGGTCACCATCATGTCCTCCATGACTTCTACACATTTGCCCATATCCTTCACACCGGCTTTTATCATGTCCTGTTCACTTAAATAGATAAAATCAATTTTTGTTCCCATTGTAATTCCTCCTTCGTCTATGTACTGTGTATACTATGCAATGACGTAAGGAATACAAAAAGGCGTCAATAGCTACCACTATTGACACCTTCGTCACGCATAGTATAACATATTTATTCGATAATTTCTATCATAATTCTACTTATTTGGTCTAAAGCGGTCATATCTAAGAGCACTGATATCTACCACAGTATCTTCTCCTGCAACCATTTGCGACAACATAAGCCCAACTGCTGGTGCTGTTCCAAATCCATGTCCTGTGAATCCACAGGCTAAAATCAGTCCTTCCGCTTCATCCACTTTACTGATAAATGGTACTCCGTCAAACGCATTATCTAACCATCCTGCCCAGCTTCGTACAATCTTGGCATCCTTTAAGGCTGGTATATATCCCATAATGGCACGACAGCTTGCAGATAATGTCATGGAGTTCGTAAGCAATGCCAAAGGATCTTTCATATCCGTTACTTCTTCATATCCACAGTCAGAACCAAATACAAAGGAACCATGATGTGTCTGATGTCCGTAAAAATCTGCACCTGCTGTTCCTAACATAATGTCAAACATGTACGGCTGTTTCTCGGTTACTAGACACTCATCAATCAGTCTTGTCATTGGTACATCAATTCCAACGGTTCTTGCAATATAACGGCTTTCATATCCTGCTGCTAAGATTATGGTTTCTCCTTCCAGTACCGTATCATCCGATAAAACAACTTTTCGAACCTTTCCTTTTACTTTCTTAAGTTCCTTTACTTCTGCTTCCGTAAAGAAACGAACTCCCATTTCCAGTGCCCTTTTATAATATCCTAATGTTGTTGTTAAAGGATTGGCATGTCCATCTGTAGGACACCAGCTAGCTCCAATAATGTCTTTGGACAGGTATGGGCAAATCTCCTGCACTTCTTTTCCATCTATCATACGAACATCTAATCCAACGCTTTTTGCATTTTCTGCTAAGGTCTGTAGTTTCGTAAGATGTGCTTCTGTTTTTCCCAGTCTTAAATTTCCCTTTTGGGTATATTCCACGTCCACACCAAGTTCTTCTGAAAGGGTTGGCCATAAATGTTTAATTCCATACATAGCATAAGGTAATTCCCTGACATCTCGTCCTGACTGACGAACACCTCCGCCATTTCTGCTAGAACCTCCATGTCCAATACTCTTTGTTGCTTCTAATACAATTACATTATGTATTCCTCGTTTTGCTAGATAGTAAGCTGCTGCACAACCTACAACACCTCCACCAATAATAATAACGTCTGCTGTCTTATTCATGTACAACACCTCCATCCTCTGCAATAATTTCCATCTCCATCGGTCGCATTGGAGCTCTGGATACTGCCGGTTCCACCTCTGCCGGTTTCACTCCAAGCTCATGGGCTACTATTCCCTTTACTAGCTTTCCACAAGTCTGTCCCTGACATAGTCCCATGCCAGAACGCAGATAACGTCTTATTTCCTCTATTGTAAACATTCCTTCATGTACCGCTTTTCGAATCTCTCCTTTGGTCACTTCTTCACAACGGCAAACTAGCATGTTATCATCATTCGCCTCTACATAAGGCCCAATCTCCTTTAGTTTTTCCTGAACATCTATCATAAGGCAAGTCCTCCTTTTCTACCCATTCATACGAAAGAAACGTGCCTTCATCAGCATATCGTTTGGCACCTTAATTGTTAACAAGTTCGTGTGGTCAAATGCTTTTGCAGTCTTTACTTTGGTAACCACTGCTTCACATACTTCTTTTCCATCTCGTCCCAACGCAACTCCTGTATCGCCTTCCTTTGGCAATGGAAGGAATTCATAAGGCATAGTCACTTCGCCATATCCTTCTTCTACGCTTTCATTTATTAAGAAAATTGCCTGACCAGAACAGGACGCAACGCACATGCCACAGCCTATACAGGTATGTGTGGCATCTACCACAGGAAGTGAGGTAATGTTTTTGCCAATGGTGATACATCCTTTTGGACAGGCATCTTGACAAGGGTTACAAGGAATGTTCTGTGTACACTCCATGACTGGATGAATTCCTGCCTGTCTCGTTACACCTGGATAACGTTCGATTTCTATATCTGCAACGTAACCCCTTTCTAAAAGGCTCATGGAAATGTCGATTCCTTCTTCTGTTTTCTCTACTAATTTTCCTCTGTTTTTTGGAGCAAACATACCTTGTCTTAAGGTATCTAACTGTGCTTCTAACTCCTGAATTCGTTCTTCTTTTTCTTCTTCGGACATATATCCAAGATAACAAGCAATGGTTGCACCACTCATACGTCCTTCAATCATAGCGGAACTTGCTTCTTCTATGCCAGATACATCACCAGCTGCATATACGCCAGGAACACTTGTCGCTCCATCCTCCTCACAAACCGGAACATATCCACCTGGAGTATCTTTCATCTCACAACCTGCTTGTTTTAAAAGCTGTGACATTGGTGACAATCCAACTGCAACACAAATGGTATCTACATCAAAATGTTTCTCCGTTCCCGGTATGAGCTTCCAGTCTGGACCGACTTGACCGATTACAACACCTGTCACACGATCGGTTCCTTCTGCCTCTACAATAGTATGAGATAGATAAAATGGTACGCCGCATCTTGCTACCTTAGCGGCATGTACTCCATATCCTCCTACTCTTGGTGCTGCATCTGCTAACGCAACCACTTCACAGCCTGACTGTAATAACTGAAAACTGACTACTAATCCTACATTTCCAGAACCTAGCATTAATACTCGTTTTCCAGGCTTGATATGATGAAGATTCATCATGGTCTGGGCTGCTCCTGCTCCGATTACACCAGGTAATGTCCATCCTTTAAAGTTGACCATATTTTCAGAAGCACCTGTGGCAATGAGAACTGCATCTCCTTTAAAATGCTTGATTTCGTCTCCTATCTTCACAGTCACTTCTTTTTCTGGATAAAGTCCAACAACAGTAGCATTAAGAATTACCTTTACGCCATATTGCTCTGCTTCTGCTAAAAGTTCTTCACCAATTTTAAACCCTCTTACTTTTGCTTTATGTTCTTTGGAACCGAAAAACTTATGTATTTGCTTGAAAAGCTGTCCACCTGGTCTTTCATTTTCGTCGAATACGATTGGCTTTAATCCCTTTTTTGCGGCTTCAATTGCTGCCGATAAACCAGCAGGTCCTGCTCCAACTACTATCATGTCGTAACGTTCTATTACCATTTACATCGCCTCCTCTTTTGCTGATACCCCGTATTGGGTTTGTACTGCCATGCCTTCCTTTAATGGGGTAATACAAGTTCTTATGTTTGGTTTTCCATCTACAATCATGACACAGTCTGTGCAACGCCCAATAGCGCAAAATACGCCTCTTGGTTCATGGGTCTTAGCGGTATAACGATGAGCCATAACGCCATTTGCTTTTAAGGCTATGGCAATAGGCTCACCTTCATAGCCAGTTAGGGGGGTACCATTATATGTAAAGGTTACTTGTTTCCGTTCTTCCGTAGCTCCTAGAATTGGATGATTTTCAATTCGTTCCATAGTATCAGCCTCTCTTTCTTTGGTTTATAAAAGACAAAAGCGCCTGCTGTATGCAGACGCCTTTGTCTTTTTTACTTTTTTAATTCTCTTGTTTATTGTTGACTATACTTTAGCACTGGGAAAATCATTTGTATTGGAAAAAACGATACAAAGTTACTTTGCAGCATTTCCCGCAATATTTAGCACATCCCATGTCCTAGCAAATGGTGGTGCATAACATAAATCTAACATGCCTAACTGTTCGGTTGTCATCCCCATAGTAATAGCGGCCGACAACACATTTACACGCATAACTGCATCTGACTTGCCAATAATCTGACCACCTAATAGTTTCTTCGTTCCATTTTCATAAACCAGTTTTACATGAATAGGTTCCTGTCCTGGATAATAATCGGTGTGATTCTTGTCGGTGATAAATACACTCTTCACATCATATCCATCGGCTTTCGCTTCTTCTTCTGATAAGCCAACTCTTCCCGCTTCCAAAGATAACAATTTTAAACAGCTTGCTCCTAATGTCCCCGGAAATTCTTTCTTGGCATCAGCTAGATTTTCTCCTACAATACGTCCAAGCTTATTTGCTGTTGTAGCTAATGGAATATAACTGGAATCACTTTTCAGATGATGCTTCACAACAGCACAGTCTCCTGCCGCATAAATTTCGTTCACAGAAGTCATACCTAACGCATCTACCACAACTGCACCATTTTTCACTCGCTTAATTGAAGTGTCTTCCAAAAAAGATGTATTTGGACGAATGCCAGCGGTAATGATAACCATATCCGCATCATAAGAAACTTCTTCTGCTTTTACATGGGTTACTTTATCATCTCCGATTAATTCCGTAACCTGTGTTCCTAGATGGAGCGTAATACCCTTTTCTACTAACTCCTGTTCTAGAATATCCGTAACTTCTTTCTCAAATACTTCTTTTAAAATTCGGTCTTCCATCTGGAATACGCGAACTTGCTTTCCTTGATGAACCGCTGCATCTACAAGCTCTAATCCAATAAAACCTGCACCTATGATTGCAACATTCTTAACGTTAGGATCTAGCATTTTCTCACGAATGCTTCTTCCATCCTCAAGATTGCGAAGGGTAAATACATTAGCAAGTGAAGCATTTTTAATTGAAGGAACAATTGCACTAGCTCCTGATGCAATCATAAGTTTATCGTAGGTTACGATTTGGATACTCTGATCCTTAAGATTCAAGACCTGAACTGTCTTTTTCGTTTCATCTACGTTCTTTACCTCATGTTGCAAATGTACCTGGATGCCTGCTTTCTCCGCCTGTTCCTTCGTTCTTACAATCATGCGGTTCTCATTTTCAAAAAAATCTCCTATAAAGTATGGAAGACCACAAGCTCCAAAGGAGATATAATCTTTGCTCTCGTACACCACAACTTCTGCTTCTGGATTCATTCTTCTTAGTTTGGCTGCTGCACTCATTCCTGCTGCATTTCCACCAATAATAACAACTCTCACGTTCTAGTCCTCCTTCTGCTTTCCTACCACAATGGCACTTACCATCGTACCACTTACGTTTAAAAAGGTACGTCCCATGTCAAGAATCGGATCGATTGCTACAATTGCACCTACCAATGGAAAATATTCTCCCATTCCCATACCGGAGATAACAACGGAGATTGACAGCGTTGCTGCTCCTGGAAGTCCTGCGATCCCAAAGGAACTTACTACAATTACGATTGCTAACATAATATAAAATCCTACGTCCATAGGGGTATTGGTCATCTGTGCTAACATGACAGTAACCATGGCTGGATACAAACCGGCACAGCCGTTCATTCCCATATTGCTTCCAAGACTTCCAACGAAACTTGCAATTCCTTCTTCTATTCCAAACTCCTTGTCTAGCGTTTCAATTAGTACAGGAAGTGTTCCAAGACTGGACCTGGAAGTAAATGCTAAGACTAACGGCTTTGCTCCACCCTTTAAGTAAGCCATAGGTGTAACCCCTTTTGTCCAGGCAATCGCCATGTGCACTAAAAACATGATTCCGATTCCAACATATAAAAGAACAATAAATTTTCCTACACTAAGAAGGACTTGTATCCCTTGTGAAGTAATAGTATTACTAAGCAGTGCTATCATAGCATACGGCATAAACTTAATAATTGTCATTGCCACACTTAGAATAATTTTATAAGCAGCTTCTATCCACTGCATAAATGGTACAATAATCTGTTCATACTTCTTTTTCTGCCGTCTTGTTGCAAGACCAATTAGAACCGCAAAAATAACAACTGCAATTACATTCTGTTCTGCCATGCTTTTTACAATATTGCTTGGAAGCAGACCTTGCAGCGTCTTTACAATTGGTGTGATTTCACGTATGGCAGTTTCACTTTCTATGGTTACAATGCCAACACCAATTTTACCAACTGATGCAATTATGGTTCCAATTACGGCAGCAATTACCGTAATTCCAACTAACGTAGAGACAGTTTTAGCAGCTAATTTACCAATTCCTTCTCCTTCCATATTCATAATAACACGAATGATGGAAATCAAGATTAGTGGTACTACTAACATCTTAAGCAAATCCATATACCCATTACCCACTAAGGAGTACCACGCGGATACTTCGTTTAACCAGGTTATCTTCGTCGGGTCACTTGGAAAACCTGCCGTTAACTGAATTAATAAGCCTATTACTAGACCAATTCCAGTACCTACGAACATTCGTAGAGAAAATTTTACTTTTTTCTTTTCAAGCTTTCGGATTATAGTAAAGCAAAGCAGCAGCAATAAAATAAACACAACAGTTTTCATGCTGCTTAATTGTAAAAAATCCGTAAAAAATTGTTTTTGATTCATTGTATATCCCTTCCATAGTATTTTGATATGAATTATAGGGCATATTGTAATGAATCCTTTGCGTTTTGTAAATAGTATTTTTTAGGATAATTTGTATCATCCTCAAATGATTGGATGCACAATTTAACCAATTTCTTGCTCCTATCCTTTATATTCTTGTTCCTATTCGTACCGCTCTAACTTCTCTTTCCTTCTCAAATTTTAAATACTGTTTTGAATGCATTAAAAAAGCAGGTCTTCTATAAAGAGTTTTCCTGCTTGTATGCCGTAACTGATTTTCCTGTCCAAATAGAGATTTACATCAAACTGTATTCTGTCATTCTTTCTATAAGGAGAAAATCCCGTTTTTACTCCACCATCAATATCTTCTTCCATTTTAGAAATAATATCTTTTTGAATACCTGTTGGCGTCTGGGTATGCTCCATCCAGTTCTGTAGTATTACTGGTATCTTCGTGGTCTCACAAAATTCTACCTTCATACCACTTTGTTCATATAATGTAAAAAATTCCTGTTTGCTAAAATTCATCTTATTACTTTCAAACTTCGATGCCTGTTGTGTAAATGCTTTTTGAATCTCTGTTGTGTTGATTGATTTCATAACTATAGTACACTCCCCAACTTAACCACAATATAATCATGGTTAATAGCATTCGTAAATTTACCAAAAACATCGGCTGTTTTCAGTCTCAAACTTGATGTGTTGATACATGGATGACACCCAAAATACTTCTCTTTAAGAACATCTTCATCTACGAGCAATGTTACATTGTTCTCAGTATCATTCATAAGTCCAAGTACACTCACAGATCCTGGTGTGATATCAAGATATTTCTCCATAAAATCCGATGGTGCAAAGGATAATCTAGAACTATTTATTTGATGAGAAATTTCTTTTGTCTTAAATTTCTTATCTCCTCGAATAGCTAAAAGATAAAATTTTGTCTTCTGGGCATTACAAAGAAATAAATTTTTACAAATAACTGCTGGTTTAAGAAGTTTATCGATTTTTGCACATGCTTCCATTGTCTCAGCAGGTTCATGGTCCACATGCTCATATTCAATTCCAAGGCTGTCAAGCAAATTATAAGTTCTTATTTCCTTATCTAGCCTATCCGTTATATCTTCTGGTCTTCCTTTGACTAATTCCATCATTAACATATCCTCCTAAATCTTTTAATTTACTCTAACTGGTAAAAGCAATAGTATTGGTTAAACAATCAACCACTTCCGATATATCGGCATCCACACAGATTGCCTTATCTTTTATCTCTGAAGGGACATCTGCTTGTCTTTTATTGAGGCAGACATAAAATGCATCCTTCCAATTATAAGCGTATTGCCAAAATGGATATTTGATAATACCAGGGGTATTGTATCCAACTCCCAGTTCTATAAACACCACTTTTCTGCCTTTATTCTCGAAAAGAAAACTTTCATATCTTTTCGCTGCTTCACCCCAGCCTGCATCCTGCACAAATGTACTATCTGCCCTTAAGTTCATACTCATTGCTCTACCACATTTCGGACATTTTGGAACCAAGTCTGATGGAATCTCCATTTTCACATGAATACCTTCAGGCTTAACAAGGTTATCATCCTTTAACTCAAAGCCTTGGCTTAATACCATCTTTCTAATGATTTCCTCATTGTCATAGGTTTCATAATGACATGGTTTGCTGCATTGAAATAACCCATAATCTCCCTGTGTATAGAATAATCTTTTCTTATCAAAGCTGGCTTTCTGAAAACAATGATCGACATTTGTTGTTAGAACAAAATAATTTTTCTCTTCTACGAGTTTTAAAAGTTCCGAATACACTGGCTTTGGTGCATTCATATAACGGTTAATATAAATATATCGGCACCAATATCCCCAATGTTCTTCAAGTGTCTCATATGAATAGAATCCACCGGAATACATATCCGAAAATCTATATTTTTCTTTAAAATCAGAAAAATAGTGTTCAAATCTCTCTCCATTATATATCAATCCCGACGATGTGGAAAGTCCTGCGCCAGCCCCGATTATGACTGCCTCTGCCTGTTCTATTTTCTCTTTTATCTTTAAGAGTTTATCCAAGTAACTGTTTGTAGAATCTCTCATCATCTTCCTTAAAAACATTAAAAATCACCTTTATCTTTGAATTTGTGTCTGCTTTGTATTTCTTTACTGTCTGTACTGCAAGTTTTGCAGCTATATTATTAGGAAAACTGAATACACCTGTTGAAATGCAACAGAACGCAATACTCTTTACCTCATTTTCATCCGCTATGTGTAAGCACGATTCATAGCATGATATTAGTAAGCGTTCATGTTTTTCTGTAAGAATTCCCTGCACAATCGGACCGACTGTATGTATTACATAATCACAAGGCAGATTAAATGCCGGTGTAATTTTAGCCTGTCCTGTGGGTTCTTCATACCCTTGCTTTAACATCATATCATTGCAATAGGTTCGTAACTGAATACCGGCATAGGTATGAATGCAATTATCGATGCAGTTATGGCATGGATGATAACATCCTGTCATCCCGCTATTGGCTGCATTCACAATGGCTCCTACCTGAAGCCTTGTAATATCTCCCTTCCAGATGTAAATATCAGATTGTATCTCATCCATATCAGCAATTGTTACAATACCTTTATTCTCGTTTACTTCTGAAAGATAAGCATCCTGAATTTGCAAGAACTCTTCATCTGCTTCTTCAGGCAGTCTAATATTCATAAGACTTCTAAGAAGTATTTTCTGTTCATTACTATCAACTGGAATCTGTATTTTTGCATACTTTTGCTGTTCTTTTAATAAATGCTCAATTAAGTATCTTCTTCTATCTTTCTGATTCATTTTCTAATCACCGCTTTCGTCGGACAATTTTCATAACAATTCCCACAGTGCAGACAATGATTCTGCATGATTGTAAAAGGCATTCCTTCTTCAATGCATCTCTGTGGACAATTTTTCTTGCACACACCGCACCCTATACAAGAATCCGTTATATAGTAGCCTTTTTCTTTCTCTTTTGCATTGCCAAGAATATAGGTCTCTCTATATATCGGGTTTACACCGAGATGAAAATACTCTACTTCTGCCTCATTTATGCAAAATATGATTCCGATACTTCTGGTATCCCCAGGATATACATTTGCCAAATACGGCTGTTCTTCAAAAATGATATTCTTCCATTTTTCTTGTTCTTCCTCTGCTACCGCATAGGCTTTTCCAGACATACGAATCATTTCTTTATATTTTGTATAACAAAGAATTTGAACCCTGCCATCTTCCAGCAATTCTTTACAAAAGTTCTTACCTCTGGCGGTAAAAAAATAAAGTGCATTTGGCTCATAATGAATTGCACTGATATTTCTAATCTGCGGTGCTCCTTCACTGTCTACTGTAGCAAAAGCAAGTACACCTACCAATTCCATTTTTTTTAAACATGTTGCAATATCCATCTGTTTCTCCTACTCAACAATTTTGATTACAAAGCCTCTCCCGTTCTCTCATTCTTTGCCTTCCAACACTGTGGATCAATCCCGTAGAAACTGCCACTTGTACCATATGCTACAGCAGGACAGCCCCTGCACCAAGCCACAAGCTCACATTTACTGCATTTCGTAAATTTATTATATTCTCTATATTGCTCCATCTGGCTAATCCACACATCCGCCAGCCTGTCTTCAAATACATTAGCCACCTTACTGTTTGTAACTCGTCTACAAGCCATAACATCGCCATTAGAAGATATTGTGATATGACAGTTACCACAATTACAGCCACCATAAATCATATCTTTTTTTGCATCTGCAGGCAACTTAAACTGGCCAGTTTCATATTCATACAACATCCACAAATGGTCTTTTCTATTAAAACAGGTCTCACATCCCGCTGCTTCATAAGCTTTGTACTTTGCATCACAGATTTCCAAAAGATTTCTATATTCCTGTGGTGTCATACTGGTATCTACTTCTCCGCCAGTCGGTACATAACGTGAAAATGCAAAAACCTTTACCTTCGCTTTCACTACTTCATCAATAATGTTTGGTATCTCATCCATATTTGTCTTTGACACCGTACTCATGATTACACTTTTTATTCCTGCACGATTAAGACAGCCAACCTTTTTAAGAGTAAGTTCAAAGCTTCCTGGTTTTCTGAACCAATCGTGTGTTTTTTTCATTCCGTCCAACGACATCTGATATTTTTCGCAACCACATACTTTAAGCATGCGGCATATTTCATCATCTAAATGAAAGGGATTTCCCATAAGTGTAAACGGGATCTCCTTACTCTTTAATAGCACCATTAACTTCCAGAAGTCAGGATGAAGGATAGGATCTCCACCAGTAATATAAAAATACGGAACTCTGCCATAGACTTTACAGAAATCCTCACAGTTTGCTACTACTTCCTTCATCTGCTCCCAAGTCATGCTTTTTAAATCTTTACAGCCTTCTCCTGAAAAAATGTAACAGTGTTTGCAACGTTGATCACATTCATCTGTAATGTGCCACTGAAATGAAAAATACTGACTCATCCTATCCGTCTCCTTCCTTAAATCATTTCTTACTTATCTGACGCTCCACACGCACTTCCGCACGCTACTGGTTTTTCCTCTGGTTTGTCAGACGCTCCACACGCACTTCCGCACGCTACTGGTTTTTCTTCTGGCTTGTCAGACGCTCCACACGCTGTTCCACATGCTGCTCTTGTCTGCTCGCTGTCCTTTTTGTTCCATTCGGAAATGTTTGATAATGCCATATTGGTTACCTCCTGTATTAAAATTTTATTAGGCATTGCCCTGTTGCACTTTTAGATTACCAATTGAGCATTCCGAAAAAAAGTACGCACTTTTTTGTGCCATAGTTACATAAAGGTTACTACTGCGTATTTTTAAGCATTTTAAAACTTTTTGATTCTGATTATATGTAGTTTTAAGTAACTAAAATCAGTTAAAAGGTAATGTATTATGCATAATCTTCCGATATAAAAAAGATTTATTATATTTAATTCTCGAATTTACGAGGTGAACGATATGAATATTGTTGCTCATAATATGCTTGCCATGAACGCAAACAGGCAATTTAATATAACCAATAATAACACAGCAAAGTCGATAGAAAAATTATCTTCGGGATATCGAATTAATAGAGCTGCTGATGACGCAGCAAGATTATCTATTTCTGAAAAAATGCGTAGACAGATTAGAGGACTTTCACGAGGAATTGAGAATACACAAGATGGCATGTCTGTGTGTCAAGTTGCAGATGCTGCATTGGCTGAAGTTAGCGATATGCTCCATCGCATTACCGAATTGTCTGTACAATCAGCAAATGGAACAAATGCAGATGAAGATAGAAAATCCATTCAACGGGAAATCAGTCAGATTCTTCAAGAGATTGACAGAATTGGGGTATCAACGGAGTTTAATACAAAGAAGATATTTGATGGTACAGCTATATCAGGCTCCAAAAATCATGTAGAAGCAATACAACATTCACTTTATATCACTGCAAAGGGTAGTAATATAAGTTCAGTAGGCAATCATGTAATAACCGCAACGAATAACGGAATAGCTATTGATGGTAATATAATCAATTACAACAATATAAGAAATACCGCAGGAAACTCATTTGATGTAAACAACATAGAGGCAGGGACATATTCAATAAGTAACAACGATTTATTTATTTCGTTTGATATGCAAGCAGGATCATCAATTCATGATTTAAAAGAAGCAATCAATAACACATCTTTCGATATTGTACATAAAAATTATAATGTTACATATAATGCAACGCTGAAGCTAGAAAAGGCTATTGATTCAGATAATTTTTTATTATCGAATACGCATTCGTTGCATGCAGATGCAACAGGTATGTGGGTCAATAGTTATAATAAAATCTCATGGAGTTCGATGGGGATAAATAATTCAAATATTGCAGGAAAAACTATTGAATTTAAAGATAGTCAGTCGGGTGTATCTTTAAAGATCAAGTGTACTGATACTAATTCAGATTTAAATAGTTTGATCGATTCTATAAACAATGGAACACTTGATGTTGTAAAAGATTTACCACGTAAATTGTGGTCTGCGGGTTACGATTATACCGTTGGCAAAGTGAAAATAGATTTAGGTGGAAACTGTTGTACATTTGGCGAGAAACTTATGGATGACTTAGGTTTATCTGAATCTGACAAATTATCAGCTCATATGAAATATAAAGTTATAGGAACAAGCTTAAATGATATGCAATGCATTGCAGAATGTGGAGGAAAAACAATTGCGATGGGTCCTCCATCTTCTTCAGCTATTGCATATTATATGAATTTAATTAGAACTAGTGGTAGCGTATTAATGAACTCATTTAAATATGGTGGAGATAGTAGTTTGCCAATTTATATTTCTGTAAGTAATGCAGATAGATCAAATGTTTCAGAAACAGAAGTATTTGATGCCATAAAACAAATAAATGAAAAAATTCCATTAGAGGTTACTGTTGAAGCATATAGAGATAGTAAGTTTACTCCAGCAAATGTTACTATAGATGAAAATCGAGTAGAGAACATAAAATTAAAAGAGATAAATAATTCAACACTTAAGACAAATGTTTGGATTCAATCTGGAAGCGAAGAAGGACAGGGAATATGTTTAAGCTTTGACAGTATGAACACGCATATTCTTGGAATAGAGAGCATAGATGTATCCACAGCCAGCGGAGCAGATAACGCCCTTGCTGCCACACAGCACGCATTAGAAAAAGTGTCTTCAAGTCGAAGTACTATTGGTGCACAGCAAAATCGTCTGGAACATATGATTGCGAATGAACAGAATGTAGTTGAGAATACAACAACTGCTGAATCAAGAATAAGAGATACAGATATGTCAAAAGAAACGGTAGAGCTTTCTAAGAATATGTTTTTGAATCATGTAGGACAGGCAATGTTAGCACAGGCAAATAAAAGTACGCACCTTTTTATTACATAGTCACCTTTTTGTAACCCCTAGACAGTTTCTAACCTCTATGCTACATTATAATTGATACTTACATTACATTTTAAACTTTTGAAGGAGATGTTCATATGTTGACAAAAGACGAATTACCAGAATGCCCCGTTGCAACTACAGTTCAATTAATCGGGAGCAAATGGAAATTATTGATTTTGAGAAATCTTCTCCAAAGACCTTGGAGATTTAACGAACTAAAAAGAAGTCTTGACGGAATTAGCCAAAAAGTTTTGACGGATTCTTTAAGAGCCATGGAGGAAGATAAACTCATTACAAGAACCGTATACGCGGAAGTTCCTCCTAGAGTAGAATATGCCCTGAGCGATATAGGAGAATCAATGCGACCTATTCTCACAGCAATGCAGGAATGGGGAACGAATTACAAAGAAACATTAAATTAAAAAGGAGGGGCATATCATTCGTTAGTGTAACAGCCCCTTTCAATAAATGCTTTCTTATCAAGGAATATAGTGCATAGAAGTTTATAGTTTAATTTCTTCCACAACATTTCTTATATTTTTTTCCTGAACCACAAGGGCACAGATCATTGGGATAAATTTTCTTTTCCACCCTTACTGGATTACCATCTATCCCATTCGGATACAGTTCTGTAGTAATAGTATCTGTATTGCCTTCTAAATCAACCGATATTCCCATCTCATCGAGATGAGGTGCTGCATCTCTTAACAGCATTGCTGCATGAGAACTTCCTGGCACAACTGTCGATAAACCACCAGCAAATTCTCTTCCCGCCAATTCTATAGGCTTATAGCCTCTATGCTCTTTCATTCGTGTGTTATTATGTGCATCCATAAGCAATCCAACAAATTCATCCATTTGCTTTTCACTCTTAAATTCTATACCTAAACCTGACATTATGTTAATTACATCCACAGGTGATTCTCCTTCATAACTGTTTGCCCACACCTGAAGACACCATGAAACAGCATGTTCGTACGGCATATCCATTTTTCTTCTAAAAAATGTTTCTAACTTTTTATAAGCTAACGTACTCGCTTCATATCCCATACTGCAAATTTCATCAATCTGCTGTACTGAAGGAATATAGAATTCTTTATCCATTTGCTGATCCAATAAATACTCCAATTCTCCATCCTCAAACATTGGTATATGTATAAACAATCCTTTGGATGAATAAATCGGCTCATCCTTTGGCCAATCCTGCAATCCCAATGCTTCCATAGGAAGAATGCAAGATTCCACAATATCAATAGGCATCCCCAACAACATATCTATCATTTCATCTATGGTATCTTTAACCCTTAATTTGTACAGCTCATATATAATTTCTACTGGTGCAATTCCATAATAGTTTATAAAGAACTGAACGCACTTCATCATCCATCCTTTTTTTTCTTGCTTCTTCCGAAATGCTTCATCATCAATCTTGCTAAAAATCTTGGCAACCTCTTCAAATACACAGAACCTGTCCGTAAGTTCCTCAAAAAATCCGATCCAATATCTGCTTAATTGCATACTATCCATTATCTGATTTATAGATATCTCCTGTGGAGTATCGCATGCTTTACGAAAGAGAGTCATTTGCTCCTTCGTCAAACATGCTAGTCTGCTTCTAAGCATTTCCTTTGTACAGAAGCATTCCATAATCCTATCTATTAATGCATCCTTTCGAAGTCCAGAATATTTATTCAACTCAAAGAGTCTTGCCTGTTCTAATAGTTGTTTTTTTGTATATTCTTTTAAATGTTCTCTTAACAGCATGTAGTTTCCTCCATTATCAACCTGTTCTTTTTCTTTTCATGAAGCTGCAGTGTAGATGTTTTCTCCATTTTGTTCCCCCAAAAACTTTCCTGTTAAAGATATAACTGCTTCGTGAAGTTTTCTATTTCCCTACCAAGTGTATCATAGAAATAGAAAAAAATCCAGAAAATTACTGTATTTCCTGGATTTTTCTTAATTGATTCACTAAAGAAAAGGAATATTCTCATAATGGAAATATTTCAGTATCTGTTTCTGCTCATTTTCTCAAACAGAAGCATGTATAGAAATCTCGTCACAAGGAATACTCCTGCTTTTGCAAAGATGAACTGGCGGATGTATTTATAAATGCAATTCCAGTATTACTGAAATCGAAACTCCAAGCAACTTAACCTATGAACAAAAATGAGAACCCCTGATATCAAGGATTCTCACATTTTTTTCATTATTCAAACTCAATCGTTGCAGGTGGTTTCCCTGTACAATCATACAGTACACGGTTAACCCCCTTAACCTCATTCACAATACGGCTAGTAACCTTTCCAAGCACTTCCCAAGGAATTTCAGCACTCTCCGCTGTCATAAAGTCAACCGTATTTACCGCTCGGAGCGCAACCGCATAGTCATAAGTTCTCTCATCACCCATAACACCTACAGACCGCATATTCGTAAGGGCCGCAAAATACTGACCAATTCCCTTATCCAAACCAGCATTCGCAATCTCTTCTCTATAAATCGCATCTGCCTCCTGAACAATTCTTACCTTCTCAGCTGTAACTTCGCCAATGATTCTGATTCCAAGACCTGGACCTGGGAATGGTTGTCTGAATACTAAGTACTCAGGAAGTCCTAACTCAAGTCCTGCCTTACGTACCTCATCTTTGAATAAATCTCTAAGTGGCTCAATGATTTCTTTAAAATCAACATAGTCAGGTAAGCCTCCAACGTTGTGGTGAGATTTAATCACGGCTGATTCACCGCCAAGACCACTCTCTACAACGTCTGGATAAATCGTTCCCTGTACTAAAAAGTCCACTGCACCGATCTTTTTCGCTTCTTCTTCAAATACACGAATAAACTCTTCACCAATAATTTTACGTTTCTTTTCTGGCTCTGTTACGCCTGCTAATTTTTCATAGAATCTTTCCTGTGCGTTGACACGGATAAAGTTCAAATCGTAATGGCCTTCTGGACCGAATACTGCTTCTACTTCATCGCCTTCGTCTTTACGAAGTAAACCATGGTCAACGAATACACAAGTTAACTGCTCACCTACTGCTTTGGAAAGCATTACGGCAGCAACAGAGGAATCTACACCACCAGATAGTGCACATAGCACTTTTCCATTTCCAACTTTTTCACGAATCTCTTTGATAGATGCCTCCACGAAAGAATCCATTCTCCAATCGCCTTTACATCCACACACGTCTAAAACGAAGTTGGATAACATTTTCTGTCCTTCTTCGGTGTGAAGAACTTCTGGATGGAACTGGATAGCATATAAGCTCTTTGATGCATTTTCAGCAGCTGCTACTGGACAGTCCGCGGTATGTGCTGTAATTGCGAAACCTGGAGCGGCTTGTGCGATGTAGTCGTTATGACTCATCCAGCAGATAGATGATTTTGATACGTTTTCAAATACTTTTGATGTAGTATCAAAATGAACTTCTGTTTTACCAAACTCTTTCACTGGAGCTTTCTCCACTTTGCCGCCTAAAGTGTGCATCATTAACTGTGCTCCGTAGCAAAGACCAAGAACAGGAATTCCAAGTTCAAATAATTCCTTGGAGTAAGCTGGGGCGCCATCTACATAACAGCTATTTGGGCCTCCTGTAAGAATGATTCCTTTGGGATTCATTTCCTTAATCTTCTCAATGTCTGTTTTATAAGAATAGATTTCACAATAAACATTACATTCTCTGACTCTTCTTGCAACTAACTGATTATACTGGCCACCAAAGTCCAGTACAATTACTCTTTCCTCTTTCACCAAAAAGTCCTCCTATTTGAATTCAAGTAAAATTTAAGTTAAAGTAACTCACAATACCTTTATAATACAACATCTGCTTTCATAAGGCTAGTACCAAAAAATATTATTATTTATTAATCTTTCTAATTATTAGCTTCATTGACGATAATATTACAGTTCATCCAATGTCATTTCAAAGGATGGCATAAATTCTTCTAAAAATACAGAAACTTCACTCATATTCATTGCAACCAAAGACTCTTCAATGGTTTGCTTCGCCTTACGGAATTCTGTATTCCCTGACTTTTCTTCTTCAATACATTTGCAATAAGCGGATATCTTGTCTGCTGCTTTCACAAGTTTCCAAAGGTATTCATCCCTTTCTTCATGAAAAAACAGATTCTTATAATAAGAACGCATGTCTTCTGGCAACATGTTTAATAGCTGTTCCGAAGCTAGATTTTCCACTTTCTGAAATGCCTGATGAAGTTCTGTACTGTGATATTTAATTGGTGTGGGCATATCGCCTGTTATGATTTCGGTACAATCATGGTAAAGTCCCATCATTGCCACCTTTTCAACAGGCAAGTCATTGCCGAATCGAACATTACTGATTATCGCTAAGTTATGGGCAATCATCGCCACTTCCAGTGAATGTTCACTGATGTTTTCCTTTTGGGTGTTGCGCATCAATGCCCAGCGTTTGATATATTTCATTCGAGACATCATGGCAAAGAAATGATTACTCATACCGATTCTGCTCCTCTTTTTCCTTATCCAGCATCTTTTGAATATAATAGCCTGTATATGACTTTTTACATTTTGCAATCTGCTCTGGTGTTCCGGCTGCTACAACAGTACCTCCACGATCACCACCTTCTGGACCGATGTCGATGATATAGTCTGCTGTCTTGATTACATCTAAGTTATGCTCGATGACAACAACGGTATTTCCACCTTCTCGTAAACGGTGCATAATAT
>CALFNR010000051.1:0-5804 GCA_937903005.1 uncultured Lachnoclostridium sp. | reverse complement strand
GCATTCTAAAGCCATCAAATAATGCATTATAAAACAATCCTATATTATGCCACTGAAACGTTATGAAAGACTTAATGCAACGTTTCAAAAGAATCCATATAAATACTCGTAATTCACTATTGAGATGATACTTTTTTATGATATAAATATGATTTCTAATGCCATAATAATCTTTCCATGTAACAGTCTTATTATTGACTGCAATTGTTGTTTTATGGTTCAAAAAAGCATTTGTTCTAACAAAAATTCTATTCTTTTTATTGAAACGCATGCAATATTCGGTATCATCAAGCCAGATAAAGAAATCCTCTTCAGGATATCCATATTCCTTGACAATCTCTCGACTGATCATAAGACCACAAAATGTGGCAAAATCACAAGCAAATTCCTCCTTTTGATAATATGTCTCATCTACATCATTATTTTTTAAAATTCGATGGCTTAAATCAATTTGTCCCTTTACATACACGCTACAGGCATAAGCTAATGATTGATTTACAGCTGTCGATGGATCCATCAATCTCATGCAATCATAATCGAGAATTGCATCATCATCAATAAGCATGAACCACTCTGCGTCAGTATTCTTCACTCCCTCACGTAATCCAAGGTTAAAGCCTCCTGCGCCGCCTATATTCTCGTTAGTATGACGAACGTAAAAGTTGCATTTTCTATTCGCTGAATATCTATCTAGGTATTCAGCAGTACCATCCGTGCTACAGTTATCAATAACAACAACAGCATAAGGCGCTACGGACTGCTGCATTACATGTTCTAGACACTCTTTCAGAAGAGTTAGTCGATTATATGTAACGATAACAACACAATATTTAAACATATTTTTCTTTCTGATATCATCATTATTTAATGATATAATCATCAAATAAAACGTTTTATTTATTTCAATATTTTCAAAATATACTAAGAATCGGACCAATTATTTTTTCGTTTCCGCTCCAAGTTTTATTCTTTGCTGTGATACACAACAAATCACTAAAGCAAGGGTCATAGACCATGCTCCCGAATTCCACCACCAAGCGATGTTCGGACAAGTGACAATGCTAAAAGAGAGGAAAGAGAGACAAAAAAGTCCTGCCTCAGTATCTCTATTTCGAAAAGAGAATTTGAAAATCAATAAGGCGATACAAATTATCAATGCTAATCCTAGCGCACCATGTACATAATTAAATGCGAAAATACCGTTATCACCAAGGAGGATTCCCCTATCCAATCCCGCACGATGCGCAGCTGGACTATATAGAACATTAGGATAACCACAACCAAACATTCTATTTATTATAGATTCATGCAACTGATTATTGTAAAGTAATCTACCTTCAACACGAATCGATGTTGTATCAGACTCCGTACTCTTTGAATTAAAATTAGCAAGAAGCCGTTCCCCATACGAAGAAGACATAAACGAAATAATGCATAAAGCAAAAAACATTGTCAAAAATAATTTGATATCCGTTTTCTTCTGCACAATGAACATTATCAGTAAATAAGTTATGAGAATTGCAATCAGTTCCAAGCGTCCCTTCGAAACAAAAAGAGATAGTAGAATTGCTAAACCTGCAGGAAGAATATATTTAACACGCTGAGTTTTCACTAAACGCCAAAATCCAATAAAACCAGCCATGTCAGGAAAACAACTTTGCATATATAAACGAACAGAACCGTATCGTTCATTTTGAAGTACATGAAAAATTTCTATGCCCGACACAGCTTGGAACAAGTACGCCAATCCAACAATCGTCCCGATGATTGTGATCATATCGAAGATTCGATCTACATCAATAAGATCAGAAACTACTGCACCTTGTAAGAGTAAAGCACATGATAAGGCCACAATGAACGTTCTCTGTGGCAAAATACCTCGAACAAACGACTGACCTGTTAACAAAGAACATTGCAAGGCAGCAATAACACAAGACATCAAAAGAAGCAGAACACATACATTTATACAATTCAAAGTGACACTGCTCCTGTATGGATTCCTATAATAAAGGTATATTGCAAATCCTAGTGCCATTATCTGCCAGATAATATCAAGACTAAACACACCTTTTACATTGATACTGTCAACATCCAATAATCCAAAAAGATTATCTGATAAAGCAAAAATAAGCATGAAAAAAAGAGTATAGCGCTTAGATAGCGTATTATCTTTCATAATTATTCTCAGTTCATTTCATTTGTCTTCAGGATTTATAAATCTATGCTTGCACCAAGCAAACAGAAGAAAGATCTTATTCAAGCCATGCATAAAATATAGAAAAGGAATAATTAATCTTGAATAGTAAGTCCTAGCAAGATAAATGCGAGAATCTAAACCAGTATTAATTGAATGTAACTTTTTCTTCAATGGAATATATTCTCTTCTCTTGTAATGGTTATGGTAATAATTTAAACTAGTATCTACTAAGCAATAATATCCTGCATCATGTGCTCTAATTCCTAGAATATTTTCTTCATTATATAAAAAAGTTCCTTCATCAAAATATTTTATTTTTTTAAATAAAGCACTTTTTGCAACAAAAAAACACCCAGCTACACATTCACAACGATATACATTTGGCCTGATTCGTGTAAATCTTTTTTGATGCTTCATATCGCCAGAACCAATGAATAAACTAGAATTTAAAACGACCCCCGACGCACTTGGAATATCCCAAGCCATGGGCATAGGCTCATCATTACAATAATGATTAAGAGGTCTCCCGCCTGCAAAAATGCATTTTTCATCGGAATAAAGCAATGTACATACTTTTTCGATTACTTCCATAGAAGGAATAACAACGTCAGGATTCATTATTGCTACAGTCTTGACACCATAGCGTTCCATTGCATAACGAATACCAAAGTTATTTCCGAAAGCATATCCTAAATTGGATCCAGTTTGTAATATATCCACACAAGCAGTATTTTCGAAGAAATCTCTGATTTTCTGAAAAGAACCATCAGGTGACGAATTATCTACAACAATAATATGGAACGTCTTATTAAAAGAAAGCAAATTTTTAACATTTTTTATTACATCATTAGCAGAACAATAATTAAGTATTATAATTGCCAATGAATCAGTATATTTTATCTTTTGCTGAAACATTTCCCATCAATTCCATCAACTAAAACTCTTCGCAAATTTTGCGGTAGATGGCCAGACTTTCCAGATAATCTTCCTGAAACGTTAATTTCAGCAAAGAGTCGTGCAGTGATTTGCCCTAAACGACGTCCTAAAACAGGAATTAAAAATCTTTCAAATTGACTTTTAAGACGTCCCACCTGCGACCCCCACGATGCGGAATACCGATGAATTGAAATCGTATCTTTCGAAATATGATATCCACCAAAACCATAAACTGGATTGAATACCTTTGGAGACAAAAGATTCCATCCATCAACGACCTGCTGTATGCCATTTCTCACAAGTCCATGTTTTATCAGGATCTCAGAAAAAATATCATTCACAGTATGCTCTGAAAGATACTCTGCCGTATTCTCAAAACGCAATGACTGATAAGCGTCAAGTACTTCAGCAACTATAGGGTCTTTGGCATTAGCAGCCAAGACCAAGCCAGGATTCACAGAATTCGTAAACATTTCAAAAGCAGAAAACGGGACCAAACTTTCTAACTGTTTAATAGGACGAATCAATTCCGAACCCACATCCATGTAGATGCCACCATGCTCATGAATAACCTTGAATCTGACATAGTCAGAAACAAAAGCCCATTTTCCAGCACGATATGCATCTAGTGCATATGCACATTCATGCAAATCTATGTTACTTTCGTCCCAACACTGAATCACATAATCTGGAGCATATTTCTTCCAACTTCTAATACTTTTTTTTGCAGCTTTGCTGAGAGGCTTTCCACCAAACCAGCAGTAATGAATTACTTTATTATTTAGCATTCATTCGCATCCTAACGTGATATGATATGTTCAGGGTTAATGAGAGAGTGACTATGGGTTATGCGTCTTTTTAATGCCCTAAAAACTCTTGTCCATTCATAATCGATGATTTCAAAAACAACCGGCAATCTTTTATTAACAGATTTTATTAATTTTTTATCAATTTTTTTATTTCCAATATCAATAAAACCATGCTTGGTTACTAAAAATCTATTTGAAATAATTGAATTATATTTTCTACTTGACATATGTAAATATATATTTTCTTCGTAGAAAATCTGCCCTTTATCATAGTAAACACAAAATACTTTCCCATTTTGTACTAGAAAAGTCTGTAAGCGCCGATTTACAGTACGATAAGGAAGACATGCATCCAATCCTTGCGCTCTTACTAATGAAGAATGAATATAGGTGCTGATGTCAATTATTTTTGGAGAAAGAAAAACTGGAATTTCAAGTTTCTTATAGAATGAATAAACACCAACTATCTCATCAAAAACATAAATGCTACTATGGGAAAAAACTGTTCGATAGTCGAGAGATTCACCTTTGGTTTTGAATATTTGATTATTCGTAATAGTGTTCCTCATTAAAGACAAATGCCCGAATGGAAGTATCTTGTCATATCGAGAAAGTACATCCTCTGTAATAAAGGCACGAATATCACCAAAAATCATATCAAAATCGCACCAACCCCAAAAAGTATACTCTTTAATATATTCTGAAAAGATATATCCAAACGCTGGCTTAAAATCGCACAATTTATATGGAGTATTTAAGCTAATCGGAAAATCGAATTTAGATTGTATTAAATTTCTGCATTCTGAAAAAGACATATGGAAAAAACGCACATTTTCCGGTAGATCATCCCACTGCTGATCAGTAAAAACAAGAAAATCAATAGTCGGGTTAGCTGCACACGATTGAAGCCACACACCGAAATCAGGACGTAACTTCCCAAAATAGCAGCCAATAATACTGATTGAAGAAAGCTCACATTCTTTAGTCATACTCACCTGCATCTGAATATCGCCACTTTAATGAATCATTTTCCCATAAAACGAGGGAACTTCATTTACTTTTTTAGGAAAAATCTGCTTCCAAGTAAGTTTAAATAAATCAGTATGAGCAGAAAGTTCTTCCCACCTATTTTCGTCGTAAGGTTGATCAAGAATTTTAAATAGCTCATCGCATTGTGGATTATTTGGCTGGATTTCATCAAAAGCCTCGGCAATCCAAGAACTGTGGCGCTGAGCAAGAACGATCAGATAATCTGTTAAAAGATAATCGACAAGATAATTTTCTTTTCTCCAATATTCCAAGAAATAATCACGAATAACAGCAAAAATCTTTCTGTGCTTCTCATCGCATCCAAAAGAATAATTTGCAAACATTCCCGAAGCCACAGATGCATGCAAATAATCCGGACGCTTGATAGACCACAGAGGGGCACTATAAACAGTAGATGTTAACGGTCTACAACAATAAAAAGTCGAATCAAGCCAGATTCCTCCATACTGTGCGAGCAACTCCAAGCGGAGTAAATCGGAGATATGTGTACGCGAAAGAATGCCGTTCTTATGGAGTTCCTTAATCCAATTGGGGAACTGCACATACTCTTCAACATTCTCGTCATTGATGACAATGACTTCACGTCCCCCGGCATTACGCCGGACAGATTCTATGCATGCTTTTACAATCTCCGGAGCAGTGTCCAGCCCCTGCCACCAACACATCCAGATTTTGTTTCTTTTATCAAGAGCAACCGGCGGAAGCGAGGCATCATAATCATAAGAAGCATAATAATCCCCAAAACGATTTTCCAAATACCGCAAAACCGCCTCATGTTTACGCAAGAGATGAACTTTAACAGCTTCTGATTC
>CALFNR010000050.1:0-4725 GCA_937903005.1 uncultured Lachnoclostridium sp. | reverse complement strand
TGTCATATTGTGTTGAATTCTCATTTGCTTATTTCCTCCATGAAATGAAAAATAGTATCCTTACTATTTTGAAAATTTACTATGATAATTTTATCTTTAGTACTTTATTTGATTTATCTTATGGTATTTATATGAAAAGGGTATAAACCCTAATCAAGCATTGTTATTTATTATCTTAAAATAGATAATACACCTTGTGATGACTGGTTAGCCTGAGAAAGCATAGACTGAGCTGCCTGTTGCAGGATATTGTCTTTGCTGTACTTAACCATCTCAGCTGCCATATCTACGTCACGAATACGAGATTCTGCTGTTGTTAAGTTTTCTGCTGTGTTATCAGCGTTAGAAATTGTGTACTCTAATCTGTTCTGTGTAGCACCTAAAGCAGATCTCTGAGCTGTTACTTTATCAAGAGCCTTTTGTACTGTTGTAATAGCTTCAGAAGCTTCATCATGACTTCCAACTTTTTGGCTGATATCTTCTACGCCTAAAGCATCCGCTCTCATATCTTCGATAGTGAAAGTAATGTTCTGTCCTTCGTTAGCACCAACCTGAAGTTTCACTCCACCTGTCTGGTCACCATTGATTAACTTCATTGTATTGAATTCTGTTTCATCACCGATACGTGTGATTTCTTTTTCCAATTCAGCGATTTCTTCTGCGATAGAATTACGGTCCGCTGTTACGTTTGTATCGTTGGCAGCTTGAACTGTTAGTTCTCTCATTCTTTGTAGAATAGCAGTTGTTTCATTTAAAGCACCTTCTGCTGTCTGAACTAAAGAAATACCATCTTCTGCATTTGTAGAAGCTTGTTCTAAACCTCTGATCTGTCCACGCATTTTTTCAGAAATCTTTAAACCAGCAGCGTTATCTGCAGCACGGTTGATTGCATATCCAGAAGACAATTTTTCTGTAGATTTTGCTAAATTACCTGTTGTTTTCCCTAGCTGTCTATTGGTATTAGCAGCTGTCATATTGTGTTGAATTCTCATTTGCTTATTTCCTCCATGAAATGAAAAATAGCATCCTTACTATTTTGGAATTTTACTATGAGCAGTGAAACATTCAATCACTCACTTACTCATTTGTACCATATATATCGACATGTTTCGACATTACTTAATACTAATTTTGTATTTTATCAAATTTTTTTATCCTATTTTGCATTTCAGTATATTAATTAATCTCTACCTGGTTGTTCATGACTAGAGTAGGATTCGCAAAGGGATTTTTAAGCATTAAAAAAGCTGATGTAACCGTATATCTACTCGATTACACCAGCTTTTTTCTATTTTCTCTTATCCAGGAAATAAGATTGATTGTATTGTTGATTTATCATATTTCGATAATAGTTTGAAGCTGCACTATTATTCATACGCATTCCACCAAACTGTCGCTTTTTTTCTTCCAAAATTTTATCCATCTGTGCTTTATTACGTTTCTCTAAAGCTTCTATATCGATTCCCAATTCAGTAATTTTAGCAATCAGTTTCTGCATATTTGTTATATCAGCACTGTACAAGGAACGGTTTGCATCCAATTCCTGTTTCACCCTGTTATAAATAACCTCAAAACCGCTATCTAATTCTGTAATTTGATCAATATAAATTTGCTTGCTTGAAATGGTTTCAAGAAAACATTCTTCATCGAAATCTTCCTCTTGTAAGAGTTCTTCCTGCGTTTTTGTTATATTTAATATAGACTCTAATGCAGTAAACTTCTTCTGTAAGGAATCAGCCAGTACTTTTACATATACAATATTACTCAACCTTTTCTCCTTTCTGAAGTTTATTTTGTTCTGCCTTTTACCATTATCTGTTTCCAAATATCTCGCATATCTCGGATTTGAACTAATGCTTCTTCCAGCAGTTCTGGGTCCTTTTTAATATTGGCCTGAAATAATTTTCCTTGAATGTATTTGTATACATTATCAAAATCTTCTGCCACCGGATATTTACGATCTAACGTTACCTGTAATTCCAAAATAATACGTTCCGCTTTTTGGATATTCGTATTAACACTTTGGATATCTTTCTTCTCAAGTGCGGACATTGCAAGATTGCAAAACTTTATAGCACCTTCGTAAAGCATTAACGTTAAATCAGCACCAGATGCTGTTTGTATCTTACTATTCTGATAAGCTGCTGCGGCGTTAAATGGCATAATTCTCTCCTCCACATTTCTTTCATTCTTATCGTGCCTTATAATTTTCTATTAATTGCCAAGTAAACCTGCCAAAGATGACTGTTGTTGCTGCAATTTAGCTAACGCTGTCTCCATTTTACTGAACTGATTATAGTATCTGTCTTCCAGATCCTTTAATGCGGCTTCTTCCTTGGAAATTTTCTTATTTAATGAATTTATCTGATTGCTTATATCCTTGTCATTATAGAATGTCAAAGCACTACTTAAAGAAGTCTTCTTCATCTTGTCTGCCATTGCAGAATAAAGCTCTTTCGCTACACCTGATATAACTTCCATTACTAAATCAGGCTCTTCAGCCAATGCCTTCTGTAGCTTATTGGTACTATCCTTATACAGTGTGTCATCAGCATCACCCATTATATGAAGCAATCCCTTTTCTGTGTAGTCAGAAGATGTCTGGATTCCAAAAGAAGCTAAGGAATAATTCTTACCATCTACTGTGACACTTTTCTGCAATGCATTTTTCATGGCCGATGTAATAGAACCTAACGTATTATCTCTTCTCAGTAACGAATCCTTAATCTTAGTTTCCCACTTATCAATCTGATCATCCGTCATACTTCCTTTTTCATCATCAGACAAAGGAGCATAGCTACGAGCTGATGCCGCATAATACAAAGTATTCATTTCTTTTAGGATTTCATTGTATCCTTTTACAAAATCCTTAATCATATTATAAGCTGCATCTGTATCACGAGCAACATTACACGATACTGCAGTATCCGTAACACCTTTTAGATTAAGTGTTAATCCATTTACAGAAACAGTATTCGATGCATCTTCCAATTCAACACCGTTATATTTGATAATACTGTTCTTTGCTGCTACAAAAGTATAGCTTCCTGTATCGGCTTCTGATAAATCAGTAGTTCCGCCAGCAATCTCACCTAAACCTAATGCAGCAAGTGGACTTGAACCAGATGTAGAAACATTACCACCACCAGCATATGCAGCCTTATAGTTGCTGATAGCTGTCTTCATATCATTCTCTGCAGTCAAATCACGTTCAGTTTGATTTGCAAAAGAGTATGCTTTTATCTGCTCAGAATCAGTCGTTCCTAAGGCACTGGAAATTTCATCTTCTGAAAGACCGTTTTTCACAGCATCTTTAATCTTTGTCTGATATTCATCTGATTTCAATTTTTTGTTTATCTGGGAATCTAATTCTTTTTGTTTAGCTTCCTCTATTTTCTTGGTACGCTCTGTTTCGTCTTCAACACTAGCATACTTCTCTTCAATTTTCTTTACTGTATCTTCATCAAGTACAGTTTCTCTTGTAATTAACTCCTTATAATAACTTGTTGCCTTAGAAGTTGCATCTGCTTTGGCATTCTCTTTCGCATATTTAATTAATTTTTCTTCTTCTTTTTGAGTATCTCCGCCATGTTGCAAAGCAATCATACAGTTGCCCGTCTCTAAGGCAGTGTCTGAAACTCCCATATTAACTAGTGCTTCAATTCCTGCTTTTGCTGCGGCCGCTTCTGCTGTATAATTTCCTGTTGTGATAGAAAAGGCATTATCTACTCCACTCATTGCTGAACTTATAAAGAATCTCTTTTGCTTTTCATCAAAACTTGCATTCAATCCCGCATTCTTGCATGCATTTATAAAGTCGTCTACGGTTGTGGAACTGCTTATACCTAACTGCTGCTCCTTATCCCCACTTTTTATCGTAATAACAGAAGAGCCCGCTGTAAACCCGATATCAGACAGTTTTGTCTTTCCACTAAAATCTGCTGTTGTAACTTTTCCACTTGTTACATATTGGGAACTTGCAAGCTGTTTTACCGAAACCTGATGGGAACCCTCTGGAGCATCTTTTTCTGCTGTAATAGAAACTTTTGTATCATCTGATACAGTTGCTTTCTTAGTCAAATAATTCTTCTGCAAACGAAGATTGCTAACTTGATCTGTATATAGTTTATATAACTTTGTATTCAGATCCTTCCACTTTTCCTGTTTCCATTCAAGCTTCTGCTTTTTGTCTGTGGTCTTTTTATTCTTAGTTTTTTGGGCATTTACCAATTCCTTAATAACAGCATCGGTATCTAATCCTGAAAACATACCGGTCATACGAATCGTCATAATGAAAACCTCCTTTTACATCTTTTCGTCAATCATCAAACCTGCCAATTCATTAAGTTTTTCAAGCATTCTAATGGTATCCTCAGAAGGAATCTCTCGAATCACTTCTTTGGTATTAGTATCATAAAGCTTTATGGATACACGGTTACATTCCTCGTGATATGTAAATTCACATCCCGTTCTCTTAAATCGTATATCCGAATTCAGCTTTTCAATCGCTTCTTTTACTCGTTCATTATCAGCTGAGCTGGTTTTTGCATCCACACTTTTTGTTGTATCACTTACCACATTGTTCATTTCCTGTCTGTTATCTGATACACTTTTAACTGTTGCACCAGTCTGCTTGCTATATGTTGAACTCGTATTTACTGGATTTGCTCCATTTACTCTTTCTAACATACATTTTCACCTCCATGTAATCTAAAAGATAATCCA
>CALFNR010000049.1:0-4727 GCA_937903005.1 uncultured Lachnoclostridium sp. | reverse complement strand
CGACCGCAAGGCGTTCATCGTCGAGGCGAACAGCTTTGCCATGCAGAGACGACAGTGCAACCATTGAAGCCAGATGTCCTTACAAAACAAAAACGGTAGATGCATCAATAGGCGAATCTACCGTACAGTTGTAAGAGCGCTGTGGCTCGGCTAAAGACATCCCCCTCTTATCTGGAATTACATAAACAGACACGCGTAAGGTCAAATTATGGTAATAGTAAATTCTCAACCAATCTCACATTCTCTGCTCAGCATTGTTGTCCCCTGTTATAATGAGGAGGAATCGATTCCTCTGTTTTATCAAGTCGCCAATGATATCGCTGCAAAACTTGAAAAACAATTCTCACTAGAAACCGAATTCATATTTGTTAACGATGGCTCAAAAGACAAGACCCTCCAAACGCTTCGTGGTTTGCATGAATCCGATAGTCGCGTCCATTATGTTTCTTTTTCAAGGAATTTTGGAAAGGAATCGGCTTTATACGCCGGATTGCAAAACGCACAAGGTGATTATGTAGCCACGCTGGATGCCGATTTACAGGATCCACCTAGCCTCCTGCCAGAAATGATCGCTTTTCTGCAGGCCAATCCCGATTATGATTGCGTCGCTACACGAAGGCAGACCAGGGCTGGCGAACCACCAATCAGAAGCTTCTTTTCCCGCATGTTTTATCGGGTAATCAACAAAATTTCAGACACTGAAATCGTTGATGGGGCAAGAGATTATCGTTTAATGTCTCGCAAATTCGTCGATGCCGTGCTATCCTTGACTGAATTCAATCGATTTTCCAAAGGTATCTTCTCTTGGGTGGGATTTAAAACCCATTGGATTTCCTATGAAAATATTCAACGTGCAGCAGGAAAAACCAAGTGGAACTTCTGGTCGCTATTTAAATACTCAATTGATGGAATTGTCGGTTTCTCGACTGCACCACTTGTATTTGCCTCTATCTCGGGACTGCTATGCTGTCTAGGCGCATTTTTCGGAATAATTTTTGTCGCAGTTCGGGCAATTTTATTCGGAGATCCTGTTGCTGGTTGGCCTAGCCTGATTTGCGTCATCTTGCTCATCGGAGGTTTGCAACTATTTGCTCTCGGCATTTTGGGAGAATACTTCGCCAAAATGTATCTCGAGGCCAAAAACAGGCCGATTTATGTAGTCCAAGAAAAACAGTAAACTTCCTCAATTCATATACACTTAGGAGCTCGTGACAAACCATTGCTGCAATGCAAAATCACGAACCCTATATACTATCGGCAATACCAGTCATGCCCGTCATAAAGCTTACGGCAATTAGCAGCGTAAACATGATGATACCAATAATTTGCACTGATTTATGTCGTACAAGCGACCGTTTATTCCACACCCAATCAAATAAACGACCTGGGTTACGATCAATGGTGTAATGGAAAATCACTTGCCGACATAAATCAAGCAGTGAGCACACACAAAAAACCGAAACTATTATTCCAACGATTATCACCACTCCAATTCCTCGTGAATGCTGAACTATTTGACTTAAGGGCAGTTTGGAAGTCCACCAAGAATACACATTAGGATGGTAATGAATCAAAAAAACGCCAAATGTCGTTTTAGCAATTCGATTAACAATTTTTGAGTAAAAAACTCTTTTTCGAGCTAATACAAATAAACTAAACCCAATCATCATTGAAGGCAATTTCCAATGATCATATATGAAATTCTGAATACCGTCATCCCTTCCTCCTATTAACGACAACCAATTCGTACCAATCCAATATATGATTTCTATACATAGCCCAGAAAGAATGAACAACATGCATTGTCTTGACGAAAATTCATGCATATACCATTTATAATACGTTATAAGAATAAACCAGTATATCATAACAAAAACCGACGATACGGTTAAATCAAAATTGAATCCATAGATAAGACCGCCAATTCCCCACATTGTAAGAACAATAATAACTAAATTACGATGCTTCGATTTACCTAAACTCTGCAACCCCTCTTGCAAAAAAGGTAACAATACAAGGAAAATAGCATAGCTCGTCGGATACCACCACAACGAAGAAGACAAAGGGAACAAAGAAACAAAAAGCAATTGCCAAACACCATTCCCATCCACGAGATGCATAGAAACAACAAAAACGAAAATGACAATGCTCCAGAATAAAACTTCCCTTTCTAAAAGCCATACTCGTCTTAGACATTTCTTCAATGTTTGATTACGTTCCACTAAAAACCATACAGATATGGTAAAGAAAATACAGTTGCCTATCCAGCCGCCACTAAGAAAAAGATTTTCGTAAAAAAATTTGGAAATTCCTACAGGAAGCATACGCATACTGCCAGCTTCCGAATTTACCAGCAAAAAATGAAAACCTATTATCATCACCATGGAAACAATACGAAGAAGTTCAATACTGGAATTTCTTTTCGCGCTCCATGGCACTGATGTTGCTGAATCACCACTCGTTATTGACATATTCATACCACTCCCGCGCTCTTCCACTTAAACAGGCATGACAATGCGTCACACCCCGACTTCCCTCATTGCAACTCTATAATCTAAAACTCACAGGCTTACAGATTAACAGCAATTTTGAAAACACCACAATCATCGTAAGAATGCAATTCCAATGCGTTCTAGCTGCCAATACAATTTACTCATGTTCTGTTATTCTAACTGGATAGTATCCTGAAATTAGGACTATTTGCATATCATCATTGGAGAGAGACTAGCTTGAACGCTTTAATTGGCAGATTACGCGATAATCGATTCACGATTCCCCTTGCAATTGCCGCAATTTGGATTATTGCGGATTTTCCCTTCTTTGGCTCTTTTCTACCTATCAATACTGGACATGATACTGTTTTCCATTTGTATCGGATTGAGGGGATTAGCCAGGCACTCAGCAATGGGCAATTCCCCGTGCGAATGCAGACCTCACAGTTACACGGATATGGATACCCCGTTTCCATCATGTATGGGGATATCTCCCTCTATCCAATAGCCATACTGCACCTTCTCGGATTATCGATTAACACAGGATACCGGATATTCGTTCTATTCCTCAATTTTCTAACGCTGGTTTCCACCTATTTCATAGGGAAAAAAGCATTTCACTCACGATCAATAGGCTTTGCCATTGCCGCACTATGGACACTCTCCTCATATCGTCTTGAAGATATTTTCCTTCGTGGCTCGGTAGGTGAGTACACGGCACTTTTCTTCATTCCCTTCCTCGCCTATGGAATTTATCTTATATTTCAAAACAATAATCAAATATTTGCACCATCCGCATGGACAGCATTCGGATGTGTTGGAATTATTCTATCACACGTCCTGAGCGTAATTTTGGTGGCTATTCCTTGTGTTTTCTTCGTAATTCTAGGTTTAATTAAAAACCATTCTTTCTCAGTTATTAAAAGAATGATACTGTCTATGGCATTCATCCTGTCAACAACAGCATGGTTCCTTATTCCTTTTTTCAACTATTATCGAACAGTGAAAATGCAAATAGGGAATTTGCCATCCTTAAGTAAGCAAACCACTGCAGCCGAACACGCTCCTCAGGTTTCTCAACTATTCGAATTCGCCCCTTCCCTCTCCGGTGGCAGTTCAATAGATCAAAGCATCGCAGGTGAAATGCCCTTCGCACTCGGATGGGGACTTTTTGCCGGTATCGGTATATGGCTAATCGCAATGCTTTGCAAACAATCAAAAAAACTTGATGCTCCGCAACGCCTATCCTTAATAACGGCAATTGTTCTATTAATCGTCCTTTTCCTAAGCACCAATTTATTTCACTGGGGGCCTACACGATTCTCACTGATTAACAAGATCATCGGATTGGTTGCAACTATTCAATTCCCTTGGCGATTCTTGGGACCAGCTTCTTTCCTCGCGATTCTTCTCTATGGATTGGGACTTTTCTTATTGCAACGCGAAAAGGGAATGAAAGCTACTTCAATTACTGCTGTTGGCATAATCACACTACTTGCGATTTTCGAATGCGGGACTTCCTTAACATCATTCATCAATTCAAGTAGTCCAGCACTTAGATTTGATTCAACGGTGTACAGTAAAACATATAGTGACTCCGGCGTAATGAACGGTGAATATCTTCCCGTAAATACTGATGTTTCCAAGTTAATGTCAGATTCAGCAAAATATCCTGAAACGTACAATATTGAAATCAGCAATTACAAGAAAACGGGAACTACAATAGATTTCGATATTTCCAGCCAGTCATCACACGGATATGTGTTGCTCCCTCTACTCATGTACCCCAACTATCAAGTTTCATCTTCACATGACGATGCATTCAAACTTAGCACCGGCGTCAATGGCATCATGAAACTTGAGGTGTCTCAAAAAGTAAAAGACCATGTAACCATCTATTACCATGAGCCGCTATCCTGGCGATTAAGTGAGATGATTTCAGCGATATCCATCTTGGCCATCCTGAGCTATGCCGCCTTGCACTTTAGAAAAAACAAAAATATCCCTCGTTCAAGACACTCGGCACAGCTTATGAAGTGATAATTTCTGTAGGGAGAAGCGTTTATGCTCCTCCCTACAGAATTCATCGTATTTTCTCAGAAGTTATCCATTTTTGAGAATTTGAGCCGTTTGCTTGATACAGCTGCACATTGGCACCATTGGAGGAAGAACCTCCCGCAACATCCAGCACCTTGTTCTCCGCAAGTGCCGATTGGAAGGTGTAGGAGCCATCCG
>CALFNR010000048.1:0-53909 GCA_937903005.1 uncultured Lachnoclostridium sp. | reverse complement strand
TAATGGTGGAACAATTGTATTAGCAGATGAGGATGTTATTACAGATGCATCTAAGTTAAAAGATGTCATCAAGAAAAATGATGTCAATACTATGTGGATGACATCCAGTCTCTACAATCAGATGATTCAGATGGATCTGGAGGTATTTTCTGAGTTAGATGATTTGTTGATTGGTGGTGAGAAGTTATCTGATGACCATGTCCGTATGTTAAAAGAAAGTGGCCAGAAAGTACACTTGATCAATGGATATGGACCAACGGAAGGAACAACATTTACAACGACTTATGAGATCCCAGAGAACTTCGCTAGTATCCCAATCGGTAAACCAATTGCCAATACTCAGGTTTATATTATGAACAGAAACTGCTTATGTGGTATCGGAGTACCTGGAGAACTTTGCATTGGCGGAGACGGTGTGGCAAGAGGATATCTGAACCAGCCAGAACTGACAGCCAAGAAGTTCACAGATAATCCATATGGAGAAGGAAAGCTTTATCACAGTGGAGACCTTGCTAGATGGTTGCCAGATGGAACGGTTGATTACCTTGGAAGAATGGATGAGCAGGTTAAAATTCGAGGATTCCGTATTGAATTAGGTGAAATTGAAAGTGCAATCCGTCTTAAGGACATTGTGAAAGACTGTGCTGTAATCGTACAGACCGATGAGAGCGGTGACAAGGCAGTTTGTGCTTATCTTGTTTCAGAAGAAACCATTGATATGCAGACATTAAGACAGGAATTAAAAGAAGTGCTTCCTAATTATATGGTGCCATCCTACATGATGCAGATTGAGAAGATTCCACTGACGAATAATGGAAAACTTGACCGCAGGGCATTACCTAAAATCGAAGGTAAAGGATCACAAGCATATCAGGCACCAAGAACCAGACAGGAAGAGATGCTATGTGAACTGTTTGAAGAGATTTTGAATGTAGAGCATGTAGGTATTCAGGATGATTTCTTTGAACTTGGTGGACATTCCTTGCGTGCAACCCGTCTTGTAAATCGTATGGAACAGGTGATGGGACAAAAGGTTACGTTAAAGGAAATGTTTAAATGCCGCACGGTTTCAGAACTTGCCGAACGACTTAGCCAGAGAAAAAAGGAAGCAGAGCAGGCAATTCCAGATGCAGGAATCAGAGAATATTACCTAATGTCGTCGGCACAGAAACAGGTATTCCTGACTTGTCAGATGGACCCGGAAGGAATTCTTTATAATATGCCACAGGCAATTCAGATGGAAGGAGCGGTAAATGTATCCGCATTAGAACATGCATTACAGACAATGGTGGAGCGCCATGAAATATTAAGAACAGTATTCAGCCTTCATAATGGGGAAGCTGTTCAGAAAGTGTTAGCAGAACGGAAAGCACAGTTTGTTTATACCGAAGGACAGGAAAACCGAAGTGATGAAGAACTGATGGAAGCATTCGTGAAACCATTTGATCTTCAAAATGACTGTTTAGTTCGAATGGAGCTGATTAAGAGAAAGACAGGCTATATGCTTTTATTCGATATGCATCATATCGTTGGCGATGGAATGAGCATGGGAATCTTTCTTAAGGAGTTTATAGACATTTACAATGGCAAGACCTATGACACCATGCCAAGGCAGTATCGTGATTACAGCCAGTGGATGAGCATGCGTAACTTTGATGCACAGGCAGCATACTGGAAGAATCAGTTCCAAGGCGAGATTCCGATTCTGGAGATGCCACTAGATTATCCAAGAACAAGTGAACAGGGGCATGATGGAAATGTGGTATCAATAAAGGTAAACAAGAAGTTCGTGTCATCATTAGAGAAACTTGCGAAGGAAACGGGCACTACAGAATACATGATTTTCATGGCAGGACTTATGGTTATGCTTGGCCGTTACAGCCGTCAGGAAGATGTAGTTGTAGGATGCCCAATTAGTGGAAGAACTCATAGGGATACAGAGAAAATGCTCGGTATGTTCGTCAACACCCTTGCGATAAGGGGAATGCCAGAACATGATAAGCCATTTGCTACATTCCTTGGAGAGGTTAAAACGACTTGCTTAAATGGTTACGAGCATCAGGATTACCCATTAGAGGAACTGCTAAACGAAATCAATGTGGTAAGAGATCTTGCAAGAAATCCATTATTCGATGTAGTACTGGTTCTGCAGAACAATGAGGAAACGGTATATAACTTCCATGATGTGAAAGCCAAGGCAAGTGGAATCAAGAGAAGAATTGCGAAGTTTGACCTGACCTTCCATATTGAAGCGGAGGGTGATGGTTATTGCATCGCACTTGAATACGCTAGTGCCCTTTATGAAGAGAAAAGTGCAAGAAAGCTGTTAGACCATTATGTCCTTGTTTTAGAACAAGTGATGGAGAATCCAGAACAGCAGATAGAACAGATTGGTATCTGTAGCATTGAGGAACAGAACGTTATATTAGAAAAGTTTAACCAGCCATCCACTATGGATTTAGATGGACCAGATATGACTGCCTACTTTGAAGAGCAGGTGAAGAAGAATGGAAGTCACGTAGCAGTAGCTTGTGGTGAGGAAACGCTTACTTATGAACAGTTAAATGCCCGTGCGAATGCAGTAGCAGAACGATTACGAGCATTAGGTATTCGAAATGATGTTCCAGTTGCAATTATGGCAGAACGTAACCTGAATACGGTAGTTGGACTTCTTGGTATTATTAAGGCAGGTGGTGCTTATGTGCCGATTGACAGTAATTATCCAGAAGCAAGAATCCAGTATATTCTGCAGGATAGCCAGTGCAAAGCACTGATTCTGACAGGAGAGATGGAGCCACAGACAGAATGCGTAAAGCTTCGTGTCGATGGTGCCGTGAAACAGGAAAATCCAGAAAATAAAAGCCGACGAAGCGATCTTGCCTATATTATTTACACATCAGGAACGACAGGACAGCCAAAGGGAAGTACGATTGAGCAGAAGAGTATCATTCGATTAGTGAAGAATACAAATTTCCTGACTATGGATGAAAGCCGTGTGGTATTACAGACTGGTTCTATGGCATTTGATGCCTCCACATTAGAGATCTGGGGTCCGCTGTTAAACGGTGGAACATTAGTGGTAGGAGAAAAGGAAGTGATACTTGATGTGCAGCAGTTAAAGGCTGCAATTGAGAAGTATCAAGTAGATACTATGTGGATGACATCTACACTGTTTAACCAGATGATAACAGATGACCAGCATTTATTTGATAATCTTAGGGATCTGCTGATAGGTGGAGAGAAACTGTCACCAGACCATGTGCATATGCTTAAGAATCATGAAAGCAGAGTAAGGCTTCATAATGGATATGGACCAACGGAAAATACAACATTTACAACGACGTATGAGATACCAGCTGATTTCGATGATATTCCAATCGGAAAGCCAATTTCTGAGACTCAGGTTTACATCATGAATGGTGATAAACTATGTGGAATTGGGGTGCCAGGTGAATTATGTATTGCTGGAGCTGGATTAGCGAGAGGGTATCTGAACCTTCCAGAACTGACAGCCCAGAAGTTTACGAAGAATCCATTTGGAGAAGGCATGCTTTATCATAGTGGAGACTTGGCTAGATGGAATAGCGATGGTACAGTTAGGTATCTTGGAAGACTTGATGAACAGGTGAAAATTCGTGGATTCCGTATTGAGCTAGGTGAAATTGAAAGCAGCATCCGTCAGTTGGAGGACATTAAAGACTGTGCGGTTACCATTCGTGAAGAACAGGGAAGCAAGGCAGTCAGCGCTTATTATGTAGCAGATAAGAAAGTGGAAGGACAGGCAATTCGTGAAGCATTATCGGAGTTCCTGCCAGAATACATGATTCCATCTTATCTGATGCAGATTGACAGGATTCCGATTACAAACAATGGAAAGCTCGATAAGAGAAAACTTCCTTGGATTGAGGCGATGAGCGAAAACTCCTATGCAGCACCTAAGAATCAAGAGGAAGAAACCGTATGTCATTTGTATGAAGAGATTCTTGGAATTGACCGTGTTGGTGTAGAAGATGGATTCTTTTCACTTGGTGGAGATTCCATTAAGGCAATCCGCATTATTTCTATGCTTAGACAAGCTGGGTATGAAATCAGCTTAAAACAGGTGATGGAAGGAAGAACACCGAAGAATATTGCGAAAGTACTGACTAGAAAAGAAGAAACACATTATGAACAGGGTGAGATAACAGGTGAAGTAGTACCAGTGCCAGTGCTTAAGTCTTTTGTAGAATGGAATCTTCAGAAGAAAGAGCATTTTAACCAGTCTATGCTCATCTTTGTTGGAGGAGCTAGTGAGGTACAGGTAAGAGAGGCACTTAAGGCATTAGTAGGACATCATGATATGTTACGTGCCGTATATCAGAATGGAAAACTAGTGATACGTTCCATGGAGGAAGCAAAGAGCAGTGAACAGCTTTATAAGATGGAAGTCTGCGATTACGGCATACAGACACAGGAGGAAATGTATCGTATCTGTGAAGAACAGCAGGCAAGCATGGATTTGTTACATGGACCAATGGTTCATGCAGTGTATTTCCAAAATGAAAAGAATTTCGGTGGTGCTTGCACGGACAAAAAAGCTAAGCAGAAGGAAAACTTTGTACTGCTCATCGTTCATCATTTAGTAGTAGATGGTGTGTCCTTTAGCATTCTAGCACAGGATCTTAAGACGGCTTGCAATCAGTTAGAAGATGGAAAAGAGATTGTGCTTCCTAAGAAAACAGCATCCTATCAGCAATGGGCTAGTGTTCTGTCGGGAGTATGCAAAGAAAATGCAAAGAAAGATAAGCCATATTGGATTCAGATGATAAAACAGCTAGAGTCCGTTCAGTACGACCAGATAAATAAATGCGAAACCATGGAGACTGGTAACCAGACAATCTGCTTTAGCCTAGAGGAAGAATTAACAGCGAAACTTCTGAAATCCGCTAACCGCCCATATGGGACGAAACCAGAAGAACTTCTGATCAGTGGATTCATAAAAGCAGTCTGCCAGACATTCCATAGTAAGAAGACAGGAATCTGGATGGAAGGACATGGAAGGGAAGAGCTGCAAGAAGGCCTTGAAACAGACCGTACCGTAGGCTGGTTTACAACTTTATATCCATTAGTATTTGAGACAGGGGAAAACCTGGAAGACTGTATCATTAGCACAAAAGATACCATGCGAAAAGTACCATCCTGTGGAAGAAGCTTTGGTCTTCTGAATGAGTCTAGGATTGCAGAACAACTGGTACTCAGCTTTAATTACCATGGTAAAGTCACAGATGAATACAATCCACATCACCTGCCAGCTGGCCAGATGATTGCAAGGGAAAATAAACTGCCATGGGATATCTCGATGAATGGAGCCGTGCAGAATGGAAAACTGGTATATACCGTTATCTACAACCAGATGCTGTTATCCAAGAATCAGATAAACGAATTTATAGAACAGTATAAGAAAGTACTACAAGAGATTAGCAGACACTGCTGTACAGCTGCACAGGTTACAAAGACCGTATCAGACTTTACGGCAAATGACCTGAAACGAGAAGAACTTGTACAGATAGAAAAAGCACTCGGCACAGCAAATGTAACCGATATTTATGGCTTAACGTCCATGCAAGAAGGTATGCTGCTATCCTGTCAGGTACAGGAAGATACACAAAATTATGTGATTCAGGCGGTATACGAGCTACAGGGACAGGTAGATGCAAACTATCTGAAGGAAGCATTTTCGTTGATGATAGAAAAGCATCCAGTGCTAACAACCGCAATTTTCTACAACAACATGCCTAGACCACTACAGGTTACTAGCACAGGAAGACCACTGGAATTCACAGAGGCAGATTACACAGCGTATTCACTAGACAAAGCCATGCAAATGGCAGAAGAACTACGCCAGAAGGACTTAGAGAGAGGATTTGACTTTGAACAGGATATGTTAATCCGAATGCATTTTATCAGATTAGCAGAAGGAAAGAGCCAAATGCTTCTAAGTTTCCATCATATCATTCTGGATGGATGGTGTATGAGTTTGATTCTAGGAGATCTGTTCTCTTATTATGAAAAACGAAACCGAGGGGAATCCTACGATAAGCTAGTTGAGGAAGCAAGAGCTGCCAGTCAGGCTATGACACCATACAGCCGCTACGTACAGTATCTAGAGCAGGCAAAGACAAGCGAAGCATATGAGTACTGGGATAGACAGCTAGAAGCCTATGAAAATGAATCATCCATTCCAGCAGATGAGCCGGCAGAGGCTTCCAAAGAACAAATGAAACGTTACAGCATTGTGATTAAGCCAGAGATTACCGAAGGCATGAAACACTTGATGTCCGAACAGGAAGTAACGGCAAGTACCTTCTGTGAAACAGCCTGGGGTATTCTGCTTCAAAGATATAATAAAACAGATGATATCATATTCGATAAAGTAACCTCTGGAAGAAATGTTCCAGTAAAAGATGTACAAGAGATAGCAGGACTATTTGTCAACACTGTTCCATCAAGGATTATGAGTAGTGACGAAGTAACCATTCAGGAACTTTTAGCGCAAGTAAAAGAAGCAGATAATGATTCCGAACAGTATGCAACAGTAAGTCTGGCAGACATTAAAAAGCGGGCTGGCATTGAAAATGGTCAAGTTGGAAGCTTATATGCATTTGAAAACTACTACGTTAAGGAAAATGTAACAGGACAAAGTGAATATGCACTTAAGGCCCAGCCTGTTTACGCAAGGGAGCAGACAGAGTACCCATTAACACTTAGCATGAATATGAGTGGGAATCAGCTGCATGCAGAACTGCTCTATAATCCAAATGAATATGCAGACACACAAATCGAGCGGATTCTGGTTCATTTTGAACAGATTCTTATGCAGATGGCAGAAAATCTACAACAGAAGGTTAGTGCATTGACATTGGTAACGGAGGAAGAAAAAAAACGTATCCTAACGCAATTCAATGAAACGGACAGAGGTTATAAAGAGTATGAAAACTCATTTAGCAGCCTGTTAGAAAAACAGGCAGAACGAATTCCACACAAGATCGCACTGATTAGTCCAGAGCGGCAAGTGACCTATGAAGAGTTTAATAAGCAGGTAACCGATTTAGCAGCAGTACTTCAAGAGCGAGGGGTAAAACCAGGTGATTATGTAGCTGTCATTACAGAACGAAGCATAGAAATGATGATTGCAATTTACGGGGCGGTAAGGGCAGGCGCTGCCTATGTGCCAATTGATCCACGTTATCCAGAAGAGAGGATCGAGTACATTCTAAAAGACTGCAGACCAGCTATGGTACTGGTTTATCATGGCGATTGCAAACAAGGTTATCAGGTATTAGACTTAGCAGACAAGGAAAGCATGAAAGCAACAAATGTCTTTCAGCCAGTGGCATATGATGCGGATCGGATTCTATATGCGATATACACATCAGGAACAACAGGAGAACCAAAAGGTGTTATGAACTATCAGCGAGGACTGCTGAACATTATGTACAGTTTACAGTCTAGATATACTCTTGGGGAAAATGACACGATTCTTCAGAAAACATCATATTGCTTTGATGTTTCTGCCAGCGAAATATTCTGGTTTACTGTAGCGGGAGCAGCCTTAGTATTGCCAGAACCAGGAGCGGAAAAAGATCCAGAGAGAATCAGTGAGTTAATTGAACAGTATAGCATTACAGTAGTAAACTTCGTTCCATCCATGCTACAGTTATTTATTTCTACGGCACAAGACAATCCAAAGCTTGCTAAAAAGCTTGCGGGTCTGCGTTATGTAATTGCTGCTGGGGAGGCGTTAGGAGCCGATAGCGTTACACAGTTCTATAAACTTATGACAGGCATTAATGATGAGTTTCTCATTGTAAATGCATATGGTCCTACCGAGGCAAGTATTTACGCAACCTATTATGACTGTATAAGAGGAACTAAGAAGGTTACCATTGGTAAGCCAGTGGATAACGGCAAGGTGTACATTCAAAACCAAGATGCACTTGCAGGAATCGGAGTACCAGGTGAGCTGTGTATCGGCGGTGCTGGCGTTGCCAAGGGTTATGTGAACCTTCCAGATATGTCAAAAGAGAAGTTTGTTAACAATCCATACGGAACAGGAAGGCTGTACCGTACAGGAGACTTGGCAAGATGGCTTCCAGACGGAAATATTGTGTATATGGGCAGAATGGATGAACAGGTTAAGATTCGAGGCTTTAGAATTGAGTTAAAAGAGATTGAAAGTGTACTGCGAGGCCAGAAAGACGTAAAAGACTGTGCTGTAATTGCTCACACAGATGAAACAGGAGATAAATCCATTCATGCATATGTTGTTTCCAGTAAACAGCTGGATTTAGCCAAAGTAAGAGAACAGTTAAAGGAAAAGCTTCCAGAATATATGCTTCCATCGTATATGATGCAGATAGACGAGATTCCGTTGACTGGCAATGGAAAACTGAACCGTAAGGCGTTGCCAAAAGATAAGGGACGAATGAAAACTGGGGAACACTACCAAGTACCACAAGGAAAACAGGAAACTGTGATAAGCCAGATTTTTGAAGAGATTCTTGGAATTGATAAGGTTGGACGTGACGATGATTTCTTCCTGTTAGGAGGACATTCCCTGCGAGCCAACCGACTTGCAAACCGCATAGAACAGGAATTAGGCGTGAAAGTGGGCCTGAAAGACATTTTCAAAGAAAGAACTCCAAAGGAACTTGCCAAGATTGTGGAAGAACTTACAGAAACCATTGCAAGCGAGGAGCAGGAAGATTTACAGCACATTCCAACAGCCAAAGTAAAGGAATTCTATCCAATGTCCTCTGTTCAGAAACAGGTGTATCTGGCATCTCAGCTCGATAAGGAAGGTATCCTTTACAACATGCCACAGGTAATCCGCTTAGAAGGAAATGTCGTGAAGGAACGCTTAGAAGAAGCATTTACCCAATTGGTAAGAAACCATGAGATACTCAGAACCCAATTCTTGATGCAGGAGGGGGCACTTGTTCAGAAGGTATTAGAAGACCGTACAGCACCATTTACCTTTGTGGAAGATAAGGAGGATAGAGAGGAAATCGAACTGATTCATCAGTTTGTCCAGCCGTTTGATCTGGAAAATGATCCGCTAATCCGAATGGAACTTGTGAAGCAGACAGAAAGCTATCTTTTATTACTAGATATTCACCATATAATTGGGGATGGCATGAGTGTTGGAAACTTTATAAGAGAGTTTATAGCACTTTACAATGGAGAAACGGTGACGCCACCTGAAAGACAGTATAAAGATTACAGTGAATGGATTGCAACTAAGGATATGGAAGGGCAGAAACAGTACTGGTTAAGCCATTTAGAAGGGGAACTTCCAGTATTAGAGATGCCTCTTGATTATCCAAGACAGAGTGAACAGTCTCATGAAGGCCAGACGGTACACATGACAGTAGATGAGGAGTTAGCACAGGATATTCGAGCATTTACAGCAAAAGAGGATTGTACAGAATTTATGTTTTACCTTGCAACCCTTCAAGTGCTGCTTGGACAATACAGCAGACAGGAAGACATTATTGTGGGAAGTCCATTTAGTGGAAGAACCCATGAAGATACAGAATCCATGCTCGGTATGTTTGTCAACACATTGCCGCTTCGTGGAAAGCCAGAGAAGAAAAAGACCTTCTCTAAGTTCTTAGGAGAAATCAAAGAAGTCTGCTTACAGGCATATGACAACCAGGAATTTACCCTAGAGGAAATTGTGGAAGAGGTTGTGACAGACAGAGATTTGTCAAGAAATCCTTTGTTCGATGTCATGCTAGTTGTTCAGAACAACGAAGCAGTACAGGCTAATTTTAATGACCTTAAAGTAATAAGAGCGGAATCAGAGATTCGTGTGTCCAAGTTCGACCTGACATTTTATGTATACTACAATACAGGAGAGATTGCATTAGGACTTGAGTATAACAGTGATTTATATAAGAAGGATAGTGCAGAGCTGTTCCTTGAACACTTTATTACGGTTTTACGACAGGTAGCATTGAACCCAGAATGCTGTATTGGAGATATCCGAAGTGCTTCTCCTAAGGAAGAACAGCTGATTTGTACAGAATTTAATCAGCCAGTGAATCCATTATCCTATAAGACTTTGAATACCTTACTAAAAGAACTTGTACAAAGACCAGAAATGGCGGATAGAATTGCATTGATTTCACAAGAACACACAGTTACTTACCATCAGTTTTATGAGAGAGCGAACCAGATTGCAGATAAGCTTCGTAAACTTGGCATCCAGAGAGGTGACAGAGTAGCACTTGTGGCAGAGCGGAGTACGGAATTAGTTTGTGCTATCTTTGGTATTTTCTTATCAGGAGGTGTCTATGTTCCAGTTGGAAATGATGCACCAGAAGAAAGAAGAAATCAGATTCTAGAAGACAGTGATGTAAAGGCAGTAGTAAGCTGTTATGCTGCTGTAGAAACAGCCTTGCCAAAACTTACACTAGAGGAACTAAAACCAGAGTTAGTGGATGAGGTTGTGAATGTGAATTGTCCAGAAGACCTTGCCTATATTATCTACACGTCTGGAAGCAGCGGTAAGCCAAAAGGAGTTATGATTTCACATAAAGCAGCAGAAAGCCTTGTGGATTACCTAAGATACGATTTGGATATCGAAGCATCAGACAAGATTATGATGTTTGCGAATTATGTATTTGATGGTTCGATATGGGAAATGTTTATGGCGGTTTACAACGGAGTACCACTTGTGATTCCAACGGATGACATGGTTCATGATCCAGAGCTTATGAAGGACTTTGTAGAAAAAATGGGAGTTACGATATCTTACTTCCCACCAGCATACTATCTGCAAAGCCAGATTGTACTATCAAAGTTTGTAGTCACAGCAGGTTCTTCAAGTAGTCATGATGTAGTGCAAAAGGCGATACAAAACAGTGATTATATAAATTCTTATGGACCAACAGAAACAACAGTCTGTGCCACAAACTGGTTTATAAGAAAAGGAGACTCAGTACCAGACACTATCGCTATTGGAAAACCAATCCGAAACAAACAGGTTTACATTATGGAAGAGAACCAGTTATGCGGTATTAAAGTTCCAGGTGAAATCTGCATCGCAGGAGAAGGTTTGGCAGATGGATATGTAAACAGAGATGAATTGACGGCTAAAGCATTTGTACAAAATCCACTGAGTGAAGGAAAGATGTATCGAACTGGAGATATGGGAAGATGGCTTCCAGACGGTAATATTGAGTATCTGGGAAGGATAGATGAACAGGTTAAGATTCGAGGATACAGAATCGAGTTAAATGAAATCAAAAATGTGATATTGCAAATTGACGGAGTGACTGTTTGCGAAGTATTATATAAGGAGAATCAATATCATGAGAAATCATTATACGGATTCTACGTATCGAATCAGACAATAGGTGTCAATACGGTAAAGGAATGCCTAAGAAAACAGTTGCCAGAATATATGATTCCATCCTATCTGATGCAGGTTAACGAGATACCTGTGAACAGCAGTGGAAAGACCGATAAGAAAGCATTGCTAGCCTACACAGATGAGGCCTTATCCAGACGGGAGATTCTTTTACCAGAAAATGAGAAGGAAAGAGCAGTATGTGATGCATTTACGAAAATACTGGATATTGCAGAGATTGGAACAGATGAAAGCTTTTTTGAAATGGGAGGAGACTCGATTAAGGCGATTCGCATCATTTCCCTATTAAGAGAGGCAGGCTATGAGGTTTCCTTAAAGGAGATTATGAGGGGACGTACGCCAAGAACTATCGCGAACAGCTTAACAAAGGTGAAAGGATTTGAGTATAACCAAGGGGAAGTAACTGGACAAGTGCCAGCAACTCCAATGCTTAAGGAATATGAAAGATGGAAATTAGCAAACCCAGAACACTTTAACCAGTCGATAGTAATTGATGCAGGCAACTGTACAGAGCAGCAGGCAAGACAGGCACTTGAGGCAATTGTTCATCAACATGACATGTTGCATGCCGTTTACAAAAATGGTTCTTTACAGGTGTTAAGTACGAAAGAAAATGCAGGATTTGAACTTGGCTGCATAGTTCTTGATGGCAGCCAGGATGTTACAGTGAAGACCAGACAGATTGCAGATGAAGTGCAAACGAGCATGGATCTGGAACAAGGGCCACTTGTGAAAGCTGTACTTTATGAAGGATTAGAAACCAACTATCTGTTCTTATGCATTCATCATCTGATTGTGGATGCAGTATCCTTCCGAATTATCATTGAGGATTTAAATGAAGCCTTAGCAGCACTTAGGGAAGGAAGAAAAATTGTACTTCCTAAGAAAACAGCATCCTTTATCGAATGGAGCCAGTACCTTAACAGATATGGTGAACAGCAGGCAGGAACATCTGTAGAATCCTATTGGACAAAGGTGAAGGAGCAAGTGTCCGATTATGGAATTGTTTACGATATGGAGGAAAGTAAAGTCCATGCAGAACATAGCATGAAAGAACTGTATTTTACAATTGATGAAGAAGTGACAACCCTTCTTACACATGAGGCGTTGAAGGCGTTCCATACGGAAGTGGAAGATATGCTTCTTAGTGCATTAGGACTGGCAGCTGGAGCTTTAACAGGTCAGGAAAAATTAGCGGTCTGCATGGAAGGCCACGGAAGAGAAACGCTGGAAGAGAAAATCAATATAGATAGGACGGTAGGATGGTTTACTGCTTCCTATTATGCAATTTTAGACTGCTGTCAGGATATTCCTAACAGTATCACGGTGAATAAAGATATTCTTCATTCTATACCTGATGGTGGATTAGGATGTGGATTTTTCGGTGAAAATGCAGCAGCAGATGTGTATTTTAACTACTTTGGAGAATTTAAAGAGGCAAAAGAACTGCCAATTGCAACAGGCGAAAATATCGGAAGCAGTAACAGGCTTCCAGGAAACATAAGCTTTAATGGTTCTATTGTAAATGGTGAGCTTCATTTTACCATTGCTTATGACAGTGGATTGTATAAAGAAAGCACAATACAGAAATTACAAAAGCTGTTTATTGATTCGGTATCAGATATTGTCCGTTATTGTGCAGAGCAAAAAGAAAGCAAGAAGACGCTCACCGATATGAGGGCTAAGGAGATTACAAGCAACGACTTAGATATTATTAATTTATTATTTCAGTAGCACATGATTTAAATCATGCTGCATTTACTAATAAGGGTGTTCCTCTAGGAGAAAGAGAGAACCAGAGGAACACCCAATATGCAAACAGAGAAAATGGATTGATACAATGCAAGGAGTGAAAGTATGAGGAATACAGTTAATGGCTCGATTGCCAATATTGTTTCAGTAACACCACTACAAGAGGGAATGATTTATCACTTTCTTATGAACCCAAAGTCAACAAACTATGTGGTTCAGAGCGTATTTAACGTGCAAGGTGAATTAGATGTAGAAAAAGTAAAAGCAGCAGTGGAACTGCTCATCAGAAGACATGGTGCATTAAGAACTGCGATTGTCTGCAATAAAGTATCAAGACCACTGCAGGTTATCTTGAAGACAAGGTCAGCGGATTTTGAATATTATGATTACAAGGAAAGTGATATAGATTATAAAAAGCTGTTAAGCGATGAAGTAAAACGTGGTTTTGATTTGCAGAAGGATTCCTTAATTCGCATAAGATGTGTAAGAACGGAAGAGAAAGAATACAAACTGGTATTTACATATCATCATGTAATTATGGATGGCTGGTGTACCTCAATTATCTTAGGTGACTTCTTGCGTTATTATAGTGATCTGATTAACGGCACAACACAAGAAGAAATGGAAGTAAGAATCGATAGAGAGCTGGAAGGTAATGCTTCAACTTATTTAGATTTTATTGATTGGCTTGAAAACTCTCCAAAAGAGGAAGGGTACAAGTATTGGAATCGAGTATTAGAAGGTTATGATCATGCAGTAGACGTTCCTGGTCTTGGAATTGCGAAACCATGTGAAGAAGAGTCAAAGCGCTTAGGCATTAACGTTTCTATAGACACAGCAGCCAAGATAAAAGAACTAGGTGCAAAATATCAGGTAACAGATAACACAATCTTTGAAACTGCGTGGGGTATTGCGTTACAGAGCCTTCATTATATAGATGACGTAGTATTTGGCAAGGTAACATCAGGAAGAAATGTTCCAGTAAAAGACGCTCAGTCTATCGTCGGAATGTTCATTAACACAATTCCTGTACGAGTTACCAGAACAAAAGAAACAACAGTAGCACAATTATTACAGAACATGCAGAACCAGAGCGAGGAAACAAGCAGCTACGAACATTGTTCCCTTGCAGAAATTCAGTCTAATTCCTACATTAAAAATGGATTAGTGAATACGTTATTCGTCTATGAGAACTATTTTGTAGATGGAGAACGAATGAATGTTGAACTGCCATTTACCATAACAACAGAGGCAGCAAGAGAGCAGACAAGTTACCCATTTAACATGATTGCCTATAACACACAGGATGGCTACCGTATCGAGGTAATGTTTGATCCGAGTGTATATACCGATTCTGAGGCAGACAGCATTTTAGTAAAAATGCATACCATCTTAGAACAGATGGCAGCAGAACCAGAGAAGAAAGTATCGGATATTGTAACAGCAGATAAAGAAGAGATTGAGAAGGTTAAAGAAACCTTTAATAAGACATCCGCCACATATGAAGGAGCAGAAAATTCAATCGGAAACTTACTGAGCATAAGAGCAGAAAAGAATCCTGAGAAAACAGCTTTAGTTTTTGGAAACCAGAAGATGACCTATCAAGAACTGAAACAGCGTGTTGACAGCTTAGGAAACAAGCTTAGAGAAGAAGGAATCGGACAAGGGGACGCAGTTGCAATTGTTGCAAAGCGCAGCATGGAAATGATTCTTGCAATCTATGCAGTACAGACCATTGGTGCTGCATATGTTCCAATTGATCCAGAGAATCCAAAGGATAGAGTTGCATTTATTATTCATGATGCAAAGCCAAAGGCAGTTTGTACTTATCAGGCAAAACTTTCTCTTGATGACAGTCAGAAGGTCAAAATATTTGACCTTGCAGATGAGGCATTGTATGAAGGAACTGAAAAGTTAGAAAGTGTAGATAATAAAGAACGTGCAGCTTCTTACATTTACACATCAGGAACTACTGGAAATCCAAAAGGAGTTATGAATACCGAAAAAGGTCTTCTCAATACACTGTTTTGGATGAAGGAAACTTACCAGCTTGGCGAAGATGAAAATTTCTTGTTAAAGACAAACTATACATTTGATGTGTCCGAAACAGAAATCTTCCTATTCGCTGCAACAGGTGGAACACTGGTAATCGCAGAACCAGGCATGGAAAAGGATCCAATGGGACTTGCAGAAATCATCTATCAGAACAAGGTAACCATGGTGAACTTTGTACCATCCATGTTAAACAGTTTCCTTGCAACGATGGAAGCTAATCAAGGAAGCTTGAAGAACCTGTCCAGTCTTAGAATGGTATGTGCAGCAGGTGAAGCGTTAGAGATGGATACTGTTAAGCAATTCTATCAGCTGTTAGAAGGTGTTGCAGATGGTATTCAATTAGTAAATGCATATGGACCAACAGAGGCAAGTATCTATGCAACCGCATGTGTATGTCATAAGGATGATAGAAAAGTATATATCGGAAAACCAGTTGGCAACGCTCAGATTTACATCATTGCAGACAATGGTTTATGTGGAATCAATACATTAGGCGAACTCTGTATCGGTGGTACAGGAGTTGCCAAGGGATATGTAAATCTTCCAGAACTTACAGAAGAACGTTTCACACAGAACCCTTATGGAGATGGCGTTCTTTACCACACAGGAGACCTTGCAAGGTGGCTTTTAGACGGAACAATTGAGTACTGTGGAAGAATGGATCAGCAGGTGAAGATTCGTGGTTTCCGTATTGAATTAGGGGAGATCGAAAGTCATATACGTGCATTTGACTCTGTCACCAACTGCGCTGTAGTAATGGCAAAGGATAGCATGGAAGAAGACTGTATCTGTGCGTATCTAGAAGCAGAAGGAAAAATGGATCCAAAAGCAATTGAGGATGGCTTAAAACAGGTACTTCCATCCTATATGATTCCATCCTATATCATGCAGATTGAAAAACTGCCATTAAATCAGAATGGAAAATTAGACAGAAAAGCATTACCAGCACCAGTTGCAGTACGTAGAAATGAATACACAGCTCCACGTACTAAGATGGAAGAAACGCTCTGCAAGATCTTTGCAAATGTCTTAGGTCTTACACAGGTTGGTATCCGTGATGACTTCTTTGAGTTAGGTGGACACTCCCTTCGTGTGACACGATTAGTAAACCAGATTGAAACAGAAACGGGTATTGCAGTTGGTTTACGTAACGTATTCATAGACCGTACAGTGGAAGCACTCGCAAGAAGAATGGAGTCTTTACAGAGAGAATCCTATGAGCCGATTCCAACCGCAGAACCAAAGGAATATTATCCAATGTCTTCTGTACAGAAGAGAATTTATCTAGTATCCCAGATGGATGAGAAGGGAATTCTCTACAACATGGCACAGGGAATTGAACTTTCTGGACAAGTAGAAAAAGAGGAATTAGAACATGCCCTAAGTCAGATGATCGCAAGACATGAGATTCTTCGTACTGCATTTATTATGATAGACGGTGATCCAGTTCAGAAGATATTAGAAAATGGAAAGACTGACTTCACTTACACAGAAGACAGCACAAGCACAAAAGAAGAACTGTTGCACGCATTTATTAAACCATTTGACCTAGCATCCGGCTGTCTTGTAAGAATGCAGTTAGTGAAGAGAGAAAAGAATTACCTTCTTATGTTCGACCTTCATCATATTGTAACAGATGGTATGAGTACTGGAAGATTCATTAAGGAATTCATGGCACTGTACAACAAGGAAACATTAGCAGACGATATCAGACAGTATAAAGATTACAGTGAGTGGATGCGCACAAAGGAATTAAGCATTCAGAGAAACTACTGGCTTCATGAATTTGAAGGAAAGATTCCAGTGTTAGAGCTTCCATTAGATAAAAAACGTCCGAGTGAGCGTAGCTATCATGGAACAATGGTTCATCAGTCATCCACGAAAGAACTTGCATTACCGATCAGGAAACTTGCAAGAGAGAGTGGTACTACAGAGTACATGATTCTATTAGCAGGCCTTATGGTGACATTAGGAAAATACAGTGGTCAGGAAGATATCATTATCGGTAGTCCAGTAAGTGGAAGAACCCATCCAGATACTGAAAAAATGTTAGGTATGTTCGTTAACACACTTGCTCTTAGAGGAAAACCAGAGAAAGATAAGACATTTGCCTCTTTCTTAAAGGAAATGAAGAATACTTGCTTAAAGGCATATGAGAATCAGGATTATCCATTCGAAGAACTGATTGAGCAAATCGATATCAAAGAAGATATGTCTCGTAACCCTCTATTTGACGTTATGTTCGTATTACAGAATAACGAAGGTGTTGACTTTAAGCTTATGCAGTCAGAAGTAGCAGGAACAGTAGTGGAAAGTACCGTCGCTAAGTTTGACTTAACCTTTAATGTGGTGGAAGCAAATGGGGCTTATCATATTGATTTAGAATATTGCACAGATATTTTCAAGGAAGAAAGTATGAACTGGATGCTTACACACTACTTAAATATTCTGTCTCAGGCAGTAGCAGATCCAGATAAGAAGATTGAGGAGCTGGATGCGATTACGACAGATGAGAAGACACAGATTCTAGACCAGTTTAACCAGAAAACGGAACTTGGAAATGAGCGTACCATTACAGAGATTCTGTTAGAACAGGCAGAGAAAAACAAAGAGGCAATTGCCGTAATTGACAAGGATAGCAAGTTTACTTATGAAGAATTTGTTAGACATGCTGGACTTGTAGCAAATAAACTGAAAGCTGCAGGAGTAGGACGTGGCGACAGTGTGCTTCTATTAACTGAACGTAGTACATCCATGATTGTTGCAGTATTTGGTACACTTTTAGCAGGTGCAGCTTACGTTCCAGTGGATATTTCTTATCCAGAAGAAAGAATCCGTTATATACAAAACGATTGTGGTGCTAAAGTTGCCGTAACATATCACACAAGCTTCAAGCCACAAGGTATTCCATGTATCGACCTTGCAGATATAACATGGATGGATGAGGTAGAAATAAGCAATGTAAATCAGCCAGAAGATTTAGCTTACATCATCTACACATCGGGAAGTACAGGAAAACCAAAAGGGGTTATGATTGAGCATGGTGGCGTTGCCAATCTTGCATCATACATGACAAATGACTTATCTATTTCCACAGAAGACCGTATACTCATGTTTGCGAACTATGTATTTGATGGTTCTGTATGGGAAATGATGATGGCTTTTGCAAACGGTGCAGCATTAGTAGTTCCAAGTGAAGAAATCATTCGTGATGAAAAACAGATGGAGAGTTTCCTAGAAAAGAATGGTGTAACGATCTCCTATTTCCCACCAGCTTACTTTAGACAGAACAGCTTCCAGTTGTCTAAGTATGTAGTAACCGCTGGTTCTAAGAGTAGTAAAGATGTAGTGGAAAAGGCAGTGAAGTCCTGCGATTATATTAACTCCTACGGACCAACGGAAGTAACCGTATGTGCAACCAACTGGGAATGCAAGAAGGGCGCATCAGTACCTGACACCATTCCAATTGGAAAACCAATTCGTAATAAACGTGTTTACATTATGGATGGTGATCATTTATGCGGAATGTTCATGCCAGGAGAAATCTGTGTTGGTGGAAAAGGTATTGCAAGAGGATATCTAAATGAACCAGAACTTACAGAACAGCTATTTGGCTGGGATATCTACACAGGAACAAGGCTTTATCGTACAGGAGATATGGGAAGATGGCTTCCAGACGGAACAATCGAATATCTTGGAAGAGCTGATGAACAAGTAAAAATCCATGGTTATCGAATTGAAGCTGGTGAGATTGAGAAAGCAGTAAAAGATATCGAACACATAAGTGACTGTGTGGCAGTTGTAAAAGAAGATAAGGATGAGGAAAAATACATCTGCGCTTACTATTGTGCAGACACCAATATCAAGGTGGAAGAGGTTCGCAATGGCCTAGAGAAAGTACTACCAGAATACATGATTCCAGCCCGTATGATGCAGATTGAGAATATGCCGATGACACGTAACGGTAAAGTAGATAAAGAAGCATTACCAGAGATTACGGAGACATTTAAGGTAGAATACGTAGCACCGAGAACTCCAGAAGAAAAGGCTGTGTGTGCTTGTATCGCACAGGCTTTAGAAATTCCGATAGTAGGTGTTTATACGAACTTCTTTGAACAGGGTGGAGATTCCATCAAAGCAATGCGTGTAGTTTCTAAGATGCGTGACTTAGGTTATGAAATTGCAGTAAAGGATATCATGCAAGGAAAGACTGCTTACAAGATTGCCTTAGAAGCGAAAAAAGTCATCTCTGGCGGCGTTGACCAGCGTGAAGTAATCGGGCCAGTTGTCAATACGCCAATGCTTCAGGAATTCTTTGAATGGAAACTAGCAAAACCATGGCACTTTAACCAGTCCATTATGTTACCAGTGCCTGATGATACAGAAAAAATCAGAATGGCTTTAGATGAACTAGTAAAACATCATGACATTCTTCGTTCTGTGTGCAGGGATGAACACTTAATCATCCAAAGCTTTAGGCGAAGCAAGAAGTATGATTTTGTGGAACTAGAATTGGAAGATGGACATGACCTTTTAGAGCGTGTGGATGCAGAATGCACCAAAGTTCAGGAAAGCATAAACCTAGAAGAAGGACCATTAATGAAAGCGGTATTTATGCGAATTGGAGCAGAATGCTATCTGATGCTTACCGTACACCATTTAGTAGTGGATACAGCTTCATGGGGAATTCTTGCTGAGGACTTCAAAACTGCTCTAGGTCAGCTTGAAAATGGAGAAACAGTAAGTCTTCCAGAAAAAACAACATCCTTTAAACAGTGGTCTAAATTACTAATTGAGTACAAGGATACAGAAGTGCTTCCAAAGCAGAAAGACTACTGGCAAGGAGTTAGCCAGCGAGTAAAAGAGGGACGTCTTCAGCTGACGAATAAAGAGCCAGCAGAAGGAACAGGCAATACAACCATTTTCCTGAAAAAAGCGGATACTGATAGACTGCTCTACAATACAGGAAATGCTTTCGGAACGTACACAAACGAATTGATGCTTGCAGCATTTGGTATTGCAGTGAAACAGCTTACCAATCAGAACTGCGTAGCAATCAACCTTGAAAAGCACGGAAGAGAAGACATTGGAAAAGGAGCAGATGTTACTCGTACCGTAGGATGGTTTACATGTACAAGTCCAATCATTATTGAGTGTGAAGAGAATCTTCGCGAAGAAATTGTAAAAACAAAAGATATGATGCGTAACATTCCAGATGGTGGAATCGGATTCGGCTTAGTGAAAGAAGAATTATCATTACAGTATGCAGATATTTATTTCAACTATATAGGAAGTGTAGATACAGACACCGATACTTCCAAGAGTATTTATGAACGTACTGGAAAGAACTCTGCATTAGAAAATAAATTTCCAGGCAGCCTTAATTTTATTGCAAGAGAAACAAATGGACTTATGCAGATTGACTTTATCTTCGATGAAAGCCTGTATCAGAAAGAAGATATTCAGAAGCTTGCGAAACTCTATAAAGAAAGCCTGATTAACTGTATTGATTATTGTGCAGATCAGAAGGAAAGTGTTCTGACTAAAACAGATGTATTTGCTGAACTGGAAGGCAGCGACATCGATTTAATCAATTCATTACTGGAGGATTAGAATAAGAACAGATAAGAACTGTTCGAAAGGAAAGGAAACAGAAAAATGGGTACCGGGAGCATACTGAATGGAAAAATTGAAAATATTTATTCATTGACACCGATGCAGGAAGGAATGCTGTTCTATGATGAAATGGAGAAGGATTCCACCAACTACATCCTGCAAAGTGTTTATCGTGTAAATGAAAATGCCAAAGAGGATTTAATTAGGCAGTCCGTAAAATTATTGTCAAAGAGATATGAAGCATGTCGTATGATGGTTATCTCCAAGAAGGCAACGAAACCATTGCTTGTTGTTCTAAAAGACAGAGAAATTGAGTATCAGAGCTATGATTTCTCGGACTGCCAAGAGGAAGAATGGAAAGAGAAGCTAGAAAATCTGAAAAAGTCAGATGTAAAGAGAGGATTTCATCTGCAGAAAGACCCATTAATGCGAGTTTCCTATGTTCAATTACCAGGTAACCAGAAAGTGATGATATGGTGTATGCACCATATCATCATTGATGGCTGGTGTAATGCAATTATTTTAGGAAGTTTCATGAAGTATTATGAGTTCTTATTAAAAGGCAAATCATTTGAACAATTAGAGCAGGAAATCAAATGGGAATGTGATATTGAGCCAAAGTACGGAGAATATTCGAAATGGATTGAGAGCCAGGATAGCCAGAAAGCATTAAGCTTTTTCGGAGATGCTTTAGAAGGATTTGAGGGTGTTTCAACAGTTCCATCTCTTAAAAAGCCACAAGCTTGTGACGAACAGGTGGCAAAGGCAGGAATCCAGATACCAATGTCAATTATTGAAGAGATACAAACGGGTATGGGAGATGATTACGTAACCGTTAGTACTATCGTCCAGGCTGCATGGGGACTTTTGCTTCAGAGCTACAATCATACGAGGGATGTAGTATTTGGACGAGTTGTATCAGGAAGAAGTGCACCCATTCGTGACATAGATAACATGGTGGGTCTGTTTATCAACACATTGCCGTTACGTGTGCAATGTGAAGAAGGCACCACATTAAGAGAGTTATTAAGCCAGATTCAGAAACATTGTAATGAAGCCAGCGAATATGAATACTGTTCCCTTGCCGAGATTGCAAACTTAACGAAACTGGGAGCGAACCTGTTCCAGACGTTATTAGCTTATGAAAACTACTATGTAGATGTGAAAGCATTAAACAGCAGCACTAATGTAGAGCGGCCGCTTCTTATGCCAGTAGGAGTCAGAGAGCAGACAAACTACCCAATTACGGTTAGTGCCAATGCTGGAAATGAGTTTCTCAATCTTAGTATTATGTATAATCCTAATGAATATTGTGAAAGCCAGATTTTTACCATTCTGCATTTTGCAGAAAGTATCCTTCTTCAAATGCAGAATGGATTAGATATAAAGACCAGCAAATTGAAATTAGCTACACAAGCCGAAAGAGAGCAGATTCTTACTGCATTTAATAATACTGCAGTAGAGTATGAGGACTATATTTCGTCATTTGCAGAAATTCTTAAGATGCGTGCAGCTATGATGCCAGATAAGACGGCTCTGATTACTCCAGAAGGAACGATGAGTTATCAGGAGTTTGACAAGCGTACAAGCCAGTTAGCAGTGATGCTGCAGGATAAAGGAGTTGCAAGTGGTGATTATGTTGCCATTTTAGCTAGAAGGAGCATGGAAATGATAATTGCCATCTATGGTGTTATCAAGGCAGGAGCAGCTTATGTGCCAATTGATCCAGAGTATCCTAAGGAAAGAACAGCCTATATCCTAAATGACTGTCAGCCAAAAGCGGTACTTACAGCATTTGGGAAAGAATCTTATGCGCATAAGGAAGTTCTAGAGGGCATTACCATATTAGATGTAGAAACAATCGACTGGAAGGAAAGCATAAGAGAGCTAGAAGCGGTGGTACAGAATCCAGATCGTATTATATATGCAATTTATACATCAGGAACAACAGGAAAGCCAAAAGGAGTAGCCAACTATGAACGAGGTCTTTTAAATACCATCTATTGGCTACAGCATCAGTATCCAATTACGAGTGAAGATGTCATTCTTCAGAAGACTTCTTACTGCTTTGATGTATCGGCAAGTGAAATTTTATGGTTTCCACTAGCAGGCGCAGCATTGGTTCTTCCAGAGCCAGGAGCAGAAAAAGATACTGTAAGAATTAGTCAGGTGATACGAGAACATAACGTTACAGTAGTGAACTTTGTACCATCTATGTTTCAGCTATTCCTAGCTACTATGAAGCATAATCGAGTACTTGCAGAAAATATAAAGGGATTAAGATATGTTATTGCAGCAGGAGAAGCATTGGGTGAGGATAGTGTGCAGTTACTTTACGAGCTGTCTGATGAGATTGGTTCAGACATGAAAGTGATTAACGCATATGGTCCGACCGAAGCAAGTATTTATTCAACCTATTACAATTGTGAGCCTGATATTGCCAAAGTACTGATTGGAAAACCAGTTGCCAATGCACAGACCTATATTTTGGCCAATGATGACCTTGCAGGAATAGGCATCCCGGGAGAATTATGCATTGCAGGTGCAGGTGTAGCAAAAGGATATATTCATTTAGAAGAACTGACCAAGGAGAAATTTACGAACAATCCATACAAAGAAGGCACACTCTACCGAAGCGGGGACCTTGCACGCTGGCTTCCAGATGGCAATATCGAGTATCTTGGACGAATGGATCAGCAAGTTAAGATACGTGGCTTTCGTATTGAATTAGGCGAGATAGAAAGTATTATCCGAAAACAGGCAGAAGTTAAAAACTGTGCCGTAATTGCCAGGAAGGATAAGACAGGGGACTTAAATATCTGCGCTTACTTAGAATCTGAAAGTAAGTTAGACATTGCCAAAATAACAAGGCAGCTAGAACGTGAAGTGCCAGCCTACATGATTCCAGCTTATATTCTTCAAATTGATGAGATTCCATTAAATCAGAGTGGTAAGCTTAATAGACGTGCATTGCCAGACCCAGAAGCTGTGAGCAGTAAGGAATACCTGGCACCACGTACAGAATTGGAAGCTACGTTATGTGAGATCTTCGCAGCCATATTAGGGGAAGAACGAATTGGTGTCCATGATGATTTCTTCGAGATGGGCGGTCATTCCCTTCGGGCAACTAGACTAGTGAACCAGATAGAAGCAAAGACTGGCTGCCGTATTGAGCTGCAATGGGTATTTGTTGATCGAACGGTAGAACGAATTGCACAAAGAATTACAGGAGAGGAAAATGTATATGAACCAATTCCAGTTGTGTCAGGAAGGGAGTTCTACAAAATGTCTTCTGTACAGAGGCGAATTTTCCTAATATCCCAGATGGATAGCGATGGAATTCTCTACAATATGCCACAGGGAATTGAACTTACGGGCTCTGTAGACAAAGATGCTATCAAAGCAGCATTTGAGCAAATGATAGAACGTCACGAAATTTTACGGACAGCATTTGTCATGAAGGATGGAGAACCCATTCAGCATGTACTTGCGCACTGTGAGGCCGATTTTGTGTATGAGGAAGACACTATTCACACGAAAGAAGAGCTTTTAAGCAGATTTGTGAAACCATTTCACTTAGAAAGCGGGTCTCTTATAAGAGTAAAACTTGTTAAATGCCAGGGCCATTATCTTCTCATGTTCGATATGCATCATATCATCAGTGATGGTATGAGCTGCAGCATTTTCATAAAAGAATTTATGGCATTATACAATCACAAGACCTTGGATACTGAGCTGAGACAATACAAGGATTACAGCGAATGGATGGCAAACAGAGACTTGTCAGAACAGAAGAATTACTGGTTAGACATGTACAAAGAAAAGCCGCCAGTTCTTGAGATGCCATTGGATTATCCAAGACAGAATGAACGTAGTTATCATGGCGCTATGGTTCATGCAGCGAGTGGGGAAAAGCTGTATCAGGCAGTCAAAACATATGGAAAGAAGACGGGGACAACGGATTACATGATTCTGTTATCAGGTGTTATGGCACTATTAGCAATGTATAGCGGTCAAGAAGATAATGTCGTTGGAACACCTGTTAGTGGAAGAACGCATCCTGATACCGAACAGATGTTAGGAATGTTCGTTAACACCCTTGCATTGAGAGGAAAGCCAGCTAGAGAGAAGAGTTTTGAGAGTTTTCTTATGGAAATGAAGGAAACTTGTCTTAAAGCATTTGCCAATCAGGAGTATCCGTTCGAAGAGTTAATATCACACATAGAAGTAAACGACGACATGTCCCGTAACCCACTGTTTGATGTGATGTTCGTTCTTCAAAACACAGAAAATGCAGAGTTTGTCTTAGAGGGAAGCACGGTTACAGGTGCCGTTACAGAGAGTACAGTTGCTAAATTCGATATGACATTCCATGTCGCAGAGGCAAATGGTGAGTTCTATTTCGATTTAGAATACTGCACAGATATTTACAAAGAAAACAGTATGCAATGGATGCTGACACATTATCTGCACTTGCTAGAACAAGCATTAGACAATCCAGACAATAAGCTTGCAGACTACGAAATGGCAACTATGCAGGAGAGAGAGACAATTCTTAACACGTTCCAGAACATAGTGGAATTTGGTGAATGTCAGACGGTTACGGAACAGTTTTTAGCGCAGGTGAAGAAGACACCGGATAACATTGCCGTAATCTATCAAGAGGAAAATATCACCTATCAGGAACTTGCAAGACGAGCAGCACTTATTGCCAGAAAATTAGAAGGGCTGGAAATTCAGAGAGAAGACAGAGTTGCACTGTACATGGAGCGAAGTGTGGAGATGATTGCAGCCATTCTTGGAGTTTACATGGCAAATGCAGCCTATGTGCCACTAGGGGTTGACTATCCAGAGGAGCGAATCCGATTCATGCTAGAAGATAGTGAAGCCAAGGCAGTAATCACATATACGACTCAAAGTAATGCAGCATTTTTAAGTAACCAGACCAAGTTGTTTGAAACACTTCCTTGTCTGAACCTTAATGAAGAAGAATGGCAGGGAGAGGCAGAGCTAGTGAGTGGAAGCCGGCCAGAGGATTTAGCCTACATTATCTACACATCTGGAAGTACAGGAAAACCAAAGGGTGTTATGATTGAGCAGTCAGGACCAGCAAATCTAATGCATTATCAGAGGACAGCACTCCCTGTTACAGAGGATGACCGCATACTGATGTTCTCAAACTATGTATTCGATGGTTCTGTATGGGAAATGATGATGCCATTCGCATTCGGTGCAGCGCTAGTCATGGCAGATGAAGACATTATTCGTGAACCAGAGAAGATGAAGGCATATATCAAACAGACAGGAGCCAGTATATCCAGTCTTCCACCGGCATACTATCGACAAAGCGGCGTGCAGTTTGACAAACTTGTTGTAACAGCTGGTTCTGCAAGTAGTAAGGATATTGTGGAAAAAGCTATTCAAAAGGGCGTTTACTTGAATTCTTACGGACCAACTGAGGTTACAGTCTGTGCGACGGATTGGAAATGTGAAAAGGGTGATTCCATTCCAGATGTGATTCCAATAGGACGTCCAGTTACCAACCAGCAGGTTGTCATTAAAAAGGATGGAAAACTATGCGGGTACTATGTGCCAGGTGAAATCTGTGTAGGTGGAAAAGGTGTTGCCAGAGGGTATCTGAATCAGCCAGAATTAACCGATGAAAAATTCGTAATTGATTCCAATGTAATGAGCAGAGTCTACCATACTGGGGATTTAGGCCGCTGGCTTCCAGACGGTAATATTGAGTATTTAGGAAGAAATGATGAGCAGGTCAAGATCCGTGGCTACCGTATTGAAATTCAGGAGATTCAGCAGGTACTGTTAGGAATTCCAGAGATTACAGATGGTGTAATCATGGTACGAGAAAGTGAAGATGGCAATCAATATATCTGCGCCTACTATGTAGCAGAAAGACCAATTGATAAATCGGCAGTAAGAGCGGAAATTGCCAAAGCACTGCCAAGCTACATGATACCATCCAAATTCCTTCAGATGGACCAGATTCCGGTTACTGTCAATGGAAAACCAGATAAAAAGGCATTGCCAGTACAGATGGAGGATTTCCAAGAGGAATACGTTGCACCGGAGTCAGATGCAGAAATAGCAGTATGTGAAGCATTTGAGTCAGCACTGGGCATAGATAAGGTTGGAATGAAGACCAGTTTTTTTGAAGCAGGTGGCGATTCCATAAAGGCAATGTTAGTAGTATCTAGATTAAGAGAAGCAGGATATGAAGTTACGGTTAAGACTGTTTTGCAGGGAAGGCTGCCAGAGCTTATCGTACACGATATGACAAAACTGTCTGAACAAGATGCTGATTATGAGACTGTGACAGGAGAAGTAAAGAACACGCCAGTGATAGAAGAGTTCTTAAATGATTGGAACTTAAGTAATCCAGCACATTTCAATCAAGCGATGACATTCCCAGTAGAGGGAGCAAACATGAAACTTGTGCAGGATGCCTTAGAGGCAGTTGTGGAACACCATGATATGTTGCGAAGTGTGCTAAAAGATGGAAAACTAGTGATTCAGCCATACGAGAGAGGAACAAACTTCACATTGGAAGAAGCAGATGGAACTGGTGAACATGATTATGAACTGTGGGCACAAAACATTTGTACAAGAGTACAGGAGAGCATAGACCTTGCAGGAGGACCACTTGTGAAAGCGGTACTATTCCATGGTGATAAGGATTATCTGTTTGTCTGTATGCATCACCTCGTAATCGATGGAGTGTCCTTAAGAATCTTTGGAGAAGACTTTAGCCGAGCGTACGAACAGATTAAGGCAACAGGAAAAGCAGTACTGCCAGGTAAGACAATGTCATTTAAGGCATGGAGTGAACTGCTGTCACAGTATCCAGAACAATATATGGAAGATGCCGAGCTGGCCTGCTGGAATAAAGCAGTTTCCAACATTCAGAACCTTTCATTAGAGATAGAAAATGTTCCAGAAAATGATAAACAGACCAAGCCAACGGCTGTATTCACCAGGTCACTAAGCTTATCAGAAGAGCAGACAGATGATTTTTTAAGAAGAACAAATCATGCATTCCATACGGAGCACAATGACATTCTCCTTGGTGCTTTAGCAAGTGCCGTTCAAAAGCTTACAGGACAGGAACATGTTTCTGTTATGCTGGAGAGTCATGGACGTGTACAATTGGATAAAAATGTAAACATAGAAAGAACAATAGGCTGGTTTACCTGCTCCTATCCAGTAAACCTTTCCTGCCGGAAAACAGCAAAACAGAATATTATCCTCGCAAAAGAAGCTATTCGTGACATACCAAATGGAGGAATCGGCTGTGGAATGCTCCCAAAAGACAGCAAGAAAAATGTAGACATTTATTTTAACTATTTAGGGGAGATGGTTAGAGATACAGATCCAATTTACCCATTAGGAGAAAGTGTTGCGAAAGAAAATGCACTTCCAGGTGCCATTAAATTCAATGGTTTTGTAGTAAACAAACAACTGCAATTCTCCATACAGGGAGATAGCCGTATCCTTACAGAAGAACAGTTACAAAACCTTGCCAGACTTTATAAGGAAAGCTTATGTGAAATGATTCAGTACTGTGCTTCCTTAAGTGAGAGTGAACGGACAAAATCGGATTATTCTTCAGTGACTATGAAAAATGAAGATTTACAATACCCAGATGTGGAGGATATCTATACCTTATCACCACTGCAAAAAGGAATGATGTTCCATAACATTCAGAGTGGAAGCGGTACAGAGTACGTATTGCAGACCGTATATACATGGAATGGAATACTTCATAAGGATATTCTTAGACAGGCAACAGAACTGCTGGCTTGGCAGTATCAGGTGTTAAGAACGGCATTTGTAGATTACCGTTTTGTTTCCACACCATTACAAGTTGTATTGAAGGATAGAAAAATAGAATGGAACGAACACGATTTTACGGCACTAGATGAACAGTCCCAAGACGAGAACATGAAAAAACTTGTCAGGGAAGATGTGGAACGAGGATTTGATCTAATTGATGATGCATTGATGCGAATGGACGTAATCCAATATGCACAAGGAAAATATGATCTGATTGTTACGGCACATCACATTATTATGGATGGCTGGAGTTCTTCAGCGATTATAGGAAATCTAATCTCTTTATATATGAAACTGGAAAAAGGAATATCCTATGATGAGCTTAAACAAGAGATTACGGCAAAGAACCAGAACCAGAGTCAGTACAGTGATTACATCAACTGGATTGAGAAGCGCAGCAAGAAGACGGCAATGTCTTATTGGGGGAAATTGCTGGAAGGATATGAAGAATCCGCAGCCATTACGCCAGTCAGAAAACCAGAGAAGCAAAGCAGTAACATGATACGTGCTGATTATGAGGTAAGCACTGAACTGACAGAGAAGTTACGACAGACAGCCGCTGGCTGTAATGTAACGATTAACACTATTACAGAAACGGTATGGGGAATTCTGCTTCAAAAATATAATCATATAAATGATGTCGTATTCGGCAAGGTAGTATCAGGCCGTAATGCAGAAATTAGAAACATTGAGGAAATGACAGGATTATTCATTAATACTATCCCAGTAAGGGAAACGGTAACGGAAGAAACAAAGGTATCCGATCTGTTGTTAGCAATGCAGAATCAGTCAAATGAAAGTGGCAATTACGATTACTGTGCGCTTGCTGATATTCAGAGTGCAAGCGGTATTGGTGAGAACCTGGTTAAGACCTTGTATGTGTACGAGAATTACTACATCGACACGAATGTAGTAAGTCGGGATGATGCTGCTAATATGGAATTTACACTAGGCATGAAACAGGTAAGAGAGCAGACCAATTATGCATTAACTGTTAGTGTGAACATAACATTAGATACAATGCACTGGAATATAATGTACAATCCAAATGAATATGCAGAAGAAGAGATTCATGCTATCTATAGACGAATCCAGCTAATGCTTGAGCAGATTGCAAGAAATCCTGATATGCTCGTACAGGAATTGGAATTTGCACTAGAAGAGGAGCGTGAACAGATTCTAGGTCAGTTTAATCAAGAGCCAGTTCCTTATGAAGAAAATGTAGCAAAGCTCTGGAATGAGCAGGCTAAGATGATGCCAGATAAGACGGCTGTTATCTATGGGGAACAAAAACTTACGTATGAGGAGCTAGATGCACATGCCAATCAGATAGCCAAAGTGCTTGCTAAATATGGAATCTGTAAAGGGGAAAGTGTAGCATTCCTGGCAGATCCAGATGTAGAAACCATTGCATGGATATTAGGAATTGTGAAACATGGCTGTTCCTATGTAGCGATTGACAGCAGTTATCCAAAGAGCCGTATGCAATTTATGCTTAAGGACAGCAACACAAGAATGCTATTCACAGCCAAAGACATAGAACTGGATGTAGCATTCAAACTGAACCCATCTATGGAAGTGCTGGGTGATGACATAACCAATTATGAAGAACAAGCAATTACGAAGGATGACTTAATTTACCTAATCTATACGTCAGGAACAACAGGTGAACCAAAGGCTTCTATGATAGAGCATAAGAGTGTCGTTCGCCTTGTTAAGGATAAACAATGCTACCAGATGAATGAGGATACTGTTCTTCTGCAAAGTGGAACCATGGCGTTTGATGCATTTACCTTAGAAATGTGGGGACCACTGCTTTGTGGCGGAACCTTGATTTTATCAAATAAGGAAATGCTCTTACAGACAGCCGCATTAGCAGAGTGCATTACAAACAATAAAGTTAATACCATGTGGCTTACAGCAAGACTTTACAATCAGATTGTAATGGAAGATGTTCATGTATTTGATACTTTAACATACCTGATGATAGGAGGGGAAAAACTCTCCGAGGATCATGTGAGACGATTAAAATCTGTGAATACCCATACCAAGTTAATTAATGGCTATGGTCCAACGGAAAATACAACATTTACAACTGTATACACAATACCAGATACCTTTACTGAGATACCAATAGGGAAACCAGTGCAGAATACGCAGGTGTATATCATGAATCATAAGGCACTTTGTGGAATCGGTATGGTTGGTGAATTGTGTACTGCAGGTGACGGAGTAGCACGAGGTTATTTAAACCAGAAGGAATTAACTGCACAGCGATTCATCACCAATCCTTATGGTAAAGGACTGCTATATCGTACAGGAGATATGGCAAAATGGACTCCAGATGGAAATGTATTATACTGCCAGAGGGCAGATGAACAGGTGAAATTACGAGGATACCGAATTGAATTAGGTGAAATTGAAACTGCACTCCGTAAGTTGGATGAAGTTACTGATGCCGTAGTAGTATTCGGTGAAAATGAAGCAGGACAGACACATTTATACGCTTACCTTGTAAATGCAGAAGAACAGCTGGATATTATGACCATCCGCCAGCAGCTGATTCCTCTTCTTCCAACTTATATGATTCCGTCTTATATGATGCAGATCGAAGCAATCCCAATCTCACCAAATGGCAAGCTGGATAAGAAAGTACTGCCTAAGATTGCAAATATCTGTCGTGCTGAATACGCAGCTCCTAGAAATGAAAACGAGCAGCATCTATGTAAGATTTATGGTGAGGCAGTAGGGATTGACCGGTTCGGTATTGATGATAATCTATTTGAGCTAGGTGCAAATAGTCTTACAGTTATGCAGATTGTTGGGCGAAGTGTATCAGAAGGGTTCCAGATAACCATTCAGAATGTCTTTGAACATCCAACCATAAGAAAACTGGCAGAATATAAGGACAAGAATCATAGATATGAAGAACTGATTAACAAAGAAGAAGATATCCAGATTCGTGAACTGTTAAAAGGAAATGTCTTGGAAAATGATGCACCAATTAAAGAACGAAAGTTAGGAAAGGTCTTCCTGACTGGTGGAACTGGTTTTATGGGTGCGCATATTATCTCCAAGTTATTAGAAGCTGGCTCCGATACGGTGTACTGTCTTGTGCGTTGCCGCAGTCAGGAACATGGATATGAGAGGATGAAGGAAAATCTTCATTATTACTTTGGAGGAGCATATGATGATGAACTTGCGAAACGGATCATTGTAATACAAGGAGATTTGATAACCAGCGACTATGAGGAAATCCTCCCGGATGATATTGATACCATTATTCATACAGCCGCACATACAAAGCATTATGGGTTCTATGAGGAATTCTACAACATCAATGTAGTTGCGACACAAAAAATAGCGAATTACGCTAAGGCAAAAGGGATTTCTTTAACCTATATCTCAACCATGAGTATTTGTGCTATAATGGATGCAGAGGTAACAGACACATCATTCTCGGAATCAGAATTCTATAAGAAGCAGATATTAACCGATTCACCATACGCCCTTACTAAATTCTTAGCTGAAAAAGCAGTACTTCAGGCGATGGGGGATGGCTTAGATGCCATTATACTGCGAGTGGGTAATTTAACAAACCGCTACAGTGACTTAAAGGGGGCAAAAGATTATAGGAACAACCGTTTTATCAGCCAGATGAAAACCTTGTTAAAGGCAGGCAGTTTCTCAGAAGAAGTCCTTCAAAGTACATTAGAGTTTTCGCCAATTGATGAAGTGGCTGAGGGTGTTGTTGCGTTAACAAGATTCCGTGCAGAAGGATGCAATACATTCCATCTGCACTCAGATGAGTATGTAAGTTTTAGCCGATTTATGCAGGCAATTAAAAAAGCAGGTGTCACAATAAAAAATGAGGTAAATCTTACGAAATATATCCATGACAATACAGAAGAAAAAATACGAAGTGAAATTTATTCGTTCCTTGCTGCACTTTCCTATGAACATGCTGTACAAGGAGTTCATTCTGAAAATGCATTTACGCTTAGCTATCTGGACAGGATAGGATTCGAATTTAAAACACTAAACGATAGATATATTGATTCCTGGGTGAAGTATTATCAGAAATTAGGATATTGGAATGAATAAAATGACAAAGGAAATGTGTGCCTCATAAGCATATTGGAGATGAGTTTCTGATGTGCTGTGTGGACACACTTTCCGTATTACGGGAGGAACATATGTTAAAGATAGTAAACTTTACAAGAAAGTATGGGGAGAAGACAGCTGTAGATAATATTTCCCTGCATATCAGAAAAGGTGAAATCTACGGTTTCATCGGACATAACGGAGCAGGAAAAACAACAACCTTAAAAGCATGTTGTGGCATTAGTCAGATTCAGGAGGGCAATATCTATATAGATGGAATCTCTGTAAAAGACAATGTACTGGAATGCAAGAAAAGAATGGCATACCTTCCAGACAATCCAGATATTTATACTTTTATGACAGGAATTCAGTACTTAAACTTTATCGCAGATGTGTATGGAATGTCTACAGAAGAACGTACTGCTAACATAGCCCAATATGCTGAACTGTTTGGTATTAAAGATAATCTGGGACAGCCGGTGAGCTCCTATTCTCACGGAATGAAGCAGAAACTCGCCATCATTTCCGCATGGATGCATTCACCAAAGCTTATCTTGATGGATGAGCCGTTTGTTGGATTAGATCCAATTGCAGCACTTAACTTGAAGAACATGATGAAAGAGCATTGCGAGAATGGTGGTGCAATTTTCTTCTCCACTCACGTACTGGATGTGGTAGAAAAGCTATGTGATAAGGTAGCTATCATAAAGAGTGGCAAGCTTCTCGCTACAGGAACTATGGAAGAAGTAAAAGGCAATTCTTCATTAGAAGATGTCTTCTTTGAACTGGAGGCCTGATTATGATTATAAAGCTATTAAAGATAAGAACCCAAGCCTTACTCTCTTCTATATTTACTGGAACGAAAACTCAGCAGAAATCCAAGGGCTTCTGGTATGGAATAGGCTTTTTACTGTTAGCAGTATTCATTAGTTATGGTGCAGTCATTGAAATGCTGTTTGAACGATTTGCAGAACCATTTTATACAGAACAGCTTAATGCGCTTTATTACTCCATTGTGGCACTTTTTATATTTGCAGTTTCTGTACTAGTGAATATATTTATGGTACAGTCACAGCTGTTTGAGTCCAAGGACATCAACATACTGCTTTCTCTACCAATCAAGGCTTCCAGCATTTTGTATAGCAGAATGACTGGACTGCTTTTATTTAGCTATCTAATAGAAGCGATTATTGGAGTCCCAGCGATTGTTGCATTGAATAGTTATGGAGCGGGAGTAGCGGCAAGAGAAATTGTTTTTTATATTATATCCCTTATTTTACTAGGGGGGCTGTCTCTGGCAGTATCCTGCCTGCTGGGGTATCTGGTAACAAAGATAACAGCACATACTTTACACCGTAATGCTTTTCAGACAGTACTTTTAGCCATTATCCTGATGGCATTTACAGTTATCGTGTATGTGTCTAATAACAGCCTGATGGCAATCACAGGTAATGCTGATGAGGTAGAATCTGTGATTAAAACCTTCTTTTATCCAATATACTGCTTTGGAGAAGGCTGCGTCAGTGGAGGAATTAGTTCCTTTATCATCTTTGCAGCTGTTTCGGCAGCAGCACTTATACTTACAAGTGTTATACTGTCAAAGTCATTTTTAAAGATCGTGAATACTTCATATCGTTTAGCAGTTAAGGAGTATGAAAGCTTATCTATTAAGAGAACATCCACGATGAATGCATTAGTAAAGAAGGAATTAAAACTCATTTTTTCTGATGCCATGTACCTGATAAATGCCGCTCTTGGAAATATTATTTGTATTATTTTATCAATTTTGATGATCGTGAAAAAGGATCTGCTTGTGCAGGTAATTGGAACTGGAACTATGGAATCCGTATTTCCTGCACTGCTTGTAGTTATTCTGTGCCTGATAAATGTATTAAATGTAATTTCTGCACCATCAGTTTCTTTGGAAGGAGAGAGCTTATGGCTTCCAAAGTCTCTTCCATTGTCTGGAAGAACCATTCTTCTTTCCAAGGCACTGGCACACTGCGTTGTATGTATTCCAACAACCCTTTTGGCGGCAATTGTTATGAATGTACAATATGACATGAGTGCTGCATACCGAATTTACTCTTTGGTAACGCCACTGTGTATGATTGGGTTTATGGCACTGCTTGGTGTTGTGCTGAACCTTAAGTATCCGAACTTTACCTTTGTAAATGTAACGGCAGCAGTAAAACAGAGCATATCCGTTCTGATAGCGATGATTATTCCAGCCATTGTACTTGGTATTCTGACAGCGGTCTTTTTGGTTGTGTTAAAGGATGTTATTGCCGCACCAGTATTCTTTGGTTTATTAACAATTCTTCTGATTGTAGCAAATCTTATTCTGTATGGATTCATTAATCGAAATGGCGAAAGGCTATTTAGAGAGTTAGGAGAATAATTGTAAGAGCAGATTTCTATATGTAAATATGAAGTCTGCTCTTTTTACCTTATAGAAAAGTCCTCAGCGAGTCCTTCCCTATAAGGTAAAAAAGCCCCTAAAAAGCAGGGGCTGGATGCATACGAACGGGTAAGGAAGTTAGTTGCTAAAGAACAGTGACACCCGTTCGACGTGGCAAAGTGCCTTCTCCCTCAAGATTGAGGGGAGGGGAGTTGAGAGTGTCGAAGACACTTTGTTCTATAGTCTGTGTTTTATCTTGAGTGATGACAAGAAAAAAGATTACCAAAAATTATTCGAAAAATTATGAAAAAATACTTGCAAACAAAAGTAATCTAGTGTATACTAAATATTGCTGTGGCATTGATAGCTAAGAAGCGTGAGGTTGCCTTGCAGAGAGCAAGGGTTTTCCGTGGAGCGAATGCTGAGTTAGGAAACTGGCGACAAGTCACTGTACAAGAACATAATATTCTGTGTTTAAGTTTATTTTGGGCAGAAAATCGTTGTGTAGACATTTTGAAAAATGAAATGTTACGATACACACGGATGAGTGTACAGTCACCGCTTGTCGTACTGAAAGATGTGAAACAGAAGAGATTTCACAAAAGTGCGAAAAGGAGGCGACTTTTTTTTATGGCAAGTCAAGTAATGAGAATTACATTGAAGGCATATGATCATCAATTAATCGATCAATCAGCTGGAAAAATTATCGATACTGTAAAGAAAACAGGTTCTAAGGTGAGTGGACCTGTACCACTACCAACTAAGAAAGAAGTAGTAACAATTCTTAGAGCGGTTCATAAGTACAAAGATTCCAGAGAACAGTTCGAACAAAGAACTCATAAGAGATTAATCGACATCATGAGTCCTTCACAAAAAACAGTTGAAGCATTAACAAGATTAGAAATGCCAGCTGGTGTATTCATCGACATTAAGATGAAAAACAAATAATTAAAATTTTAAATTGAGAAAATCCTTAGGGTTTATATATAGAGTCCAAGCAACGATTGAAACACAAAGATTGTTTTAGGATACCAAGCACTCGGTTGTAGACCGTCTAGGATGATTGCGGAAGGGGTTAGGCCTGAACGTAATCCGCTGTAGATTAATAGGAGGTGCGCAAAGCATGAAGAAAGCGATTTTAGCAACTAAAATTGGTATGACTCAGATCTTCAATGAAGACGGAGTATTAACACCTGTAACTGTACTTCAAGCTGGCCCATGTGTTGTAACTCAGGTTAAAACAATGGACAACGATGGATACGAAGCTATCCAAGTAGGTTTCGGTGAAATTAGAGAAAAATTAGTTAACAAACCAGTAACTGGACAGTTCAAAAAAGCTGGTGTTGAAGTTAAAAGATTCTTAAGAGAATTTAGATTTGAAAACTCTACAGAGTATACAGTAGGTCAAGAAATCAAAGCTGACATTTTCGCAGCTGGTGATAAGATTGATGCAACTGCTACATCTAAGGGTAAAGGATTCCAAGGTGCTATCAAGAGACACGGACAATCCAGAGGACCTATGGGTCACGGTTCCAAGTTCCATAGACATGCAGGTTCTAACGGTGCTTGTTCTGATCCATCTAAAGTATTCAAAGGTAAAAAAATGCCTGGTCAAATGGGTCATGTAACTATTACAACTCAGAATCTTGAAGTTGTTAAGGTTGACGTAGAAAACAACTTAATCTTAGTAAAAGGTTGTGTACCTGGACCTAAGAAATCTATGGTAGAAATCAGAGAATCAGTAAAAGCTAAATAGGCTTTGAGGAAGGAGGAACACAGAAATGGCAAACGTATCTGTTTTAAATATGGAAGGCAAAGAAGTTGGAACACTTGAATTAAACGATAAAATCTTTGCTGCACCAATTAACGAACACTTAGTTCATATGGCAGTTGTGTTACAATTAGCTAACAAACGTCAAGGAACTCAGAGTGCAAAAACCCGTTCAGAAGTAAGCGGCGGCGGAAGAAAACCTTGGAGACAAAAAGGTACAGGACATGCAAGACAAGGTTCTACAAGATCTCCACAATGGACAGGCGGTGGCGTTGTATTTGCTCCAAAGCCAAGAGATTATTCTTTCAAAATGAACAAGAAAGAAAAAGCAGCTGCAATCAAATCCGTTTTAACATCTAAAGTAAACGACAACAAATTTATCGTTGTAGATGAATTCAAAATGGACGATTTCAAGACAAAGAAAATGGTTGAAGTATTAAACAACCTTAAAGCGAATAAAGCATTAGTAGTTTTAGCTGAAAAAGATGAAAAAGTTCTTCGTTCTGCTAAAAACATTCCTACAGTTGGTACAACATTATCAAACAGCCTAAGTGTTTATGAGATGTTAAAATATGATTCACTTGTAATCACAAAGGATGCTGTTGCAAAAATTGAGGAGGTGTACGCATAATGGCAGATTTAAGATATTATGATGTAATCCTTAAACCAGTTATCACTGAGAGAAGTATGGAAGGTATGGGCGAAAAGAAATATACTTTCTATGTTCACACAGATGCAACTAAAGGTCAAATTAAAGAAGCTGTTGAGAAAATGTTCGCTGGTGCTAAAGTTGCCCGCGTAAACACAATGAATCTTGACGGTAAAAGCCGCAGACGTGGTAATACAGTTGGTAAAACAGCTAAAAGAAAGAAAGCAATCGTTCAGTTAACAGCTGACAGTGCTGACATCGAGATCTTCCAGGGTCTTTAATTAGCAGACAACTGTAAATGATGTAACAAGTTATGGTTATTTATAACCGATAAGAATAAATACAGGAATGAGATACGCGCGACAGCGTTGACACTCATCGAAAGGAGTAACGAACATGGGAATTAAAAAGTTTAACCCATATACACCTTCCAGAAGACATATGACTAGTTCAGATTTCTCCGAGATTACAACATCTACACCTGAGAAATCCTTAGTAGTTTCTATGAAGAAACACGCTGGTCGTAACAATCAAGGTAAAATCACAGTAAGACATCACGGTGGTGGTGCTCGTAAAAAATATAGAATCATCGACTTTAAGAGAACGAAAGATGGTATTCCAGCTACAGTTAAAACAATCGAATACGATCCAAACAGAACAGCAAATATCGCTTTAATCTGCTACGCAGATGGTGAAAAAGCTTATATCCTTGCTCCTGCTGGATTAAAGGTTGGCCAGACAGTAATGAACGGTGAAAATGCTGAAATTAAAGTTGGTAACTGTCTTCCATTACAGTTCATCCCAGTTGGTACACAGGTTCATAACATTGAATTAATGCCAGGTAAAGGTGGACAGATGGTACGTTCCGCTGGTAACAGCGCTCAGTTAATGGCTAAAGAAGGCAAATATGCTACATTAAGATTACCTTCAGGCGAAATGAGAATGGTACCAATTATGTGTAGAGCAACAATCGGACAGGTTGGTAATGCTGACCACGAGTTAATCAATATCGGTAAAGCTGGACGTAAACGTCATATGGGTATCAGACCTACAGTTCGTGGTTCCGTAATGAACCCTAATGACCATCCACATGGTGGTGGTGAAGGTAAGACTGGTATCGGTCGTTCAGGCCCATGTACTCCTTGGGGTAAACCAGCTCTTGGCTTAAAGACAAGAAAGAAAAACAAATCTTCTAACAAGATGATCGTAAGAAGAAGAGACGGTAAAGCGTTAGCGAAATAATCGCTCGTAAAGTATTAACAAAAGTTCGTGATTTGCTTATTGGCTCGACCATAAGGCAAAAGTTCGATTGAAATATAAGGAGGTCAAAACCTATGGCACGTTCATTAAAAAAGGGACCATTCGCTGATGAGCACTTATTAAAAAAAGTAGATGCTATGAATGCAGCTGGCGATAAGAGTGTTATTAAGACTTGGTCACGTCGTTCTACAATCTTCCCTTCATTCGTGGGACATACAATTGCAGTTCATGATGGTAGAAAACATGTTCCAGTATATGTTACTGAAGATATGGTAGGACACAAATTAGGTGAGTTCGTTGCAACAAGAACTTACAGAGGTCACGGTAAGGACGAGAAAAAAGGTAGAAGATAGTTTTCATAACATCTTCATTCGATATAAATTTGTAGAGAACGTATAGTTTGAAAGGAGGTTACATCCATGGCAAAAGGACATAGATCCCAGATAAAAAGAGAAAGAAACGAAAACCAGAGAGATAATAGACCATCTGCGAAATTATCTTACGCTAGAGTTTCAACTCGTAAAGCAGGCTTCGTTTTAGACGCAATCAGAGGCAAGGATGTACAAACAGCACTTGGTATTTTAGCATATAATCCAAGATATGCATCAACATTGATAGAGAAGTTATTAAAATCTGCAATCGCAAATGCTGAAAACAATAACGGTATGAATCCAGAAAACCTTTATGTTGCAGCTTGTTATGCTAACAAGGGACCAACAATGAAGAGAATCAGACCAAGAGCACAGGGTAGAGCTTACAGAATCGAAAAGAGAATGAGCCACATCACTATCGTGCTTGATGAAAGATAAGGAGGGCAATAATGGGACAAAAAGTTAATCCTCACGGCTTAAGAGTCGGTGTTATCAAAGATTGGGACTCTAATTGGTATGCTGAAGCTGATTTTGCTGACAAATTAGTCGAAGATTATAAAATCAGAGAATTCTTAAAGAATAAATTATACAATGCAGGAATTGCAAGAATCGAATTAGAAAGAGCTGTGGATAGATTAAAAGTTATTATCCATACTGCTAAACCAGGTGTTGTAATTGGTAAAGGCGGTTCTGAAATCGAAAAATTAAAAGTTGAATTAGCGAAATATACAAGTGCTAAAGTATTAGTTGATATCAAAGAAGTGAAAAGACCAGATAACAACGCACAGTTAGTTGCTGAAAATATCGCTCAACAGCTTGAAAACCGTATCTCTTTCAGAAGAGCTATGAAATCTTGTATGTCAAGAGCTATGAAGAGTGGTGCTAAAGGTATCAAAACTTCCGTATCCGGACGTTTAGGCGGTGCTGATATGGCTCGTACAGAGTTCTATAGTGAAGGTACTATTCCACTACAGACACTACGTGCAGATATCGATTACGGTTTTGCAGAAGCAAATACAACTTACGGTAAAACAGGTGTTAAAGTCTGGATTTACCATGGTGAAGTTCTTCCAACAAAAGCAGTTAAAAAGGAAGGGAGCGATAAATAATGTTAATGCCTAAGAGAGTAAAACGTCGTAAACAGTTCCGTGGTTCCATGAGAGGAAAAGCAACTAGAGGAAATAAGATTTCTTACGGCGAATATGGTATTGTTGCCTTAGAATCTGGCTGGATTAAGTCCAACCAAATCGAAGCTGCCCGTATTGCGATGACTCGTTACATCAAACGTGGTGGTAAAGTATGGATTAAGATTTTCCCTGATAAGCCAGTAACAAATAAACCAGCAGAAACTCGTATGGGTTCCGGTAAAGGTTCCTTAGAATACTGGGTAGCTGTAGTTAAACCAGGACGTGTAATGTTCGAAATCTCTGGAGTAGCTGAAGAAGTTGCAAGAGAAGCCCTACGTCTTGCTACACACAAGTTACCAGTTAAGTGTAAAGTAGTTTCTCGCGCAGACTTAGAAGGAGGTGCGGGCAGTGAAGAGTAAGAATTTCGTACAAGAATTAAATGAAAAATCAGTAGTTGAGTTAAATGAAGAATTAGTAGCTGCTAAAAAGGAACTTTTTAATTTAAGATTCCAGAACGCAACAAATCAATTAGATAATACCAGCAGAATTAAAGAAGTTAGAAAAAACATTGCTAGAATTCAGACTGTAATTTCTGCAAAAGCTAACGCTTAATTGGACGTTTCATATAAATGGTATATCAAGTTGAATAGAAAGGAGAATTGTTGTGGAAAGAAACCTTAGAAAGACTCGTACAGGTAAAGTCGTAAGTGATAAAATGGACAAAACAATCGTTGTTGCAGTAGTAGATAACGTAAAACATCCACTTTACAATAAAATCGTTAAAAGAACTTACAAATTAAAAGCTCATGACGAAAATAACGAATGTAAAATCGGCGATAGAGTAAAAGTTATGGAAACAAGACCATTATCTAAAGATAAGAGATGGAGACTTGTTGAAATTATTGAAAGAGCAAAATAGTGCTGAAAGGAGTATATTAGCATGATCCAACAAGAATCAAGACTAAGAGTTGCTGATAATACTGGTGCGAAAGAATTACTTTGCATTAGAGTATTAGGCGGTTCTACTAGAAGATATGCTGCAATCGGTGATGTTATCGTTGCTACAGTCAAAGATGCAACACCAGGCGGAGTTGTAAAAAAAGGTGACGTTGTAAAAGCTGTTGTAGTTCGTACAGTAAAGAGCACACGTCGTAAAGACGGTTCATATATTAGATTCGATGAAAATGCAGCTGTTATCATTAAAGATGACAAAAACCCAAGAGGAACTCGTATCTTTGGGCCTGTTGCAAGAGAATTGAGAGAAAAACAGTTCATGAAAATCGTTTCATTAGCACCAGAAGTATTATAAGGAGGTGTCGAGAGTGGCAACTATGAAGATCAAAAAAGGCGACATGGTTAAAGTTATCGCTGGTAAAGATAAAGGCAAAGAAGGTAAAGTTCTTTCCGTAAAAGAAGGTAAAGTTATAGTTGAAGGTATTAACCAAGTAACTAAACATGCTAAACCTAGTCAAGCTAATCCTCAAGGTGGTATCGTAAAGAAAGAAGCAGCTATTGACATTTCTAACGTTATGTACTCTCATAAGGGTAAAGCTACTAGAATCGGTTTTAAACTTGATGGTGATAAAAAAGTACGTGTAGCCAAATCTACTGGCGAAGTTATTGATTAATTAAGGAAGGAGGTAACGTTGTGGCTAGATTAAAAGAAACTTATAAAAGTGAAATTGTAGAAAGCATGACTAAAAAGTTTGGATACAAGAACGTTATGGAAGTACCTAAACTTGATAAAATCGTAATCAACATGGGTGTTGGAGAAGCAAAAGATAACTCCAAATTACTTGAAACTGCTGTTAAAGATCTTGAAATCATCGCTGGTCAGAAAGTAGTTCTTACAAGAGCTAAAAAATCTGTAGCGAACTTCAAAATCAGAGAAGGTATGGCAATCGGATGTAAAGTAACATTAAGAGGCGAAAGAATGTATGAATTCGCTGATCGTCTTATCAACTTAGCATTACCTCGTGTACGTGACTTTAGAGGTGTTAATCCTAACGCTTTCGATGGTAGAGGAAACTATTCTTTAGGCATTAAAGAACAGCTTATCTTCCCTGAAATCGAATACGATAAAGTTGATAAAGTACGTGGTATGGATATTTGTTTCGTAACTACTGCTAAAACAGACGAAGAAGCTCGTGAACTATTAGCACAATTCGGTATGCCATTTAAGAAATAATAAGGAGGATGTATCATGGCTAAAACTTCTATGAAAGTAAAACAACAACGCCCAGCAAAATTCTCAACAAGAGAATACAGCCGTTGTAGAATCTGTGGACGTCCACATGCTTATTTAAGAAAATACGGAATCTGCCGTATCTGTTTCCGTGAATTAGCATACAAGGGCCAAATCCCAGGTGTTAAGAAAGCAAGTTGGTAGGATAAAAGGAAGGAGGCAAACAAACAATGACAATGAGTGATCCAATCGCAGATATGCTTACAAGAATTCGTAATGCAAACACTGCAAAACATGATACTGTAGATGTACCTGCTTCAAAAATGAAGATAGCAATTGCGGACATTTTATATAAAGAAGGTTATATCAAAAAATATGAGATTGAAGAAATCGGTGGATTCAAATCAATTCATATCACTTTAAAATATGGTGCAGACAAAAACGTTAAAGTTATTTCTGGACTTAAGAGAATTTCTAAACCAGGTCTTCGTGTGTACGCTAACGCAGAAGAACTTCCTAGAGTATTAGGTGGTCTTGGTGTAGCAATTATCTCTACAAACAAAGGTGTTATCACTGATAAAGAAGCAAGAAAAATGAATGTTGGTGGAGAAGTTTTAGCTTTCGTATGGTAGGAAATGCATAGCATTTTCTTGCCAGCCGGCTGGAGGTGTTCTGGCTGGCTCGGTAAGCTGGCTTTACTGGAATAAATTTAATTCGTAATTCTTACGAAATTTATTGCGTTCTTAAGTGAAAGCATTTAAAATGAAGCTGTAAACAAAAAATAGATTAGAAAATTACGGAGGTGCGGGCATGTCACGTATAGGAAGAATGCCTATCGCGGTACCAGCAGGCGTAACTGTTGATATTGCAGAAAATAATAAAGTGACTGTAAAAGGTCCTAAGGGAACACTTGAAAGAGTATTACCTTCAGAAATGAATATCGCTATGGAAGGTGACACAATCACTGTTTCCAGACCTAATGATTTAAAGAAAATGAAATCATTACACGGTTTAACAAGAACACTTATTAACAACATGATTATTGGTGTTACTAACGGATATGAAAAAGTTCTTGAAATCAACGGTGTTGGTTACAGAGCTGCTAAAAAAGGTAAAGTTCTTGACTTATCCCTTGGCTACTCACATCCAGTTCAGATGGAAGATCCAGAAGGTCTTGAAGTTGTTGTTGAAGGACAAAACAAGATCATTGTTAAAGGTATAGATAAAGAAAAAGTTGGCCAATACGCTGCTGAAATCAGAGAAAAAAGAGCTCCAGAACCTTACAAAGGTAAAGGTATCAAATATGCTGATGAGGTTATTAGACGTAAGGTTGGTAAGACTGGTAAGAAATAGTTAAAGGAGTGAAATCAGGATGGTTAGTAAAGAATCAAGAAGTAAAGTTCGTGTAAATAAGCATAGAAGAATTCGTAATCGCTTTGCCGGAACTGCTGAGAGACCACGTTTAGCTGTGTTCAGAAGTAACAACCATATGTATGCACAGATCATCGATGATGTTGCTGGTAATACATTAGTAGCTGCTTCAACATTAGATAAAGAAGTGAAATCTGAGCTTGATAAGACAAATGATGTTGCAGCTGCAGCTTATGTTGGAACTGTAATCGGTAAAAAAGCTGTTGAAAAAGGCATCACAGAAGTTGTCTTCGATAGAGGCGGATTTATTTATCAAGGAAAAATTAAAGCATTAGCAGATGCAGCTAGAGAAGCTGGTCTACAATTCTAGGCAAGGAGGAGAATAAATGAAACGTACAATCATTGATACTACACAGTTCGAAAATGAGTTAGAAGATAAAGTAGTTTCAATCAAACGTGTTACTAAAGTAGTAAAAGGTGGACGTAACTTCAGATTTACTGCATTAGTTGTTGTTGGTGACAAAAATGGACACGTTGGAGCTGGTTTAGGAAAAGCATCTGAAATTCCTGAAGCTATTCGTAAAGGTAAAGAAGATGCAATCAAGAGAATGATTTCCTTACCAATTGACGAAAACGGAAGTATTCCTCATGATTTCGTAGGAAAATTCGGAAGTGCTAACGTATTATTAAAGAGAGCACCAGAAGGTACTGGTATCATTGCTGGTGGTCCTGCTCGTAACGTATTAGAGTTAGCTGGACTTAAGAATATCCGTACAAAATCTTTAGGTTCAAACAATAAACAAAACGTTGTACTTGCTACAATCGAAGGTTTAAGTCAATTAAAAACTCCAGAAGAAGTAGCTAAACTTCGCGGAATTTCCGTTGATCAGCTATAAGAATAGGAGGATATTATAATGGCAAACAAGTTAAAAGTAACTTTAGTAAAATCCACAATCGGTGCTATTCCAAAACACAGAGCTACTGTAACAGCTCTTGGTTTAAAAAAGACTAACTCAACAGTTGAATTACCAGATAACGATGCTGTTAGAGGAATGCTTTGGCATGTAAAACACTTAGTTAAGGTGGAAGAAATTTAATTAATAACTTTATAAGGAGGTGCGCAAGATGAATTTATCAGAATTAAAACCTGCTGTTGGTGCTAAACAGAGCGATAACTTTAGAAGAGGTCGTGGACACGGTTCAGGTAACGGTAAAACTGCTGGTAAAGGTCATAAAGGACAGAAAGCTCGTTCAGGAGCTCCAAGACCAGGTTTCGAAGGTGGTCAGATGCCTTTATACAGAAGACTTCCTAAGAGAGGCTTCACTTGCAGAAATAGTAAAGAGATCGTTGGTATCAACGTAGATGTATTAAATAGATTTGAAGATGGCGCAGTTGTAACTATTGCTAGCTTAGTTGAAACTGGAATAATTAAGAATCCAAAAGACGGAGTTAAGATTCTTGGAAATGGAGAACTAACTAAGAAACTTGATGTTAAAGTGAATGCATATAGTGCATCCGCAGCTGAAAAAATTCAAGCTCTTGGTGGAAAAGCTGAGGTGATCTAGGGGATGTTTAAGACGGTCCGAAACGCTCTGAAAGTAAAGGATATTAGAAATAGAATTCTATATACTTTTGTAGCACTAATTATAGTTAGAATTGGATGTCAGCTTCCGGCTCCTGGGGTTAACAGAGATTATGTTGCGCAGTTTTTTTCGCAACAGTTCGGCAGTAATGGAACTGCAATGAACTTTTTTGATGCAATGACTGGTGGTTCTTTTACCACCATGTCAATCTTTGCATTGAATATTACACCATACATTACATCATCCATTATTATGCAGTTGCTGACAATAGCAATCCCTAAGTTGGAAGAAATGCAAAAAGACGGTGAAGATGGACGTAAGAAAATTGCTGAATACACTCGATACTTAACTGTAGCATTAGCAATCATTGAAGCTTTGTCTATGGCAATTGGCTTCGGTAATCAAGGTTACTTAGAAGGTGGTTTAAACTTCACAAACGCTGTTATCGTAGTAACATCTATGACTGCAGGTGCATCATTCTTGATGTGGTTAGGTGAGCAGATAACAGAAAAGGGTGTCGGCAATGGTATTTCTATTATTTTGTTAATAAACATTGTTTCAAAAATACCATCAGATCTCAAGACGTTATTTGATAAGTATGTTTTCGGTAAGACAATTGCAAAAGGTGGTTTAGCTGCAATTATTATTATTGCTATTTTAGTTGCAATGGTAGTATTTATTGTAGTATTATCCGCTGGTGAAAGAAGAATTCCAGTTCAGTATGCGAAAAAAGTTCAAGGCAGAAAAATGGTTGGCGGTCAGTCTACTAACATTCCATTGAAAGTTAATACTGCTGGAGTTATCCCTGTAATCTTTGCAGGATCATTATTATCTTTCCCAATTGTAATTGCTCAGTTTGCTAATGTGCAGCCTGCATCAGGTGCTGGCACTACAATTGTACAAAAGCTTTTGAAAGTTTGTAATCAGAATGCTTGGTTCAACGTAAGCAACATTCATGAGTTCAAATATACATTAGGTATGGTAGCATATATCGTATTAGTTATTTTCTTCGCATATTTCTATACTTCAATTACATTCAACCCAATTGAAGTTGCTAATAATATGAAGAAAGCTGGTGGATTCATTCCAGGTATCCGTCCAGGAAAACCTACTACAGATTATCTTAACAAAGTACTTAAGTATATTATTTTCATTGGTGCAGTTGGTCTAACGATTATATGTATTATTCCAATCATTATTTCAGGTGTATTCAATGCAAATATTTCTTTCGGTGGTACATCGCTTATCATTATTGTAGGTGTTGTTATTGAAACACTAAAGAAAATTGAATCTATGATGCTTGTACGTCACTACAAAGGCTTTTTAAACGACTAATGAGCAATGAAAATCATTTTGGCTGTAGTGAAAACTACAGCTAAAATGATTTTTCTATGTATAACAAAATTAGTAAATTATTAGTATGACTGTGGAGGTAATATTCATGAAAATAATTATGTTAGGTGCTCCTGGAGCAGGAAAAGGAACTCAGGCTAAGAAAATTGCAGAGAAATATAACATTCCTCATATTTCTACTGGTGATATTTTTAGAGCAAACATTAAAAACGGGACTGAATTAGGCAAAAAAGCAAAAACCTATATGGATCAAGGCTTACTAGTGCCAGATGAATTAGTAGTAGATTTAGTAGTTGATAGAGTAGGTCAGGATGACGCTAAAAATGGTTATGTTTTAGATGGTTTTCCAAGAACAATTCCTCAAGCGGAAGCTCTTGATAATGCATTATCTGCTATTAATGAAAAAGTTGATTACGCAATCAACGTAGATGTTCCAGATGAGAACATCATTAACAGAATGTCAGGCCGTCGTGCCTGCGTAAGCTGTGGTGGAACTTATCACATCGTATATGCACCAACAAAAAAGGAAGGTGTATGTGATGCATGTGGTGGTGAACTTGTTTTAAGAGATGACGACAAGCCAGAAACAGTAAAAAAACGTTTGGATGTATATCATGAGCAGACACAGCCATTAATCGACTATTATAATAAGAAAGATATTTTAGTTGATATTGATGGAACACAGGAAATGTCTGATGTTTTCGGTGCAATTGTGAAAGTTCTAGGTGAATAAGAATGTCTATTAGCATTAAAACAGAAAGAGAAATCGAACTGATGCGAGAAGCTGGTAAGATTCTTGCAACTGTTCATGATGAGTTAGAGCAATTCATTAAACCAGGTATTTCTACAAAGGATATTGATAAAAAAGGTGAAGAGATTATTCGCAGTTTTGGATGTATTCCTTCCTTTCTGAACTATAACGGGTATCCAGCTTCTATTTGTGTTTCTATCAATGATGAAGTTGTACATGGAATTCCTTCTAGTAAGAGAATCTTACTAGAAGGAGATATTGTAAGTCTGGATGCAGGTGTAATATATAATGGGTATCATTCTGATGCAGCAAGAACTCATGCCGTTGGTGAGATTAGCAGCGAAGCAAAGCAGTTAATTGATGTTACAAGAAATAGTTTTTTTGAAGGTATAAAATACGCAAAAGAAGGCAATCATCTATATGATATTTCAAAAGCGATTCAAAGTTATGCTGAATCCTTTGGTTACGGTGTTGTTCGAAAATTAGTTGGACATGGTATAGGTAAGAATCTTCATGAAGAACCTCAAGTACCTAATTTTAAGATGCCAGGCAGAGGTGTTAAGCTTGAAGCAGGCATGACATTGGCAGTTGAACCGATGATTACAAATGGTACACATGATGTCAGGTTTTTAAGTGATAGATGGACCGCCGTTACAAGAGATGGTTCTTTATCAGCCCACTATGAGAATACGATAGTTATCACCAAGGGGGAACCCGAGATACTATCACTTAAGAGGTAATCGGATGCTAGAAATGAAACGTGGTATGATAGTTAAGTCCCGAGCGGGACATGACAAAACACAATTATTTGTTATAATTTCAGTGGAAGGCGAATATGTATATCTTGCTGATGGAAAGTGTAAGACTATGGACCATCTTAAGAAAAAGAAGAAAAAACATGTTCAGCCAACCAATTATATAGATGAATTTGTTATGAATTCGGAACGTATTGAGGATAGCCAGGTTAGAAAATTGTTAAAGAGTTTTGCAAAAAAGCAAGAGTTAAATGCTTAATGTTTTATTAGGATGTTAGGTTATATATTTTAGGAGGTAAAGAAAGTATGTCAAAAGCAGACGTAGTTGAAATCGAAGGAACAGTAATTGAAAAGCTACCAAACGCAATGTTTCAGGTAGAATTAGAAAATGGCCATAAAGTATTGGCACACATCAGTGGTAAGTTAAGAATGAACTTCATTCGTATTTTACCTGGTGACAAAGTAACTTTAGAGTTATCCCCATATGATTTAACAAAAGGAAGAATCATATGGCGTGATAAATAGATGTAATAATCATCTGAAAATTATTTCAAGATCAGGAATAATTTTTTTGGTTATTCAGTAAACTTCTGCTTGCATTCGCTTGAAACTTATGCTAAAATAGCAAGTGGACTTTTGCGAAAGGAGAGAATTACGATGAAAGTAAGGTCATCTGTAAAACCAATTTGTGAAAAATGCAAAATCATTAAAAGAAAAGGAAGCGTTAGAGTAATCTGCGAAAATCCTAGACACAAACAAAGACAAGGCTAAGAAGATTCTTACGCCTGATGAAGTCAGCTTGTCTGATTTCGGCGTTGTTTATGCATTGGATGTTTCGTAGAATACGTTCAATATATAGATAAGTCTTGCTTTTTGTGTTACAAGCCCTTTGTGGCACACATGGTTTGCATGTGAATGAGAGTGATTTTAATATTACTCCATGTGATACTGTGGGCAGTCTGATTAACTGCTTGAAATATTACACCGTCATTGTAATATTTCATAGGGGGTACTTCTGTGCGTTCCTATCATGGTTTAAAGCGGCTGATGTGGTGGCACGCTCGGATATGTTGTCATCGCATAATCAAACAATCAATGAAAAACTATTCAAATTTTATGGAGGTTAACGTACATGGCTCGTATTAGTGGTGTAGATTTACCAAGAGAAAAACGTGTTGAGATTGGTTTAACTTATGTATACGGTATCGGTAGAGTAAGTTCCAATCGTATCTTAGCAGAAGCAAAAGTTAATCCAGATACACGTTGTAAGGATTTAACTGACGAAGAAGTTGCTAGAATTCGTGACGTAATTGATGCTTCTCAAACTGTAGAAGGTGATTTAAGAAGAGAAATCGCTCTTAACATCAAGAGACTACAGGAAATCGGATGCTATAGAGGAATCCGTCATAGAAAAGGTCTTCCAGTTCGTGGACAGAAGACAAAGACAAACGCTAGAACAAGAAAAGGTCCTAAGCGTACAGTTGCAAATAAGAAGAAATAATTAAAATAATAATAAGTGATTATAAAATCATACGTGATAAAAATTAATTTTGAAATCCAGTAGGAGGGTTTGTCAATGGCTAAAAAAGTAGCAAAAAAAGTGACAAAAAAACGTGTTAGAAAAAACGTTGATCGTGGACAAGCACATATTCAGTCATCTTTTAATAATACAATCGTTACGCTGACAGATTCAGAAGGTAATGCTATTTCTTGGGCAAGTGCAGGTGGATTAGGATTCAGAGGTTCTAGAAAATCAACTCCATTCGCAGCTCAGATGGCAGCTGAAACTGCAGCAAAAGCAGCTTTACCACACGGTTTAAAATCTGTAGAAGTTATGGTAAAAGGTCCTGGTTCAGGTAGAGAAGCAGCAATCCGTGCTCTTCAAGCTTGTGGAATCGAAGTTACAAGCATTCGTGACGTAACACCAGTTCCTCACAATGGATGTAGACCACCAAAACGTCGTCGTGTATAATTGTAAAGCAATATTTTAATCCACATTTATGTGGTTATAATTGTTGAAATGTGTCGAATTGTAGTAGGGGCTATGGCTACCGAACAATATTGAAATAGAGTGAAAAACTTAGGAGGTAAATTCAATGGCAATTGATAGAAGCCCGGTTCTTAAAAGATGTAGAATGCTTGGTTTAGATCCAATTTACATGGGTCTTGCTAAAAAATCTAATAGAAATACAAGAGCAGGAAAAAAACAAAGTGAATATGGTCTTCAGTTAAAAGAAAAACAAAAGGCTAAATTCATCTATGGCGTATTAGAAAAACCTTTCAGAAATATGTATGCTAAAGCTGAGAAAATGAAATTAAGCACAACAGGTGAAAACTTAATGATTCTTCTTGAGCTTAGATTAGATAACGTAATCTACAGAATGGGTTACGCAAGAACTAGAAGAGAAGCTAGACAGATCGTTGACCATAAACATGTATTAGTTAATGGTAAAAGAGTTAACATCCCATCTTACTCTGTAAAAGCTGGTGATGTTATTGAAATCGCTGAGAAATATAAATCAGCTCAGAGATATAAAGATATCTTAGAAGTTACTGGTTCTAGAGTAGTTCCTGCTTGGTTAGAAGCTGATCAGGAAAACTTATCTGGTACTGTTAAAGAACTTCCAACAAGAGATCAAATTGATGTTCCAGTAAATGAAATGCTTATCGTCGAGTTATATAGTAAATAATCCTATATAACAAAGTGATTGTAATAGCATATAAACCCAAAAGGAGGGTCCATTCGTGTTTGATTTTGAAAAACCAAAAATTGAGATTGCAGAAATTTCTGATGATAAAAAATACGGACGATTTGTAGTAGAGCCTCTTGAAAGAGGTTATGGTACAACTTTGGGTAATTCTCTAAGAAGAATTATGCTTTCATCCTTGCCAGGCGTGGCTGTTAGTCAAGTAAAGATCGACGGTGTTGTTCATGAATTCAGTTCTATCTCCGGTGTTAAGGAAGATGTGACTGAAATCATCATGAACATTAAGAGTTTGGCAATCAAAAATACAAGTGAGACCAACGAGCCTAAAACAGCTTATATTGAGTTTGAGGGAGACGGTGTTGTGACTGCTGGTGATATCCAAGTAGATCCAGACATCGAGATTTTAAATCCAGATTTAGTTATTGCAACACTTAGTGGCAGCGATAGCAAATTATATATGGAATTAACAATCACTAAAGGTCGTGGTTATGTAAGTTCTGATAAGAACAAAAATCCTGATCTTCCAATTGGTGTTATTCCTGTTGACTCCATCTACACTCCTGTTGAGCGTGTGAATTTAACTGTTGAAAATACTCGTGTAGGTCAAATTACTGATTATGATAAGCTTACATTAGATGTATTTACGAATGGAACTTTAGAACCAGACGAAGCAGTTAGCTTGGCGGCTAAGGTACTTTCTGAACACTTGAATTCTTTTATCGACTTATCTGAGAATGCTAGAACAGCAGAAATCATGGTCGAAAAGGAAGACAATGAAAAAGAAAAAGTACTTGAAATGAATATAGATGAACTTGAGTTGTCAGTACGTTCTTACAACTGCTTAAAGAGAGCAGGTATCAACACTGTTGAAGAGTTGACAAACAGAACGGCTGAGGACATGATGAAAGTTAGAAACCTTGGTAGAAAATCACTTGAAGAAGTTTTAGCAAAATTAAAAGAATTAGGTTTATCACTTAACTTAGGTGACGAATAATAAATAGAAGGAGGCACTCACATGGCAGGCTATAGAAAACTTGGTAGAACATCTAGCCAGAGAAAAGCTTTGCTAAGAAATCAGGTAACTAATTTGTTATACAATGGAAAAATTGTTACTACTGAAGCAAAAGCAAAAGAAATCCGTAGAATGGCAGAGAGCTTAATCGCGTTAGCTGTTAAAGAGAAAGATAACTATGAAACTGTAACTGTTACTGCGAAAGTTGCTCGTAAAGATAAAGATGGTAAAAATGTAAAAGAAGTTGTAGATGGTAAGAAAGTTACTGTTTATGATGAAGTACAGAAAGAAATTAAAAAGGATAACGCTTCTAGATTACATGCTAGAAGACAGATGATGAAAACTCTTTACAGTGTAAAAGAAGTACCAACAACTAATGCTGGTAAAAAGAAAAACACGAAAGAAGTTGACATGACTCAAAAACTTTTTGATGAAATCGCTCCTAAATATGCAGACCGCAACGGTGGTTATACAAGAATCGTAAAGATCGGACCTCGTAAAGGTGATGCTGCTATGGAAGTTCTTATCGAATTAGTATAGTAGATAATTCTTGAAAGACAGGTAAGTAAATTCTTGCCTGTCTTTTTTTGATTACTAGGAAAGCTTGGTGGAGAAATGGATATTATCAAAGCAGAACATGTTGTATTCGACTATATTCGTAAAGATGAAAATGGTGAGATAGAAGCAGTAAAACGAGCGGTAGATGACGTTTGTATTTCTATTAAAAAAGGCGATTTTACTGCTGTTTTAGGACATAATGGCTCTGGAAAGTCAACCTTAGCAAAACAATTAAATGCAATACTAATGCCTTCTGAGGGAACAATTTGGGTTGAAGAAATGGATACGAAAGAAGAAGCACATCTCTGGGACATTAGACAGACGGCGGGACTTGTATTTCAAAACCCGGATAATCAACTCATTTCAAATGTCGTAGAAGAGGATGTGGGATTTGGTCCAGAAAATCTAGGAGTACCAAGCAATGAAATTTGGGAACGAGTTATCTACAGTTTAAAAGCTGTAGGTATGTATGAGTTTCGTAAGGAATCACCTAACAGGCTTTCTGGAGGTCAAAAGCAACGTGTTGCAATAGCAGGTATATTGGCAATGAAACCGTCCTGTATTATATTAGATGAGCCAACAGCAATGCTTGATCCGAAAGGTAGAAAAGAAGTTTTAGATGCACTCTATGAGTTAAACAGAAAAGAAAAAGTAAGTGTTATCTTAATTACACACTACATGGAAGAAGTAGTAGATGCAGATCATGTAGTTGTAATGGATAAGGGAAAAGTTGTGATGGAAGGAACCCCTAGAGACATATTCAAACGTGTAGATGAATTAAGAGCGATTCGTTTGAGTGTGCCACAAGTAACGGAGTTAGCGTATGAGTTAAGAAATGGCGGGCTTCCAATCAAAGAAGGCATTTTAACAAAAGAAGAGCTAATTGATGAAATTGCTCGTTTAAGGGAGGAAAAGAAAAGATGACAATTCAATTGAAAAATGTAAATTACATCTATTCTCCAGGAACTACTTTTGTTAAGCACGCATTAAAGGATGTGAACCTTACCATACAAGACGGTGAATTCATAGGGTTAATTGGTCATACAGGCTCTGGAAAGTCAACCTTAACGCAACTGTTTAATGGGTTAATAAAAGCCACTAGCGGAAACATTTATTATAATGGAGAAGATATTTATCAGGAAAAATATGATATGCGTGGCTTACGTGGAAAAGTAGGACTCGTTTTTCAATATCCTGAACATCAGTTATTTGAAGTCTCTGTCATAAAAGATGTTGAGTTTGGTCCAAAGAATCTTGGA
>CALFNR010000047.1:0-5507 GCA_937903005.1 uncultured Lachnoclostridium sp. | reverse complement strand
TGTGATGCCATCATCATTCCTACGGGGACTTGGCGCTATATCCGGACCATCCTGCATAGTAAGCTAAAGGATTCGCCAGTGCCGGTCTATACAATTTTTCACGGTATAAATCCGCATGAACAGTCGAAGTTCGAGAAACAGGCACGAAAAGTCGAACCGTATAAACAGATTCATTTAAAGGTCATTACGCTTCGCAATGACTTTAAAAATAGCGGCTTGAGTAATGTTGATCTTATCCTGCCGCCAGTGTTCAAACCATGGCAGCTGCCAGTCAATAAGCATCTTTTCTTTAAGCCGCCAATCAAGATTGGTTTTTTCGGCCAGTTCCGTAAAGAAAAGAATTTGGGCTTTTTTTTGGAAGCTTTTACGAAAGCAAAGTTCACGGTTCCCGTTGAGCTCATCGTACAGGGAGCAACGGCAAAGCCCGAAGACGGGGAACTGTTTGAGCAGTTTGCTAGGGACTATCAGGCATATAAAAATATCACGTTCTGGCATAAAAATCTTATTGGTCCTGAGTGGCAGAAAGCTTTGCTCAGTGTGGATGCCATCATGATGCCTTATGCAGCAGAACGTTATCGTTACCATTGGGGGGCCATGCTCTTTACCGCCATTGGCTTTTATAAACCAGTTCTTGCATCGCCTGAACTCAATCCGGAAGTTTTGCAACAGTTCAATATTGGTAAGGCCATTGACTTGAGCTCTATAGATGCTTTTGCAAAACAATTGGAAGAATTCATTGACGATCTGGTAAAAAATACAGAAATCTATCAGCAGGGATTGGATGCTGCTAATGCAGCATTTGGCCAGGATAAGCTGATTAAGGGAATCCTGAACTAATCATGTCGAAATAACCCTATTTTTAGGAGAAATAAAATGGGAAATATGCTCACACGTGGTGAAAGAAAAGAATATAAAAATATACTGGTCAATGCACTGGTCAATCTTGGTGATGTTGTTCTGACGACAAGTGCAATAGCCTTATTGAAAAAGGCATATCCAAAAGCAAGAATCACTATGCTGGCCAGACCTGTAGTCCGTCAGGCTGTAGAGAATAACCCTGTCATCGATGAAGTAATTATATTTGACTATAAGGCAAAGCAGAATTCATTCCATAAGATGATGGAGATGGTCGAAACAATAAAGTCACATCATTTTGATTTGAGCATCTCATTTGACCGTAAACTGCGTCCAGCTTTGCTTTGCTGGTTAGCAAGAATTCCTGTCCGTATCGGCCCAGATCGTGTTTTTGATGATAAGCCTAGCCGGGTGACATGGTTATATACGAAAACAATACATATAGACCATGACCTTAATAAGGTACTGCAAGCAGAGACATATCAGTCCATTATTCGTGGCTTTACAGGACAGACTGAACATGCAAAGCCGGTATTTGCCCGCATCATGCCGGAAAACGAAAAGAAGGCAGATAGTTTATTATCGCGTTTGCCAAATGTAGAAAAGCGTATTGCCCTTTGCGTAAAAGGAACATTCCCACTTAAAACATGGCCGAAAGAATACTTTGTAAAAGTTGTAGATGAATTAAATAAGAAATATAATGCAGCATTCTTCATAGTGGGAGCACCTAATGACAGGGCCTATGCGGATGAAGTCATTTCGTCAATGCATGTGCCAGTGGAAAATTTTTGCGGAGAGACAAGTCTTGTAGATTTAGCGGCACTTTTTAAGAAGTCGGACCTTCTTGTGACAGTTGATACCGGTGCGACACATATTGCAGCAACAACTGGAATCCCTATGGTTACGATGTACGGCTGTACAAGTCCGGATCGCTGGCATCCGATCAATGATAATGCACGCGCATTGACGACGCATGAACCATGCTGCCCATGCACGTATCGTGCTGATGAATGCCCAAGTAATCCGAAGCCGAATTGTCTTTGGCATGTGACACCGGATATGGTACTTGAACAATGCGAGGCACTTATGAAAGGGTAACTTTATACTTATAATAATTAGGACAAATATAATCAACTTCAGCATTGAACCGTTCAAAAGACATAAAGTAGATTTATCAAAACCATTAGTGGAAAAGGTAAAAAAATGAAAGTGTTGCTTAGTATTTTTTCAGTGAATGAACAGATCCTTCACATAGGAAAGATTTTAAAAGATTTAGATTGTGATGTAGAAATTATATACGCAGACTCTTATAGATATATATGTCCTTATTATATGAAAAAAATAGATGAACTTGGGATTCATATTGGTAGGAATAATTATTTAGAATCCATACATAAAAAGTTAAATAAATCATTACATGAATTCAAACCAGATGTTACATTGTTTATCAATATTCCTAAAAGCATTTTTTCGTTAAATGATATTAAGTATATTAATAAACATTCAAAGACCATTTGTTGGCTTGTTGATGGCATAAAAGGTGATCCAGAATTATGTGAATACTTAAGCGCTGTTCGTCAGATATATGTATTTGAGTATGAAGATGTTTCATACTTAAACAGCATGAACATAAAAGCTTCTTATTTACCTGTAGGATATAATGATGCATTTTTTGATAAAAAATGTAAAAGAAAGGATATAGATATATTATTTATAGGGTCTCCTTTTTACAATCGATTAGAACTCCTAGAAAAAGTTGCTTTTGAAGCAAATAAAAATCTTTGGAATTTAAAAATAATTGGTCCGTTTTATGAAGAAAAATATCCATGGAAGAAGATGATCTTTAAGAAGAAATATCCATATATTTTTCGATACTTAAATAATACAAGGGTTTCTTCAGAAGAAGCGGCAGCTTTATACTCAAGGACCAAAATTTGTCTTAATATACATGATAGTCATCACAAGAGTCCTAATCCAAGAACGTTTGAAATCTTGGCTGCCAAGGCTTTTGAGTTAATTGACCAAAGAGATTATTGGGGAGAGCTGATTCCCGGTGAAGATCTAATTGAATATACAGGCTCAAGGGATTTAATAAAAAAGATTAAGCAATACTTGAACGATGATGAAAAAAGAAATGAAATTGCTGAAAATGGATATAAACATGTCTTTGGGAAAATGGGCATGAAAGAGTTGCTTAAAGAAATTCTGTTAGAGGTTTGATAAAAGATATTCATTTACATATGGAGAAATAATTAATTATGTTGAAAGTATCTATTATAGTTCCCGTATATAATGCAAGCATTTATTTGAATAGATGCCTTCAGTCTATTCAGAAGCAAACGTATCAAAATATTGAAGTCTTAATTGTAGATGATGGTTCTACTGATGGTTCAGGTAAAATTTGCGACTCATATGCAGCAGATAAAAGATTCTTTGTAATTCATCAAGAAAATAGTGGACAAAGTGCAGCTAGAAATTATGCACTAGATCATGCTACTGGAGATTATATAATATTTGTTGATGCTGATGATTATATTGATAATGATTTAGTGAAGAAATGTTTGGATTGTGTTGAAAAAAATCCAGATACCGATGTTGTACTCTTTGATCACATAGAAATGGAAAAGAGTGGAAATAGACCATTTGTCCATGAATTCGGTAAAGAAAAGATGGATATGGATTGGAGCAGTAAGAAGCGAGTTATGCATCTTATCCTTATGGATAAATTATCCAATCTGGTGTGGAATAAGATGTATAGAAAGGATATTTGGAAAAAACTTCGTTTTCCAGAAGGAATATGCTATGAAGATTTATTTATTCACCCTTCTTTGTTTATGAATGTAAATAGGGTAAAATATTTACCAGAATATCTATATATCCATAATAGAATAAATCCTAATTCTACTACAAGCAATATTAATGATTTTAATGCATGGAATCGGTATTGTAAATTTTGCGCATATCGTGAGCATGAGCGAATTGCTGACCAGACGGGAGATGAAGAAGCAGCATATTGGGCCAGATCACAAGCTGTGCATGAGTCGATAAAAAGTCTTTACATTAATTATAAAAGCTGTCGGCAATTGACCGTTCCTGAAATAGAAGATATGAAGTATTATTTAAAGCAAGTTGATTCAGAACGTAAAAGCTATAACTTGAATATGAAGTTTAAAATATTGAAATGGTCTGTTCTAAATTATCCACCGTTATATAAATTTTATGGAATGATACGATATTATCAGGAAAAATTAAGGAAGAGGTAGGAAAATATAAAATGTATTTATTAGAAGAAAATGGTAAAAACAAAATGATGCTCTTCAAAATAGCAATATTTTTATATACATTTTTCATATTTTCTAGATCTTCAACGGCGGGTATCAGTATTAGTTCTGCGTTATTGATTTTAAGCTTGGTACTTTTTCGTAGCGAGTGGAGTCAGATAAAAAGAGAATCAATAAATAGTTTTTTATTATGCTATATAATATTCTTTGGAGCATTATTTCTCGCTGCTATAATTACGAAAGATACGAGAGCACTTGATGAAACTTGGAGATATTTCACATGGACTATACCATTTTTCTTATTTTATTTTAGCTTCAGCATATGTTCCTTTGAAAAAAATTACATATCAGGAATTATACTTGCAATATTAACAATAGGATTTGTAACTTTTTATGATATATATATGCATTTAGAAAGCGTGTCTTTTTTTAAAAATGATATTCGGGGGTACTTTGCATCACATAATCATTTAGCAATGGTATTGGGGATTACTTTACCTGTGTTGATTTTATTCTGTACTCATTATCGTAGAAAGATAACGAATAGGAAATGGTACACCTTATTATTAACTACAATAATAGGTGTTTTCTCATTATATATTTCCGGTTCCAGAGGCGGATTATCCGGATTCATTTTAGGTTTTATCGCCTTAATATTAGGGAAATATCTATTAAAAAGAAAACTTCGATATAGTGTAGCGGTATTCTTTTTAATGTTAGTGTTGCTGGCAGGAGGAGCTTATGGTGTATATAGTTCTACAAAAGATTTTCAAAGAAGTTATGATAAAGAGAGGGTGTTGTTAATAGAATCCAGCTATGCTATGTGGAATGATCATAAGTTATATGGTGTAGGGTTTGGACGATGGAAAGATGAGTATCCAAAATATATATCACCAGAAGCAAAAGAACCAGATTTACCAATGCCGCACAATACAATAGCCTACTTTTTCTCGACAACAGGTCTGATTGGCGGTATAGGTTTTTTAGTGTATACAATAGGAATTATAGTGATCCTTTTGAAAGCTATATCGAAATACCCAGATAATTTATATTATCAGGCAGCACTATGGTCTTTTATTGCACTTAGTATACATGGTATGGTAGATACAGGTATTACTAACAAAGCTGCAATGCAAATAATTTCAGGAGTGTTAGGTGCTGCCTTTGCTTCTGAAAATTGTCATGTGAGAACAGTGCCCGAACATGAGTAATCTGAGGGGTCAAGAGCATTAAGTAAAAGAGGAAACAATGTTTGAGTATTTTTTCCAAGGCATTCAGCAGGATATAAAGCTTTTTTTGTTTTTTTCTATCTTGAGTGCCATTTTTCGTTTGATCTTTATAAAAGTATATCAGCCTTACCCATCGCTTAAA
>CALFNR010000046.1:0-47378 GCA_937903005.1 uncultured Lachnoclostridium sp. | reverse complement strand
TCTCGCACGCTTCTACCTTTGCCTCTTCCACTGGCTTCTCCTCTGTCTTCTGCTGTTTTGGTATTATAATATCTTCTAACTTGTTCTTAGGACTTCTTTCTATATAAGTATATGCTTGTACAATATATCTAGCATGGTCAAATGCAATTCCATTGGTTTCTTTCACAGAAAACTCTGAAATTCTAAGTGGCGTATGAAGCTGTATCTCTTCTATTACAACTGCTGTTAACTCCTTTTCCCCTTCCACAGTCATAGATAGATGGTATTCTTTTTCCTGAACTCCGTTGTTCTCTCTTGTATCCTTTAATTCAACCGTTACATTCCACCACTTGGCTTCTTTTGCATCGTCTCCTGCTATTGCAGTTTGCGTTCCCTCTTCAACAAGTGCAACATAGGCTGTTGTTACAACTCGATCCCTAGGGTCTCTCCACACTTCTCCATATGTATACATCTGTGCAAGTGGAATATCCGTTAAGTTGGTTTCTTCTTTTAATTCACGTCTTGCAGTATCGATTAAGTCTTCTCTCATATTAGCAAAACCACCTGGAATTGCCCAAAAACCAATGCTCGGATGATTCCTTCTTTTTACCATAAGTAACTTTATTCCACTTAATAAATCTTGTTGTCCATGTTGATAAGCAAATACGAGCACATCTGCAGTTACACTTGGCTTTTGATACTTCTCTGCATCATACTTTTCTAGAAAATTTTCTAGTGTCTGTCCTTGTTCATTCACTTCGCCTGTTCCGCGAAATCCTTTCAGATCTGATAAAAATGATGGCATATCCGATTTTCCTTTCACCTTATATTGTTTTTCATTTTTTTAATTTCTCTTCCAAAATATTATAACATAAATGTCATTGCAAATGTTATAGATATCAAATATAATCGTACTTGAATTTTATATAGGAAGAAGGATTTGTATTATGAATGACTACATAAGAAAGATTGAAGAATTATCTTTCAATGCGTGGCCATCTCACAAGACCGAGCTTTATGACGGCTGGATTTTACGCTATTCTAGCAATTATACACATCGAACCAACTGTGTCAATTTAATTGCCCCATCCAAGTTACCGCTTTCCCAAAAGGTTATTTTTTGCGAAAATGAATATAGAGTTGAAAAAACACCTTGTATATTTAAAATAAGCCCGCTTACTGACAAAGGTGTGGATGAGTATCTTGAGAAAAATGGATATGGAATCGAACATATTACTGAAAATATGACTCTTGCATTTCGTGATTTTGTTCCTTTCCCAAATGATATAGATGTTACCTTAGAAAGTGAAATAACAGATGAATGGATTACTAATTTATTTGACTTAAACGGGACAACTGATCCCACATTAAGAAAAATTGTTCCGTATATGTATCGCTCTATTCCAAAACCAACCATTTCTGCATCGATTCATCAGGATGGAAAAATGGTTGCTTCTGGACTAGGAATTTTGGATAGAGACCATATAGGAATCTACGCAATCTATGTTCATCAAAATTATCGCCGCAGACATTACGCGCATGCTATCTGCGATGCCTTAATTCATGCAGGTATGAGAAGAGGTGCTGATCATGCATATTTGCAAGTTGTAAAAGGCAACCGTGCAGCACGAAACCTTTACGAAAGCCTAGGTTTCAAATATTTGTACACCTATTGGTTTCGTACCAAATATGTGATATAATGGAAACAAAAAGTTTGCAACAAAATGTAAAAGAGGGATACGTATGACTGATAATTTAGATTTAAATAACAATGAAGAAACAAAAGAAATCATTCCTTCCATGGATGATTTTAAAGATGAATTAAATAGCTCATTTCGCTCTGTTAATGAAGGCGACTTAATTACGGGAACTGTTATTGGTGTTACAGATACAGAAGTCATGGTGGATTTAGGTTATTATGCTGAAGGTATTATTAAGCTTGCTGAGTTAAGCAATGATCCAAGTTTCTCGATTAAGGCTGACATATCAGTTGGTGAATCTGTTACAGCACTAGTTATTGGCGAAGATGATGGGGAAGGCAATGTTCTTCTTTCCTTAAAACAAGCTCATGATGTATTATCATGGGAGAAGTTAAAGGAAGCTATGGATAACGAAACAATCTATTCCTGCAAAATAAAAGAAGTTGTAAATAGTGGTGTTGTTACCTATGTGGAAGGTATTCGAGCATTTATTCCTGCATCTCAGCTAGCTCTTTCTTATGTTGAAGACTTAGAGCCATACCGCGGAAAAACAGTAGACGCTGTCATCATAACAGTAGATGAAGATAAGAAAAAGCTTGTACTATCTGCAAAACAGGTTGCAAGACAACGTGCAGAACAAGAACACAATCTGAAGGTTTCTAGCCTACAAGTTGGACTTGTTACAAGTGGCGTTGTAGAAAAGATTGTTCCTTATGGTGCATTTATCAAAATAGGAGATGATTTAAGTGGACTTGTTCACATATCTCAAATCTGTGGCAGACATTTAAAGAGTCCTAAAGAAGTCTTAAGCGAAGGTGAGGAAGTTACAGTTAAAATTATCGCTGTAAAAGATGGCAAAATCAGCCTAAGTATTAAGGCGGTTGAGGAAAAAGAAGATATCGTCGATGATATTGAAGAAGCTCCAATTGAATACAAAGAAGAAGAAACAGCATCTACTAGTTTGGGAGCTCTATTATCTAACTTTAAATTTGATTAAAGTTTGAAAAATAGGAGGTCATATGAAAAAACAAAAATCAATGTGGAAGGTATTGTTTTTAATCTTGCTGCTCATAACAACTTGTGTACAACCGACTAATCTGAAGGCATTAAGCATAAAGGATACCGTCTTCTATGTACAGTTTAATTCTAATGGAGGCAGCTCCGTTGCTACCATTGTCAATGTACGTTATGGATCAACGATAGATTTGCCGGACAATCCAATCCGAAATGGTTATTGGTTTAGAGGATGGTATACAGACTCCTCATTAGCCATTAAGTTTGATCCCTCCCAAAAAATATATAAAAATACAACCTTATATGCCTGTTGGGAGAAACAGTCTTCCAACCCGCATATTTTGAGTCAACATATCTCAGACGGCAGCTATAACTCAGTCGTAACCGTTGATATTACTGGCCAACAATATGGAAATGCCTGCGAGATGCAACTTCTAACATACAAAAGGAGTATCTTAAAACCTGTTGTATTTACGCAGCACAAGACAACCAAGTACATAGGATTTGAACTTAACATAGCAGATCTTGCTTTTAACGAAAGCACACCATTACCCGTTAGGATAAAGATTCCTTCTAGTTTTTCAAAGGAATGCATTCAGGTTATCTACACAACCAACCGAAAAACAGTATCTGGAATTCCTTATGGGTATGTCAATAGTAACAATGAGTATGTGTTTGATGCTTACTATTCTGGAACCTATATCTTAATGGAAACAGTAGATAATGTAAAGGCACAGACTGATCCAAAATCCTACCTGAAAATCATGAGCAGTTCTGACAAACTAAAACCGAATCGACAGATGGAGTTAAATTTTGCTTTAATGAACTACCCTGGTGATGAAAACCAATTGGATTTTAGATGGTACAGTTCTAGGCCTTATATTGCAACTATCTCTAAAGATGGTGTCCTTACTGCAAAACGTCCAGGTCAAACTGTCATTAGCTGCGTTTCCACCAATAGTAGATTCATAGCGACTAAAACAATTACCGTTTATAATCGACTCGTAAAGTCCATAAAAACCAATGTATCCACAAAGAAATTAAAAAAAGGGAGTACTTTTAACATTTACTCCACAGTATCCCCATCCAATGCTACTATAAAGAGACTACGTTATACTTCTACCAATAAAAGAATTGCAAGTGTTTCAAGTAGCGGAAAGATAAAGGCTAGAAGAAAAGGCTCTTGTTATATTAAAGTTTCTGCCACTGATGGAAGCGGGAAATATAAGCGAATTAAGATTATCGTTTCTTAATATTCTGGTTGCAGAACAATGTGCCTTTCCCATAAGTTAAAAACAAAGGCGTGTACAAATTAATTTAACTTGTACACGCCTTTTTTATGCTTGTTTCTTCCGAAACATTTTCTTCACTTGTTCACCAAAGTCGGAGACTGTTGAGGAAACCCCTTTTGAAACAGTATTGCTTTCACTAGGCTCTTCTTTTTTCTTGTTGCCTTCCTCTTCATCATCTTCCACAATTTTACCATAACTTTCTTTCATACAATTTAAATAATTCTGAGACATAATCTCTTTGTAATCACTTAAACTGTTCTTAGTATAATTCTGAATTTCACTATTCAAAGACATCATCTTGTGATCTAGATATCCAATAATATCTGCACACTCTTTTAGGTCTTTCTTAATGTTAGCAGGTGCATTGCCTTCAAATTTATAATAAATCTTATGCTCAAGACTTGCCCAGAAATCCATGGCAATTGTTCGAATCTGAATCTCCACCTTGGTATCAATTACATTATCCGTCAAGAAAATAGGAACGGTGACAATCATATGATAGCTCTTATACCCATTTTCCTTCGGATTGGTTATATAATCCTTTACTTTTAAAACCTTAACATCGTTTTGATTGGCAATTGCATCTGCAAGCCTGTATATATCTGATGTAAAAGAACAGATAACTCGAATTCCTGCAACATCATTTACATATTTAACGATGTTTTCAACCGTAAGTTCTTTATTTTTATGACGAATTTTCTTTGCAATACTTTCTGGTGATTTTACCCTAGAGGTAATGTGTTCTATCGGATTATAACTGTGCGCTAACTTGAATTCATCATTAAGAATTTCAAGCTTTGTATTGATTTCACGTAAAGCAGAATTATACAGGAATAACGCACTTTTCCACTCTTCTGCCTCATCATAATAAATTGGTAACTCCATATATCCTCTCCTATACTTCTCTGTGTGTTTACATGGTTTTTCTACTCAATTTCTAAATCCATTTTACCATAAAAATGTTACGGAAAATTGAACATTTAAATTGTTAATAAAAACTTTATAGACTTCACAGAAAAAACAGAAGATAAACCAAATGATTATAAAATACCTTTAACAGTATTTACAACATTCTCAGTTGTGAAGCCAAATTTCTCAAAAAGTTTGTTTGCTGGTGCACTTGCTCCAAAGGATTTCATTGTTACATATGCTCCGTCTAAACCTACATATTTACCCCATCCAAAGTCGGAAAGTGCCTCAATTGCAACTCTCTTTCTACAAGATAGTGGTAATACACTGTCTTTGTATTCTTTAGACTGCTGCTCGAATACATCCATAGATGGCATACTTACAACACGAACATCGATATTGTCTTTTGCAAGTTCTTCTTTTGCACTGATTGCTAAGGAAACTTCAGATCCACTTGCAATTAAGATTGCATCTGGTGTTTCTTTAGATGAGTCTGCAATAACGTATCCACCCTTTAATGCCTCCTTGCTTGAACCAGCTAACTGAGGTAAGTTCTGACGAGTTAAAACTAATGCAGTTGGTGTTTTTTTAGAAGTAATTGCATAGTACCAAGCTGCAATTGTTTCAGTTGCATCAGCTGGACGATATACAGTAAAGTTAGGCATTGCACGTAACATTGCCAACTGCTCAATCGGTTCATGCGTTGGTCCGTCTTCTCCAACTCCAATGCTATCATGAGTTAGGACAAATGTTAATGGGTTATTCATAAGTGCAGACAATCTAGCCATTGGTTTTACATAATCACTGAATACAAAGAAAGTAGATACGAATGAACGTAAACCTCCATGTAACATAATACCATTACCAATTGCAGTCATAGCCAACTCACGTACACCAAAGTGTAAGTTACGACCTGCGTAGTTATCTTTTGAGAAATCTCCCATGTCTTTCATATATGTCTTAGTGGATGGAGCTAAATCTGCTGCACCACCAATTAATCCAGGAACTATATCTTTTAAACGGTTAATAACCATTCCAGATAAGTTTCTAGTTGCTTCTGGTTTATCTTCAAACTTCCAGAACTCTTCGTTCTCTAATAGTGCCTGTGCATCTACATCAGAATGCATCTCATCCCATAACTTCTTCATCTCAGGATAAGCTTCACAGTATTTAGCAAACATAGCATTCCATTCTTCTTCATCCTTTGCTAAACCTTCTGTGATTTCTTTGTAGTGTGCATATACCTCATCAGGTACATAAAATGGCTCTTGTGATGGCCACTCTAAATTTTCTTTTAATGCTGTAATGTTGTCAGCTCCTAAAGGTTCGCCATGTGCACTAGCTTTACCTTGTTTTGCAGGACAACCATAACCGATTTCTGTCTTAACAGTAATAAAGGATGGTCTTGTTGTATCTGCTTTTGCAGCTTCAATTGCTTTACCGATCTCTTCTAAGTTGTTGCCGTCCTCTACCACCAATGTCTGGAAGCCAAATGCCTCCATACGTTTTTGTACGTCTTCTGTAAACGCGATGTCCGTATTACCTTCAATGGAAATTCTGTTGGAATCATAGATGATAATTAACTTACCAAGTCCTAATGTTCCAGCAAGGGAAAATGCTTCAGAAGAAATACCTTCCATCATACATCCGTCGCCACCAAGTGCAAATGTATAATGATCTACTACATCATAACCATCTTTATTAAAACGCGCTGCTAAATGTGCCTCAGCCATTGCCATACCAACAGCCATACCCATACCAGCACCAAGTGGTCCTGTTGTTGCTTCAACCCCAACTGTATGACCATACTCTGGATGACCTGGTGTAAGTGAATCTAACTGTCTGAATTGTGCCAAATCCTCTTTTGAAAGGTTACCATAACCGAATAAATGTAACAAGGAATATAATAAGGCAGAACCATGTCCACCTGATAAAATAAAACGATCACGATTAGCCCATTGTGGATTGGCTGGATTATGTTTCATATGTTTTGCCCATAACTCGTATCCTACACTGGCACAGCCTAGTGGAAGACCTGGATGTCCTGAATTTGCCTTTTGTATTGCATCTGCTGAAAGGACACGAATTGCATTTACTGACATTGTTTCAATATTACTCATAGTTGATTTCCTCCTATCAAACTTCCCTAGTAACTTTTCTTTCCATATAAACCGAATTTATTATACAATACTATTCTAAAAAAATCCATTCCTGTTTATATGTTAAAATACCCTATAAACTTCATAATATATTTTTTTTACTATGGAAGCTTTATCATATAATTCCTTTCTCACATTCTGATACAGCACTTTACACTTCATGCATTCGTAATCAGAAACTGGTTTACCACCAAACGTGGCCTTCTCAACTATGGTAATAAACTCACTTAGTTCCTCTTCTGAAATATCATCAAAGTCTGCTGCTATTGCTTGAATGTTGTCTCTTATCTCACCCTTGCTATACCTCTTGCAATATACTCTTGTTATACTGTCCAACTCTTGATAATAATATTTTACTCTTTTGTTATTATCGGACTGAAATTCCTTTTTATATTTTGTTCTTTTTATTATCCACCTTCGTATTAATACCGCTGCCACCAGAATTAGAATCAAAAGTACTACTATAATAATGTCCTTAGATCTGGAATTAATTTTTTTAGTATTTGCTGTATTCTTTTCCTTTATTGTGGCACTTGATGGTACTGGTGAATTCGCAGTTACTGCTGGTGATTTAGTTGGTTGGGTTACTGAAACTTTTGGTGAAGGTGGTGTTATTGTTGTTGCTGTGTTATTATCATCTGCACTTTCATTTGCCACTCCTTCTGTTCCCCTGCCAGGTGTCACATCAAACGGAATCCATCCACACCCATTTACATAAACCTCAATCCATGCATGTGCTGCCTCATCTGTAACGTTTAGCTGATAAGCCTTTTGTCCATCTAAGGTAACCTTCTTTCCCTTATGGGCAAAATCCTCATAAGTTACCTTATATCCTTCTACGTATCTTGTTGGAAGCCCCTGCAATCGAAGAAAAAGCGTTGCTGCCGTTGCAAAGTATGTACAATATCCTTTCTGATTTTCAAATAGGAAATAGTCCACAAAATCCTTATTATCGGGAGTTTGTCCAGGTTCTAATGAATACTTAGCATACTGTTCTAAGAATGTCTGACACCACCATACTTCTGCGTAAACTAAATCATCATTGTAAAAATCTGCAAAATTTTTATTAAACTTAATATTTCCTAAGTCAAATTCATTTAGAGAAAACGTTTGTTTTTTTAGTTGTTCCCTTAGTTTGGGAGCAATATTTTCTGGTACTTTTGTGTAGGTATCGTATACAAACTTACGATAACTCGTTTCTTTTTGTGCATACTTTTCAAGTTCTCTATAAAACTTATTATCTAGATAGGAATTTGTATCTGATTCGGAATTTGGATCATGTAAAACATTGGCGTACTGAAACATTAAATCCTTTAATACATCATAAAGCTTCTGATTATTTACATAGCCAGAATCAAAATAACTATCTTGATAAGATGCTAATATTCCTAATTTATTTACCTCTTCAGAATAGACCTTTTTGCCTTTGGCATTTTTCCCATATAGTAAACCATTCTTTTCCCTTACATCATCATTTACTGCATAAGGGAGCAACATATGCTTTCTTCCGATATCTTCCTTCTTTATATTGAAGAGTACATAATCTTGTGACTTTGAATCATCATAAGAATCATTCCTATACAAGTTTCTTAGTTTTAGCATATCACTTAAAAGATTTTCAAAGTTATAATCATACTCCTTTGTTAATTTACTATACTCCTTCTGTTGTTGCTTATCCAAATCCCCCCACAATCTGTTACTATAATTTGAACCTACATAACTTCGCAGGTATACTTCGTAATCATGCTTTTGTAATTCTGCTAAAGTCGTAGTAAGAACGAAATCTGTCTTCTTATCAAACTTTATCTTATCCTTTGTCCCAAGCTGTCCATTATTCATTCCACCATATCCAGTCGTAAACAGTTTTCCAGACAAGCCACCTCTATCAGAAAGGTAGTAGCTTATATCCTTTATAATTTGGCTGCTTTTTATATCTTGGATATCTCTTTTTATGGAAACCATGGAATCAAAATGTTTTTGATATACTGCTTGCGGCAATAAACATACGCAGATAAACATTAGTATTCCTGCACTTACTAGAGTTGTCAGTTTGGCTTGAATCCCCAACTTCTTATCTTTCACTTTACTATTAATAGATAATGGCAGAAATCCAATTAGAAATGCGAATAAATATTGTGACTCTGGTATTAATCCTACTATAAAAGTAAGCGAAAATACTAATATTGGAGAAATTAAAGCTATTAATGACTTTTTATAAATTTTTCTAAAAAGTGCTGTCATGAAAATAACAATCCAGCTAAGAAATAGCTGAAAAACAAATAAACCTGTCGATTGACTAATTATTTCTTCTTCAGCAGGAACTTTTACAACCAGATTTGTTCCAAAATATTTATTTATAAACGCAACATAATAGGATGCAAAATACTTTATTGCAACCCAGTTAATCCTTACAAAGATGAATAATATAAATGCACATCCTACCATGTATACAATCAGAAAAATTGGACGTTTCCTATACTCTAACACAGCAAATGTTATCCCCGTCAAGATAAGCATACAGAATAGTATGAGTTTTCTTTGCTGGGGTATATTGCAACTGGCAAAAAGTCCACATATAGCCCCATATAACATTAATACCATGCAAGTGCATTCTAATATGTAGTCCAATATTTCATTCCAAACAGATGGCTTTTTAATTCCTTGCTCTTCACAATAAAAACTAATTCCTGTTTTTGTTTTTTTATGTCCCACCTTAATCCACCACCTTTATGCTTATACCTTTTTCCTCAAGCAGTTCTTGATTTTCCTCTCCAACGTAAAAAACATTTGCATACGTTTTGATTTCTTCTGAATGTATCAGATACTTCACATATGCCTGTGGATTCTTATTGGGTTTACATTGTAACAGCCTAATTATACATGTATGAAAGTCCTGTTCATTTCTTACTTCCATCCTTTCACCAACTGACTGTTCCTCATCAAACCAATATACATAATGGTTCACCTTATTTAGTAACAAGGAATAACTAGCCTGTATTGTTTTTTCTAGCAAGTCGCTCCATCGTTTCACACGTTCCATTCCTTCATAAGTACAGCTATTATCACAAATAATTACTGCATCTATTATAATCGGATCACTATATTCCTTTACCATGTAGCGTTCTCTCTTAGAACTAAGCTTCCAATGAATACGCTGCAGCTTATCTCCCTCTCTGTAATCCCGAATCTCATAAACTTCTGATGGGTCATTGCCAGGATGATCCTCATAGAACTCATCATATTCATCGTTGTAAAAGGTCGTAGTATTTTTTACATCTAGATTTCTCGTTTGCAACTTAGGGTAAATAACCTGTTCACAACTTTCCTTCATGAATTTTGAAAATACGAATACATGAAAGTACTCCCATACTGAAAGTCTATAAAACCTGAACGAAATACTTCCACAATATTCCCCCCTTAAGTGCAGTGTGTGTATAGTCTCACCTCTTGCCTTTATGCTAAATTTGAGTTTTTTTCTCTCCTTACTTCCAATGTTATATCCATAAGAATATCGCAAAACTCCATTTATAATAGGAAGAACGCTCCTATTCTTAATATGTATCTGAACTTTAAATTCTTCTTCCTGGTATATCTGCTCTTGCTCATTCTGAATATCAATCTTCAACATAATACATGCGATTATGTTAAGTATGTAACTGAATAACGGAAACAGAATAAGTACACCTACAAATATTGCTACAGAGTAATTTGTATAAAGAATTGCAAAAATTACACCCAGTATTCCAAGTACTACATAGAGAATCAAATAAAACAAATCACTCCCTCCTTACCCAACTCTAGGTGCAGGAATTGTAGTTAGTATATCATCTGCAATTCTCTGTTCTGTAACCTGTGCAATCTTTGCATTCGTATTCAAAACAAGTCTATGACAGATTACATCTTTGTATACAAATTGAACATCTTGGGGAATTACATAATCTCTTCCTTTTACAAAAGCACATGCTTTCGCCATCTGCGTTAGGGCAATTGTACCTCTAGGACTTGTCCCAAGTTCGAGCCACTTATTATTTCTTGTTGCAATTACAGTATCAACGATATATTGATAAATGGTATCGTGTACATACACGTCCTCACACTGCCTTTGCATGTTCTTTAAATCATCTATACTCATTACACCTTCAACAGTTTTCATTGGATTACTGTGTTCCTTAGACTTAAGCATTGCTATCTCACTTGTAATATCTGGATATCCCATTGAAAGGCGAACCATAAAACGATCTAGCTGGGATTCAGGTAATCTTTGTGTTCCTGAAGAGCCAACTGGATTCTGCGTCGCAATCACGATAAATGGATCTGGAACCATTCTCGTCACACCATCCACAGTTACCTTTCCTTCTTCCATAACCTCTAATAATGCAGACTGGGTCTTGGAAGAGGTTCGATTAATCTCATCTGCCAGAAATACATTGGTAAAAATGGCTCCTGCACGATATTCCATCTGCTTTTCCTGATTTAATATATGAAAACCAATAACATCACTTGGCAATACATCTGGCGTAAACTGCATTCTTCTATTATCAAGATTTAATGCTTTTGAGAAAGCAACTGCCAATGTTGTCTTTCCTACACCAGGGATATCCTCTATAAGAATATGCCCCTGTGCCAGAAAAGCCATTAGTGTTTTCTCGATTACATCTTCTTTTCCCCTGATTACTTTTTTTACTTGTGTAAATACACCTTGTATCATTTCTCCCTGTGTCATGTTCTCCTGGTTCCTTCCTTTTTCCTAATTCTACTAGTTAAAACTCTATTCCCTTACGAGCATCTACACCTCTGTCGTAAGGATGCTTTATTTTTTTTATCTCTGTTACATAGTCTGCAAGCTCAATAATGTCTTCTTGTCTGGTTGCTCCAGTTATGACAATTTCTTTCTTTTGCCCATACTCCTTTAAGAAAGCAATTAATTCCTCTTTCTCAATAAGCTCACACCCATAAACAATATTTGCCTCATCCATTACAATCATATCGTAATTTTCTAAATTCTCTTTCGCAATTGCATTACGAAGCATTTCTGTATAAAATGCTTTCGCTTCTTTTTTCTGTTCCTCTGTCATATTAAATGTAAAACCAAAGCTTTTGGTCACCAGTTCCACTGTTACATTATTTAGCTGCTGCAGAGAGTTTACTTCTCCTGAATTATCCGTCTTCATAAAACGAACAACATAAACCTTCATACCTGCCCCTGCGGCCCTTACTGCTAATCCTGTGGCCGCTGTTGTCTTTCCTTTTCCGTCTCCATAATAAACATGAATCATTCTGATGCCTCCATTGGTTTTCTTATTAGTTAAAAAAGGTTGCATCTCTGCAACCACTCTTACTCATTTATAATTGAAAAAATCCATTTAAGCCATCCCATAACTGTTGATGCACGCCGTCCAACCAGACTCGGTCCACAAAGATTTAGCTCAATCATCTTTTCACAAATAAATTTTTTATCTACAATTCTTGCAGATACTGTGGATGCAAAAAAGGTTACTCTAAAAATCTCATGCTCAAACATAAGCTTTATATATTTTAATTGTCGTTCTTTGTAAGGAAGTTTCATTACAGATACTCCCAAATCGGATAACCTCACTCTTACTATTCCGTCCGTATCCCTACACTTTTTCGCTAACCCTAAGTACCTTGCCGCATTATAGTAATAATCCCCTTGTCTCGTAGCAAATCCAATTGCTTCAGATAACTCATTAATAGACTTTGCATCTTCCTTAACAAGCTCTAATAATGAGATTACCGTATTAAAACTATCAGCCTGAATAAACGGAATGTCCCTTGGTTCTTCTATTGCCCTTGTCTTCTTATAGCATTCCATCAAATCTGAATATTTAATATCCACATCTTCAAAACTGTAATTCTTCTGCTTTATAAACTTTATGGAACTATAACAGCCTATTGTTGTAAACTCATATTCTAATAACCTAAAAACATTATTACTATAAACCATAAAAACAGTTCGAACAGGCTTCCCTATCTTATCTACCCAGCAACGAAATGGATAATAAAGCTGTCTGACAATAAAGTCCTTATGCACAACATTTTTTGCTTCCATAATACACACGCAGTTTTCATTCTCAAACCCTGCATCAATCTCTATCTGAGCATTCTTTACAGCAATATTATGTAGTTCCCCATTCCTACTGTCATGAATAGCAAAGTCAAATATTCCCGACTTCATTCTACCACTAATTGTCTGTACAAGTCTACTTTCTGATAGAAAGTCTTCCAAGATATTGGTTATTCCTAAAACATTAATTACGTTTGCCTCACTATTAATATTCGTTTTGCTAATAGTCTGTAAATAATTCGGGAAATCAACATGTCTTATTCGTCTTTCCATCTCTGGAAATTCTAAATACGTATTAAAATAACCGATTACATAACTTCCTCTGCTATCTGGCAAGATCGACATTTTCTCTCTTCCTTTACCAAATGCCTTTGGAACCGATTCTTTTGTATCGAATTTGGTCATCAGTCTTGGTTCTCGGAATTCCTTGATCTGATAAGCTGTAATGTGAAACACACCATCTTTTTGTACCTGCTCCACAATATTGTAACGTTCAAATATGGAATCCCATGCCTTGTCATTTAACGTAACAGATTCTGTCTCATTAGATGCACTACTGGATTTCATAATTTGCTATTAATACCTCCCCAACTTCACCACGCTTATCTGCCTTGGAATTAATTGCTCGTTTCGCGGATACCTGTTTTATATTATATTCTTCATATAAGTCAGTTATAAACTCACAATAAGAATTGGAAAGCAAAAATCTAACACCCTTGCTAGTCAATTTGTCGCACTGTGCCTTTAGCTCTTGCTGTTCCTTAATACCGAACCCATTATTCGTATATCCTGTGAATGAACTTGAATAAGAAATTGGATGATATGGAGGATCTAGATACACAAATGCACCCTTTCTCGCGCCCTTAATAGCATCTTTGTAGTCACCTGATTTTATTTCGATTTTGCCCTTAGACAGATAATTGGAAATAGCACGCAACGTTTCTTCATTTACGATATTAGGGTTCTTATACTTTCCATAAGGCGCATTGAACTGACCAGACTGGTTAACACGAAACAAACCGTTATAGCAGGTTTTATTGAGATAAACAATTCGTGCTGCACGCTCCGTTGAAGACATGTTTGCATAAAGTTTCTGATCACGATCAAAACCTCTGACTTCATAATAATACTCTGCCGTGTTTTTCTCGTTATGTTCTATTAAAAGTTCTATTAAATGGTCACAATCATCACGAATTGTACGATAAACATTCATAAGTTCTTCATTAGCATCATTTATAACTGCCTTTGCTGGCTGCGTCTCAAATAAAACCGCACCTCCACCAAAAAAAGGCTCATAATACATTGTAAAGTCTTCCGGTATCAACGGCTTTATATCTTTTAGTAATTGTCTTTTTCCTCCCACCCACTTAAGTGCCGGTGACACGAAAGGATCTTTGTTCATAGTTCTTCCTCCGATTTTTTGCTCTCGTACTAGTATACCACAAAATGTTTTTTCGATGAAACAATTTTATCGAATTTATGTTCGATCTCCCTGGCAAACAAAAAGCCCTTACCCAACGACTCATATGTTCGCCAAACAAGGACCTTCAAGTGCGCCTCCAGGGGTTCGAACCCTGGACACCCTGATTAAGAGTCAGGTGCTCTACCAACTGAGCTAGAAGCGCATATTATTTAGTTAAAATTAAGTTCTTATTACTTAACTTTATTGCCTTAACGCAAATATGATTATATATGATTAAAACTAAAAATGCAAGCCCTTTTTTAAAAAAAATTTTATATTTATTGATTTACTCTTTTTTTATGTCTATAATAATTATATATTAACTGATTTTGCTATTTTAATGGATAATAAAACAACATAGAAAGGAATACTTACGAATGCCTGACAATAAATCAAAACTCCCTCGTGATAGAGAAAAACGAAATATCTTTGAGACCAATTCAAAGTATTTTACCATCTGTATTTATTCACTATTTGTCATTTTTATTGGAACTGTCCTGATTTACAGTATCTTAAATTGGACAGAAACGAAACAGACAGTTTCTAACGTCTTACACGTACTGTCTCCATTCTTTATTGGGTTCTTTATAGCATATGTATTAAACCCACTTGTAAAGCGGCTTGACCATGTATTAGAAAAGATATTTGTTAAGAAAAAACTAAAAGACTCCTACCGACACGCCTTGTCTATTCTGTTTTCTTATATAATTGCACTCAGTATTATCGTTGTAATTATGATTTACATTGTTCCTCAGTTTGCAACCAGTATACAAGACCTTACAGATAGAGTACCAGATATGTACAATGCGGCGTACGATTATCTAAACAGTTTTCAGGAACGTTATCCTAATTTAGATGTTGCTTTCGTACAAGAAAAAATTAATGAACTGAAACCTAGATTACTTGATTTCGGAACTAACATGGTGACCAATGGAATACCATTAATTTTTAATATTTCTGTATCAATTTTAAAGACGCTGATTAATATTATACTAGCCTTAGTAATCTCAGCTTATATTCTAATTGATAAAGAGCTTTTAATTAAAAATGCCAAACGTTTTGTATATTCAATCTTATCTAAGGATAATGCCAATTATTTTTGCAGTACGACTTCAAAATGCAATGCTATTTTCAGTGGTTTTATCTTTGGTAAATTAATTGATTCTCTTATTATAGGAATCATTTGTTTTGTGCTTATGTCAATACTGAGACTTCCTTATGCGGTTCTACTTAGTACAATAGTTGGAATTACGAATATGATCCCTTACTTTGGTCCATTTATTGGTGCTGTCCCTGGCATTGTTATTTTCTTATTATTAGACCCTGTTCAGGCAATTATATTCGGTGTCCTAATTTTTGTACTACAACAGTTTGACGGGCTATATCTAGGACCTAAAATCCTTGGCGAATCAACGGGTTTAAAACCTATATGGGTTATCTTTGCAATTACAGTTGGTGGCGCCTACTTTGGAGTCCTGGGCATGTTCCTCGGTGTTCCTATTGTTGCCGTAATTGCTTTCTTATTAGATGAATTTATGAATAGGCGATTAAAACGAAAAAATATAAATATGTAATTTAAATTCACACCAGAATGCTTTGTGTTTATTATATGATAAAGTTTTCTGGTGTGTTATTTATAATTTCTATTTTGAATGCATAAGTATACATAAAATAAGGTTTCATTCTTGTCGGATATATGATTCTGTGGTAGTATTGATAAAAAGGATATTGTTACGCCTTTTTTTCTACATAGGAGGTGGATACTATGAAAAGTATTGGGGAACGCATTAAAGCTTTACGCAAAAATGCTCACTTAACACAACAGGCGCTCGGTGATATTGTTGGCTTACATGGCTCAAACATTAGTCGCGTCGAACAGAACATGGTTATTCCAACAGGCGATGTTATCGCAAAAATGTCGGAATATTTTCATGTAAGCTGTGATTACATATTACGTGGTGCTTCAGCAGACGGCACCCCACAAATGGATATTGCTTTAACTGAATGTGTAAAATTACAAATTACCAGTTTAAACGATGCCGATGAGGATGGCAGTGTCAAGATTTTAGAAGAATTCTGCCCAATGTTAGTACAGTTGAATTCTGTAAACCAAGAAGAACTACTCGACATTCTTAAGATTAAATTGAAACATCAGAATGACTTGGCATAAACATGGTTACTTTATCCTAAAACTTTCCAACGTAATTTGTTGGAAAGTTTTTTTATTACGGTCACAACGTCTTTATATACATTTACCAAGGAGTGTATCTTTATAAAATTTATTCTTATGTAAACTTTACTAACGCCACTTTCAATTAATATAGGAGGTATGCAAATGAATACAAAGACAATAAAAATAACATTCCTACTACTTTTTTTTCTTTCCATAATCTTTATGATTGTCTTTTACATACATAATGCTCCCAAATACATCACCGTTAATAATTTAGAGAATTATTGTGTAAAAAACAGTACTTGTAACTCAAAAAACTACTACATAAAGAAATTTAATAATTATTATTTTGCTGTTTCTACAAGTGGCTTAGATACAACTTCTGATGAACTCTTTATTTTTAACACATCTAAGTACCATAAAAATTTTTTAGAATTATTTGGCTCATGTAAACCTAATCCCAGTAATAGTAGAAATTCTTACTCTTACTATGTAACAAATTTTCCTATCCAAAAAAAATATAGTGTTGGCTCCAGTATGGTTATTTTTTCTGGTAACAGGGACAAAATTGTAAAAGGTATTGTAACAATAAAAGAGAATGATAATGTAAAAGATATCACTTATGACCTCAATCCTAATGATGGCTTTATTATAAAAATAGATCAGTTAGGTGAAATTGATGGAACTAAAAAAAGTGTTGTAGCAGTTCATTTTTATGACGCTACTAATAAAGAAATTCCAGAAAATATACCAATAAATTAGATACTCTTTATAAAAGAGAAAAACACTTCTTTATCTTGTATGTAAAAAAGTGTTCTTGTCTTATGTTAAATTACCCTCTAACTTCCTTCACAATTCCAACTGCTTCTCTAGTCAACTCTGTAATCTTTTCAAAATTACCTTCCTTAACTAGCATTCCTGGAACCATCCAACTGCCTCCACAAGCCAGAATTCTGTCATACTCCAGATAACTTCTAACATTACTTGGCTTAATCCCTCCTGTTGGCATAAACATAACACCAACATAAGGTGCAGCCATAGCTTTAATCATTGGAAGCCCGCCTGCTGCTTCCGCTGGAAAGAACTTTACAACCTTCAACCCATTTTCCAGCGCCTGTTCAATATCGCTTGGACTTGCGCAGCCTGGACAAATCGGAATACCTTTTCCTATACAGTACTTTACGATTCTAGGATTTAGACCTGGGCTTACAATAAACTTAGCACCTGCTGCCACAGCACGGTCAACCTGGTCAGTTGTCAACACCGTTCCTGCACCGATTAGCATATCTGGATACTTCTCACTCATAATACGAATAGACTCCTCTGCTGCATTGGTTCGAAATGTCACTTCCGCACAAGGAAGTCCACCATCACATAAAGCCTTCGCAAGAGGTCTGGCATCCTTTACATCATCCAGCACAACTACAGGCACAATTCCTAACTCTTTTATCTCATTAAAAATGCTCTCCATATGTACATCCCCCCCTATAACCTGAAATACTCTTTTGCATTGTAATAACATATATTTTGAATCATAGATCCTAGATACTCTTCATCGTTTGGATACTCACCATTTTCAACGTGAGTTCCAACTAGATTACACAGAATTCTTCGAAAATACTCATGACGTGGAAATGACAAAAAACTTCTTGAATCAGTCAACATTCCCACAAAAGTACTTATCAATCCAGCACTAGCAAGTGTTTGCAATTGACGCTCTATTCCCATTTTATTATCTAAGAACCACCATGCACTTCCTAATTGTAACTTGCCACGAATACCTTCTTCGTTTCCCTGGAAGTTGCCAATCATTGCGACAAGCATTTGAAAATCCTTTTCGTTTAAGTTATATAAAATAACCTTTGGAAGCTCATTTGTTTTATCCATAGCATCTAAAAGCTTAGAAAGCTGCACTGCATAGTTCATATCCGTTGCACAGTCTACACCCGCATCTGCTCCTGTCTCCTCAAACATACGTGTAGAATTATTACGAAGCGCACCAATGTGTATCTGCATAACAAGTTTGTGCTTTGCATACTCTCGCCCCAACTCAGTTAATACATATCCATGATATTTTGCACATTCTTCTTCTGTTAAATGTCCACCTGCTAATGATTTTTTTAGGATGTTATCCACCTCTTCCACAGAAGTTTCCACGAAGAACTGGTTCTCAATGCTATGATCCGTAACGCAACATCCTGCTTCTATAAAATACTCTAAACGTTCCTTTAAGGCATCTAATATATCCGAAATCTTCTCTAGTTTTTTTCCTACTACATCTCCTAAAATCCTTATGTACTGTGAAAAGCCAGGCTTCTCAATGGCAGTTGCCTTATCTGGGCGAAATGTTGGAAGAACCTGCACTTCAAAGTCTTCTTGTTTTAAAATTTTATGATATTCTAGGTTATCTATTGGGTCATCTGTAGTACATAGTACCTCCACTCTTTGCATCTTTAAGAGATTACGAATTGAGAATTCCTCGGTTTGTAACTTTGCATTGCATTCATCCCATATCTCTTTTGCTGTTGAGCATTTTAAAGGTGTTTCAATTCCAAAATATCGTTGTAGTTCAAGATGAGTCCAGTGATATAATGGATTTCCAAAAGCATTTTGAATCGTATCTGCCCATGCTAGAAACTTTTCGTAAGGATCACCGTCTCCCGTAATAAGTTCTTCGGATATTCCAAAAGTTCTCATGGCACGCCATTTATAGTGATCTCCACCTAACCATACTTCAGCAATGTTGTTATAACACTTGTTTTCATATATTTCCTTTGCACTCAAGTGATTATGAAAATCAATGATTGGCATCTTTGAACCATAGTCATGAAACAATATTTTTGCTGTCTCATTGGATAAGAGAAAATCTTCCGACATAAAAGAAACCATACTTAATCCTCCATAATCGTATTCGTATATTTTACTAATGTTGTACCAACTGCCCCAGTGCCTGTAATCATTTCATTGAAATACTGGCACACAAGAGGAGCCATATCTATAGCATATAGATCAATTCCAAATATATTTTCATTCTGTAAGATAGGTTTTAATCTTTCTTCTGCATCAATGGTATCGCCCAACTTAATATCTGCAACATATGGCTGAACTGTCTCAAGTAATGGATCGGAACTTGGTGTAAATGATTTTCCATTATCATCAATTGCCATAAGGTATCTTAGCCACCCTGCAAACACAAGTGGAATTAACTTAAGGTCTGCTGTATCTAATTCTTTGGAAGTATTATAAGATTTTATTGTCTCTCCGAACCGTATAGCCAGCTTTTGTGAAGTATCTGTTGCAATTCTCTGTGGTGTGTCAGGCATAAATGGATTTGGCAAACGAACACCCACAACTGCATCAATAAAGTCTTTTGGATTCAAAATTCCTGGATTCATAACCACAGGAAGTCCCTCTCGATAACCAATTCCTTTTACTAGCTTTCTTAGTGTCTCATCCTTCATCTCATCTGAGATCAAGTGATAGTCAAGCAAACAGCCGAAAATCGCTAGGGCTGTGTGAAGGGGATTTAGACAAGTACAGACTTTCATCTTTTCCACTTTATCTACTGTTTGGGCATCTGTGAACATAATCCCTGCTTTTTCTAAACAAGGTCTTCCATTGGGAAAGACATCTTCAATTACAAGATACTCACATTCTTCTGAATTAACAAATGGTGCTACATATGTATTTTTAGACGTGATAATGGACTCTGCCTCTTCTAAACCATCCTTTTCTAACATTTCTTTTACAGAAGGGTCTGGCCTAGGTGTAATCTTGTCAACCATAGATAACGGGAAAGATACCTTGTTGGTATCTTCTATATAATTAAGAAAGTCTGCTTCCACCAATCCAAACACGGCCCACTGTAGCGCTATTGAATGCATTGCATTATATAACTTCATTCCATTATGAGAACAGTTATCCATGCTTACCATGGCAATCGGCTTTTGACCTGATATAAAGCGATGATATAACAAGGAGACAACCTTTCCTAAATAACTTTTAGGAGCTTTGGGACCATTCTTGTAATCCTCTGCAATTTCAGGTATGGTATGACCTGAACCATCTGTCAGACTGTATCCTTTTTCTGTAATTGTAAAGCTGGCCATTTGAAGAGAATCCTTCTCGAATATCTCTAACAATCTTTTGAAATCGGCTGAATTATCTGTATCCAATGCCAATGACTCTACTACACTTCCTATTACCATTTTTTCTACTGTATGATCCGCTTTTAGCGTCACAAGAATACTTAAGTCATCATGTGGATGGTTCATCTTTTCTACAATTTCATAATCATAACCTTCTGCTACAATTAAACCAGTATTGGCATCACCGTTATTTAATAAGGTTTGCATTGCATTTGCCTGAAAAGCACGAAATAGATTTCCACCGCCAAAATGTATCCATGTTGGATTTTCTTTTGTATTCTTTGCAACTTGTTCCCTATCAAACTGAGGCAGTATATACCCTGCCTGTTCCCATTGTTCCTTATCTAAAATGCCCTTAGCGTCTAACCTCACTCTAACTCCTCCTATCTGTCTGCCTTTTCAATTGCCTCCCATAAGCCTTGTAAATAACATGCACCTAAAGCCCTGTCATACAAGCCGTATCCTGGCATTGCAGCTTCATCCCAGATCATACGACCATGGTCAGGACGAATAGGACCTGTAAAATCTATATCGTAAAGCGCTTTCATAATCTCATACATATCAAATGTTCCGTCGGAAGATAAATGTGCTGACTCCTCAAAATCAGTCGGAGTATTAAATTTCAAATTACGAACATGTGCAAAGTGAATTCTTCCTTTTAAAGAACGAATCATGTCTGGTAAATCATTTTCCAAATTAGTTCCATAAGAACCGGAACAGAAAGTAACTCCATTGTGTGGGTTATCTACCATTTTCATCATTCTTAAAATATTGGTCTTATTTATAATGATACGAGGCAAGCCAAACACACTCCAAGCTGGATCATCTGGATGAATTGCCATATTAATATCATATTTATCGCATACTGGCATAATTCTCTCTAAGAAATATTTCAGGTTATCGAATAATTTCTCATCATCAATCTCTTTGTACATTTCAAATAATTCTCTGATTTTTTCCATACGTTCAGGTTCCCAGCCTGGCATAATGGTTCCATTAGTTTCTCCTTGAATAGACGCAAACATATTCTCTGGCTGCAGAGCATCGACTGCTTCCTGTGAATAGGCAAGAACAGTTGAACCATCAGGACGCATCCTTGCAAGTTCTGTCCTTGTCCAGTCAAATACGGGCATAAAGTTGTAACATACAAGATGAATGTCTTCTTTTCCTAGATTTTCGAGTGTCTCTATGTAATTGTCAATATACCGCTCTCTTTCAGGTGCTCCAGTTTTGATTGCATCATGAATATTTACACTTTCAATACCTGCGATGTGAAGTCCTGCTGCCTTTACTTCTTCTTTTAAGGCATGTATTCTGTCCTGTTCCCATACTTCACCTGGCTTTGTATCGTATAAAGTAGTGATAACGCCCTTAACTCCTGGAATCTGTCTAATCTGTTTTAATGTTACTGTATCAAATTGTGAACCATACCATCTTAGTGTCATCTCCATAATTCTACATTTCCTTTCTCTAAATACTATTTTCGTATCATATGAGCTGATTATATAAAATCCATGGAGGAAATCACATGGTCAAAGTTGTTGTTAACATTGCAAAAGTTGTTGTGTTATACTTGAAGGGAAGGATTATTTACTTGGAGGGAATCATGAAGAAAAGTTATAAAACCAAGTTTCATCATAGACAGTATATGCTTTCGAAGGATTTTGAGATTTACTATTACGATGACAAACATCTTACTGAGGTAAAGGAACATACCCATAATTATTATGAATTTTATTTCTTTTTAGAGGGTGATGTTTCTATTGCAATTGAAGATAAAGTTCATCCAATTAGCGTTGGTGATATTGTGCTGATTCCACCTAACATTAGGCATTACCCAATTATTCACTCACAGAACGTTCCATATAGACGTTTTGTATTTTGGATAAGTAGGGATTACTGTAATATTCTCGTGAATCAATCTCCTGACTATGTATTTTTAATGCAGCATGCTTGTATAAGAAAAGAATATCTTTTTCATAATGATTTAATGGCATTCAACGTGATACAATCTAAGGTATTTCGCCTGATTGAAGAGATGAATAGGAATCGTTTTGGCCGCAATGCTCAGATTACACTATGTGTAAATGATTTAATTCTGCATCTGAATCGAATTGTACATGAACAAATGAATACTAAGACTCCTTTAGAAGAATCCAGCTTGTATCAAAACCTCCTAGCTTACATTGATACTCATCTTGAGGAAGACTTAACCCTTGAACACCTTGCGCTTGTATTCTTTGTAAGCAAATATTACATATCACATGTGTTCAAAAATAATATGGGAATTCCAATTCATCAATACATATTAAAGAAGAGACTTTACGCATGTAAAGATGCCATTTCTTCTCAAATGTCTATAACACAAGCTTACCAAATATTTGGTTTTGGGGATTATTCCAGCTTCTATCGTGCCTTTAAAAAGGAGTTTGGGGTCTCACCAAAGGAGTTTTATGATACACATGTCATAAAGATTGAGTAAGTATTAGGGCAATAACAAATATATACCCTAATACGTTGCTGTCTAGACAGCAAAAAACAATATTTACTGTCTAGACCACAAAAATTAAGTATAGTATAATATAACAGTATATACAAATATAGTGAGGTGAGATCATGTATGTAGCAATTATAGGTGATATTATTGGCTCTAAATCCTTAATGCACAGAAAGGAGATTCAAATACAATTAAACCAAATACTAGCACAAGTAAATAGGAAATTTAGCGATGATATTCATTCTAATTTTCTCATCACACTTGGCGATGAATTCCAAGGCTTACTTTACAGTCCTCACAATGTTGTAAAGATTATTGAGTTTATTCAGCTTAACTTTTATCCCAATAGAATTAGATTTGGTATCGGCATAGGAACAATAGATACTGATTTCATCCGTTCCGAAGCCCTAGGTGCAGATGCCCCTGTTTACCACAAGGCACGTAAGATGGTGGAAGACCTAAAAATTTCGGAAGACTCTTTCAAAAAGCAAAATGTATTTATAAAACTCTCTTGGGGAGTTGATGAAGACATGGAACGTTTAATTAATAGTTCATTTAATGCTTGCTCATTTATAGAACAGCAATGGACGGTAAAACAACGCGAAGTAATCTATAAAATTCTTATGGGCAAAAACATTCAATATATTGCAACCGAAGCAAATCTTGCTCCCTCTAGTATTTATAGAAGATTAAATCGTTCTGGATATTATGATTATGTAAATATACGAAACTCAATTATAACTGTATTGGATAACAAATGGAGCGAACATACATGACAAAATCTATTTTAGTATTTCTTCTAGCCCACATTATAGGGGACTATTATTTACAGACTGACTCTATGAGTCAGAAAAAGAAATTTAATACTAAAAAAAAGATCCCAAATTGAGACCTTTTTTTCCTATTACATAAGCTCTTTAATTTTCTCTTCAAACACTTCTTTTTTCTCAAGTCCAATATGCTTATGAGCTACTTCACCACTCTTAAAGAATAATACTGTTGGAATAGTCATAACACCGTATTTCTGCGCAATGGCTGGTGACTCATCCACATTTAACTTTCCTATTTTAACCTTGCCTTCGTATTCATCTGCAAGCTGTTCAATGACTGGTCCTAACATTTTACAAGGTCCGCACCAGTCTGCATAAAAGTCTACAATTGCTAACTGATCTGCCTTTAACACTTCCTGCTCAAAGTTTCCATCTGTAAATTTCATTGCCATAGTAATTCCTCCTAAAGTTCTTTTCGAATAACCCTTATCTTATACTATCCCACGTTACATTATTTTTTATCCTTACTATCTTCTGATTTTTTCTTACGTGGACCTGTTTTACTCAGTAACTTTTCAACATCATCCCATGATTTTTTCATAGCTAGAACCTTCTTATCAAGTGCTCTATAATTTCCAGTGAATCGTGCTAAAGAACCTTTATAATCCATATTATCACCTGAATTTATTTTACTATTATCATATGCAAAATAATAAAAATTCTACCTTGAAATTACCAGACGACAGATTGGATTGCCCATACTAGAGAACTTCTCTTCATATTCTGTCATAACGTTTCCTTCATTATATTCACTATGATGAAGATCATAAGTGTAATTTTCAAGTTTCCATCCAGCGACTGGAACTTCCTCTAATGAGAAATCAAATAATGCCTTATTGTCCGTCTTAAAAATAATTACGCCATCCTTCTTCAAAAACTGGTCATATCTGTTAAGGAACTGATGCGATGTCAAACGACGTTTCGCGTGTCTATCTTTTGGCCAAGGATCTGAGAAGTTTAGATAGATTCGGTCAATCTCACCTTCTGCAAATACATCATTAATATCTTCTGCATCCATACGAATGAAAAATAAATTGGAAAGTTCAATTTGTTCTCTCTTTTCAACTGCACGAATTAATACACTAGAATATTTCTCAATCCCAATGTAATTAATATTAGGATTTAGTTGTGCTAATTCTGTTAAGAATCTTCCTTTTCCCATTCCTACTTCTATATGAATTGGATTATCATTTCCGAATACTTCTCTCCAAGAGCCCTTCTTTTCCTCCGGGTTATGAATAACGAACTCATTTGCCGCAATCATTTCCCTTGAACCCGTTACATTTCTTAATCTCATTGCAATGCCCTCACTTACTTACTAATCAGTTTCGGTAATATTATAAGAGTTATGCAAGATTGTGTCAAATGTTTTAATACCATAGCCTTCCAGTTGTTTTTCTCTGCAAAATAGGGTTTAATTATATTGTATAACCTACAATATATGGAGGAAATATGAAACTTATAAAAAAGACTAAAATTGAAGATTTACAGGCAAATTATGATCTAATTGTTGGCTGGGGAACACCCGTTTTAGAATATCAAAACCGTTATAACCCAACACATTATAAGTTAGATTACTTAATTAATGGGAAAGGGCAAAATGTTGGTGAATTCTTCTGTGGAAATCAAGTATCTCATATGTCAATTCTAGAGCAATTCCAAGATAAGAAAGTCTGTATTATCATTTATCAAAACAAAGAACCTGAAATCCAAAAACAAATCCAAAGTGTTTTGCCAAGTGCCGATACCATCGTCTCACGTCTCGTTGAAGTTCCAAACATAGATAATTATTATTCCAGAAGTCAAGAAGACCAGATTATGTTAGATTTAATTCACAAACTTAAATTAGAAAATCCGTCTTATTCAGACATTGGAGTATGTCATCCTGTTGTTCGTAATAATACTTATCTATTTTATGAAAATGGTAACTATAATGGTTTGCTTGTTGAACCAAACCCAGAAATGGTTGAACTTATTAAAGAATATCGTCCAAACAACACTGTTTTAACATGTGGTGCAACTGCAGGTGAAGATTGTACTCTCACTTACTACTATAGCCACCTGCCAGGACACAATACATTTCTTGAAGATGTTGCCCGCAACCGCGGATTACTTGATAATAAACTTTCTATTCCAGTTCGCAATATTAATACAATTCTTAAAGCTCACTTCAAATCAGGTTTAGACATCCTTGATATTGACACAGAGGGAATGGATTATGAACTTCTAGAAGCACTCGATACAAAAGGCCTTAATATCAAAATTATTTGTGTTGAATATTATTCTTCACTAATAAAAGACTGCCTTGAAAAGAAAGGTTTTATGCACTACTTCACTACTCGTGAAAATCACATTTATGTACGAAAAGAAGAATTAGATAAAATACTTCCATAATAATATGAATAATGAAAGCCTTATTTAAATGACAGAAATATTTTTTTAATTAAGGCTTTTATTATCTAGTGAAAAAAATAAATACAAAGTTTAGTATCATTTTCGCACCTAAAGTATTATAATTACCTTGAACTAAGTTTTCATTTTATTTGTTAGGAGGCGTTGTATGGAGAAGGTCATTAACCTTTTAAATGACATTGAAACGAAAGCAGATAAAATCTTAAGTCGGGTTTCTGACGATAAGGCACGATTAACAGAAGAGGCTAACCAGAAGATGAAATCTTTTGATTCAAAAGTCCAGATAGAGACCAATGAAAAGTTAACTGCCCTTAGAGCGAAAGCCAATCAGGAAGTGGAACTGGAACTTTCTAAGATTAAGAAAGAACAGGAAGACTACCTAAGACAGTTAGATGCTAATTTTGAAACTGATTGTGAAAAGTATGCAGATCAGATTTTCAATCGTATTCTCTCTCTTACATAACAAGGAGGTGCACATGGGAAATGCTCTTACCTATGGTGGCATTATTACGAAAGTGAAGGCAATGTCCAGTTACCTGGTAAGTCAGAAAGAATACGAGCACATTGCCCAGCTTGAGACAACGGCAGACTTTATTAATTATCTACGAATAAAGCCATCATATCATTCTATATTTAGAGATGTGAATGAAACAACCATTCACCGTGGTCAAATCGAAGAACTTATTAAAACATCACTTCTTATGGACTTTGGCAAAATATATACGTTTGCTACGAGAGAACAGCGGAAATTTCTAGACATTTTCTTCTTTCGATATGAAGTGAACATTTTAAAAGATTGCTTAGAATTGATTTACAACCAGAAAAATGCTTTACATTTGGCGGATTTTAAACCATTCTTTGATAAGCACTCCGATTTAAACATTGATACACTAGCAGGCTGTACCAGCCTAGACGAATTTATTATGGCATTAGAAGGTACAAAATATCACAACCTGCTATCTAATTTACATAACTCTGCGGAGGATATTTCTCTTAGTGATTACGAAGCCCAGTTGGATGTATTCTTTTTCAAGAAAATATGGAAGACTATTAACAAAGGGTTTAAGGGAAAAGAAAAAAAGCGTATGCAAGCACTCTTTGGAACGCAAATTGACATGTTAAATATAATGTGGGTTTACCGCTCGAAAAAGTTTTACAACGTGGATGCTAAGGAAATATATCTCACCATCATTCCTATCCATTACCATCTAAAAAAAGAACAGCTTATGAAACTAGTAGAATCTCCGGGAATTACAGAATTTCTCCAAGTCCTAGGTGAAACCCACTATCATGCTTTTATGAATACAGGCAGTAATTTGCCAATGGAACACGAATGTTTTAACACTATGAATAAATTATACAAAAGACTTGCCAGTGAGTCTGCGCACTCTATGCTTCACATTTTATATTACCTGTTTTTGAAGGAAGAAGAATTGGACTGTGTAACCACAGCATTGGAGTGTATTAGGTATCATCTGGAACCTAATGAGATACTAAAATATATTTATAGTACATAAAGGAGGTATGTGTAGTGATTGAAAAAATGCAGTTTTTGACCATTACAGGACCTAAGGATGACATTGACCGTGTTATGGAACTCTACTTATCCAAACATGAGATTCACCTGGAAAATGCCTTATCTGAACTGTCTTCTGTACACGATCTAAAACCGTTTGTTGAAATCAATCCGTATAAAGACGTACTCGTTAAGGCAGATTCTCTCGTTGAGAAACTAGGAGATAGCTCACGGATTGCTACACACGATATGACTATGTCTGAAGCTCAGACTGTTGTGGAACAGGCATTCCTTGCAGTAGAAGATTTATCTTCAGATAGGAAGAAACTTACCGATGAAAAAGAAGCTCTTTCAAAGGCATTGGCTACTATAGAACCGTTTCGCATGTTAGATTATGATTTGAAAAAAATACTAAATTTTAAATTTTTAAAGTTTCGCTTTGGTAAGATCTCGCATGAATACTATACAAAGTTTTCGAACTATGTATACGAAACACTGAATACTGTATTTATTGAATGTGATCGGGATGAACATTATGTATGGGGAGTTTACTTTGTTCCAGCGTCCTCTTCCGCTCAGGTAGATGCTGTCTTTACTTCTCTTCATTTCGACCGAATTTACATGCCAGCAGAATATGAGGGAACGCCAGAGGAAATCTATCAATCACTTCTTACAAAGCAAAAAGAGTTAAGAGTAGCTCGTAGAAAATTAACCGAGACAATTCAAGCAAGACTATTAGAAGTTGCTCCTGAGCTTACCCTTGCCCATCAGAAGTTAAAGGAGTTTTCCAATAACTTTGAAATACGTAAACTTGCTGCTTGTACTAAGGAAACTAACCAAGGAATCGTGTTTTACATTCTTTGCGGCTGGATGACAAAAAAGGATGCCAAAAAATTCTTAAAAGAAATTGATGCAGATCCTAATGTATACTGTATCTGTGAGGACGAACATGAAAGTGCATGTTCCAAACCTCCAACAAAACTTAAAAATCCAAAGATTTTTAAACCATTTGAACTCTTTATTCAAATGTATGGTTTACCAGCATATAACGAAATGGACCCTACTATTTTCGTTGCTCTTACATACACTTTAATATTCGGAATTATGTTTGGTGATGTAGGACAGGGGGCACTCCTTATGATAGGCGGATTCCTGCTCTACAAGTTTAAGAAAATGAATCTTGCAGCAATCATTAGTGTTGCAGGTATTTGGTCCACGATTTTCGGTTTTTTATGGAAGTATCTTTGGATTCGAAGAGGTACTAGAAGCGGTCTGGCGAAGACCTATGGATGACATTATGACCACCTTAATTATGGCAATCTGCTTTGGTATATTCTTAATCTTAGTTGCTATGATTTTAAATATTATCAATGGAATTCGTGCAAAGAATATTGAGAAGATATTTTTTGATGCCAGTGGTGTTGCAGGTTTTGTCTGTTATGGTTCTGTTGTAGGGTGTGTAGCACTTTATTTCTTTGGATATCCAGTTCCGGGAACTATTGTATTAGCTATATTAGTTGGTTTACCACTGCTTTGCATTTTCTTAAAGGAGCCATTAAGCAACTGGATTGAAAAAAGAAAGGATATCTTCCCTGAAGGAAGCAAGGCCATGTTTTTTGTAGAAAACCTAGTAGAACTATTTGATGTTGTATTAAGTTATGCAACCAATACCATCTCCTTCGTCCGTGTTGGAGCATTTGCTCTAAGTCATGCAGGTATGATGGGGGTTGTTCTATCACTTGCTCATGTAGAAAGTGGCAGTCCTAACATCTTAGTTATTATCCTTGGCAACCTAGTTGTCATGGTATTAGAGGGACTGGTAGTTGGTATCCAAGTACTTCGTTTGGAATATTATGAAATGTTTAGCCGATTCTATCGTGGAACTGGCAAGGCATTTAAACCTTTTAAATCAAAAGAGACAAATTAGGAGGATGAAATTATGTTAACAAAAATTTTATTATGTTTCGTTTTAGTTGCAAGTATCTTAGTACCAGGAGGTTATTACTTATTTAGTGAAAAGAAAGCAGGAAACTTTAAAGCTGCGTTAGGTTTTAATGTATTATTCTTTTTTGGAACATTAATTGTTAGTGACATTTTGTTGTTTGGTGGTAACATTCAGGCTGCGGAAGCTACAAAAGCAGCCGTAAATAATACAGAAGGCTGGCGTTATCTTGCTGCTGCTCTTTCTACTGGTTTATCCTGCGTCGGCGCTGGTATTGCCGTAGCATCTGCTGCAAGTTCTGCTCTAGGTGCCTTAAGTGAAGACTCCAGTATCATGGGTAAAGCACTTATCTTCGTTGCCTTAGCAGAGTCTATTGCACTTTACGGATTAATTATTTCCTTTACTATTTTAGGATAGTTTCATCGGAGGAGATTCGTATGAAAATGTTTTTAATAAGTGATAACGTCGATACCTACACAGGAATGCGCCTGGCTGGAGTCAACGGTGTCGTAATACATTCTAGAAAACATTTAAAAGAACAGCTAGAAAAAGCATTCAGTGATAAAGAAATCGGTATTGTCCTTCTAACAGAAAAGTTCGGCAGGGAGTTTCCCGATATTATTGACGATGTAAAATTAAACCGCCGTCTTCCTTTAATTGTGGAGATACCGGATCGACACGGTACAGGCCGAAAACCAAACTTTATTACAGACTATGTAAATGAAGCAATCGGTCTAAAACTGTAAATAAGGAGGTCATATCATGACTCTTGATGAAAAGTTAGATATTTTTTATAATGCGGCAATTAGTGATGCAACCAACCAAAGTGTTCAGATCCTAGACGAATATAAGGAAAATCTTGATAAAATGCAAAAAGAACATGAGAGGGAAACGCTTCAAAAAGCAGAAACCACTTTGAAAAATGAAAGTGAATATTTGATTCGTGATAAGAATAAGAGAATTTCAGATGAGTCACTTCTATTAAAGAGAGCTGTTACGAAAAAGACCAACGAACATGAAAAAATAATCTTTCAAAAGGTTGAACAAAAGCTTCTTGACTTTATGAAGACACCTGAGTATCTTGAGTTACTCAAAACTCAGATTCAATATGCACTTGATTATGCAAAAGGTGAGGAAATGGAGCTTTATATTAATGAAAGCGATGGGGCTAAGAAGAATACTCTTGAGCAGGTGCTGCACTGCTCCATTCGAATCAGCAACATTGACTTTATGGGTGGAACCCGTGCTGTTATTCGTAGCCGAAATGTTTTAATTGATAATTCATTTGCTACAAAACTAGCAGAAGAAAGAGAGTCATTTACTTTAAAGTGATTCATCTACAATAAAGATAGGAGGCTTCCTAGATGCAATTAACTGGTAAAATATATGGAATCAATGGACCTATCGTTTATCTAAAAGGAAACTTAGGCTTTAAGATGGCGGAAATGGTTTATGTGGGTAATGAAAAGCTCGTTGGTGAGGTTATCGGTCTTACCAAAGACATAACCACCATTCAGGTTTTTGAGGAAACAACAGGATTAAAGCCAGGGGAGACAGTCTACTCAACCGGTAGCGCAATCTCCGTTACACTGGCACCTGGCATTATCGGAAATATATTCGATGGTATTGAGCGTCCTCTTAATGAAATTGCCAAAACTGGCGGTGCTTTTATTCCAAGAGGCGTTAGCGTAGATTCTCTAGATAAACAGAAAAAGTGGGATGTACATATTACTGTAAAAGAAGGTGACCACATCTATGGTGGAACAATCATTGCGGAAGTTTCTGAAACTTCTGCAATTGTTCATAAATCCATGGTGCCTCCTGATGTGAATGGCGTTGTAACTAAGGTATATCCTGATGGAAAGTATACAATTGATGAACCAATTGTTGTAATAGAAACAGATTCTGGTAAAGAAAAGGTTTTGACCTTAACACAAAAATGGCCAATTCGCATTCCTAGACCAACACAAAAGCGTTATCCTTCTGATCGTCCTCTTATAACAGGGCAAAGAATTTTAGATACGCTGTTTCCAATTGCCAAAGGTGGTACTGCTGCTATTCCTGGAGGCTTTGGAACAGGTAAAACAATGACACAGCATCAGTTAGCAAAATGGTCCGATGCAGATATTATTATTTACATTGGATGTGGTGAACGTGGTAATGAAATGACTAACGTATTGGAAGAGTTCTCAGAACTGGTAGACCCTAAGTCTGGTAATCCTTTATTAGACCGTACTACCTTAATTGCCAATACATCAAACATGCCTGTAGCTGCTCGTGAAGCAAGTATTTACACTGGAATCACATTAGCAGAATACTATCGTGATATGGGTTACCATGTTGCAATTATGGCAGACTCTACTTCTCGTTGGGCGGAAGCACTAAGAGAGTTATCCGGACGTTTGGAAGAAATGCCTGCTGAAGAAGGTTTTCCGGCTTATCTTGCATCCAGACTTTCTGCATTTTATGAACGCGCTGGCTTTATGCAAAACTTAAATGGAACAGAAGGAAGCGTATCCATTATTGGAGCCGTTTCTCCACAAGGCGGTGACTTCTCTGAACCAGTAACCCAGAATACAAAACGTTTTGTACGCTGCTTCTGGGCACTTGATAAGGCTCTTGCCTATGCAAGACATTTCCCTGCAATCAACTGGCTTACTAGTTACAGTGAATATGTAAGTGATTTATCTCCTTGGTATTCTAAAAATGTAGGCCCTGACTTTATAAACTGTAGAAATCAATTAGTAAGTTTGCTAACACAGGAAAATAGCCTAAATGAAATCGTAAAACTGATTGGTAGTGACGTACTTCCAGACGATCAGAAATTAGTTTTGGAAATCGCTCGTGTTATCCGTCTTGGCTTTGTACAGCAAAATGCTTTCCACAAAGACGATACTTATGTTCCAATGGAAAAGCAGCTAAAGATGATGCAGGTTATCTTATACCTCTACGACAAATGTAAAAAGCTTGTAGCAATGAATATGCCAATGTCATTGCTTCGCGAGCAGGATATTTTTGAAAAAATTATTTCGATTAAATATGACATTCCAAACAATCAATTAGAGAAATTCGATGATTATTTTAAAATGGTAGATGCCTTTTACGAACATTTGATTTCAACCAATGCGTAAAGGCTCTCGTAGGAAAGGAGTTTCATTATGGCAATTGAATATCTAGGCCTAAGTGAAATCAATGGACCTCTCATTGTTTTAGAAGGTGTGCAAGACGCATCTTATGAAGAAATTGTTGAATTTACAGTAGACAAGAAGCAAAAAAAACTTGGCAGAATTGTCGAAGTTTATGAAGATAAAGCAGTTATTCAAGTATTTGAAGGTACAGAGGAAATGTCCCTTAAGAATACCCATACAAAATTAACCGGACACCCAATGGAAATTGCTCTTTCTGAGGATATTCTAGGACGTGTGTTTAATGGACTAGGCCAACCAATTGACGGACTTGATCCAATTGTTTCGGACGACAAGCGCAATGTAAATGGCTTGCCTCTAAATCCATGTACCAGAGAGTACCCAAGAAACTACATTCACACTGGTATTTCTGCTATTGACTGTCTGACAACCTTAATTCGTGGTCAGAAACTTCCTATTTTTTCTGGAAATGGTCTTCCTCATGATGAGTTAGCCGCCCAGTTAGTAAAACAGGCTTCTCTTGGAGATGACTCTGACGAAGAGTTTGGTATTGTATTTGCTGCCATGGGTGTAAAACATGATGTTGCTGAATTCTTCCGTCGTACCTTTGAAGAAAGTGGTGCAAGTTCTCACGTTACTATGTTCTTAAACCTTGCCAATGATCCAGTTGTAGAACGTTTGATTACACCAAAGGTTGCATTAACTGCTGCGGAATACTTAGCATTTGAAAAAAATATGCATATCCTTGTTATCCTAACCGATATGACTTCCTTTGCAGAAGCAATGCGTGAGGTATCTTCCTCAAAAGGTGAAATTCCAAGTCGTAAGGGTTATCCTGGATACTTATATAGTGAACTTGCTACGTTATATGAACGTGCCGGAATTGTAAGAGGAGTAAATGGTTCCGTTACCCAGATTCCGATTCTTACAATGCCAAACGATGATATTACGCACCCCATTCCTGACCTTACAGGATACATTACAGAAGGACAGATTGTATTAGACCGTTCCTTACACCAAACTGCTATCTATCCACCAATAAGCGTACTTCCATCTCTTTCTCGTCTAATGAAGGATGGGATTGGCGCTGGTTATACAAGGGAAGATCATCAAGACTTAGCCAATCAGCTCTTCTCCTCTTATGCACATGTTGGTGATGCAAGGGCCCTAGCAAGCGTAATCGGTGAAGATGAACTATCTCCTTTGGATAAAAAATACTTAAAGTTTGGTACTGCTTTTGAAACAAGATTCGTAGCACAAGAAAAGAACGAAAATCGTTCTATAGAAACAACCTTAAATCTAGGCTGGGAACTTCTTTCTATGCTTCCAAGAGAGGAACTGGATCGTATTGATACGAAGATTCTAGACAAGTATTATCACTCTGAAGAAGAAAGTGCCAAAGAAAAGGAAAGAAATTCCGAAAACAACCTTGAAGAAGTGAAGCAATAATTGATATAATAAAGAGGTGAGTCTATGAATCCTAATACATTTCCAACGAAAAGTAATTTAATTCTTGCCAAGAATTCTCTTGCCCTCGCTAGACAGGGATTTGAGCTAATGGATAAAAAAAGAAATATCTTAATTCGTGAACTAATGGAGTTAATTGATCAAGCAACCGATATACAATCTGAGATAAATGAAACATTCTCATCTGCATATCTCGCTCTCCAAAAGGCAAATATCGAGTTAGGTATTTATAATGTGGAAGAATTAAGTCATACTGTACCTGAAGAAAATTCCATTGTTATAAAACAAAGAAGTATTATGGGTACGGAGATACCTCTTGTCGAATTCGAAAGTAACAGTAGTAAACCAGCTTATTCATTCTATGGGACAAAGGTTTCCTTGGATGAGGCTGTAATGAAATTTAATAAGGTAAAGGAATTAACCATACGTTTATCTATGATTGAGAATTCTGCATATCGTCTGGCAACAAACATTAAAAAGACACAAAAACGTGCTAACGCCTTGCAGAACATTACAATTCCTAACTATACCGCACTTACTATTGAAATCCAGAATGCACTTGAGGAAAAGGAACGAGAGGAATTTACTCGACTTAAGGTTATAAAAAGAATGCAAAAAAATAGAAACGGTTAATGAGGGATTGCAATGAAAAAACTAGTTAAAAAAATCTGCATTATGCTTTCACTTCTGTTATGCATAATGCAGGCCCAAGTAATTCAAGCCACCACAACAGTAGATACTTCTTCTGTCAGTTGGCCTGAGGGTCCAGCCAAATCTTCCATTGTTGCAGACTCTGCAATACTTATGGAGGCCTCGACTGGACTTGTTTTATATGAGAAGAATGTGGACAAGCGTCAGTTTCCTGCAAGTATCACCAAAATCATGACTGCCCTTGTTGCAATTGAAAACAGCTCTCTAGATGAAGTTGTTACCTTCTCAAAGAACGCTGTCTTCGGCATTGAACCCGGAAGCAGTCATATTGCTGCTGACGTTGGCGAAAAACTTACCATGAGACAATGTTTATATGCCATGCTTTTAGAGTCAGCCAATGAAGTCTGTTTAGCTGTGGCAGAACATGTTTCTGGAAGCGTTGAGGAATTTGTTGCTGCGATGAATAAGCGTGCCAAGGAACTTGGCTGCACCAATACACACTTTGTTAATCCGAATGGACTACACAATGACAAACACTATACAACGGCGAAAGATATGTCTCTAATCGCGCAAGCTGCTATACAAAACAAAGCATTTGCCAAGATAACAGGGACAAAACAATATACGATTCCTAAAACAAATAAAAAAGGGGCTCGTACTTGGATTAAAAATCATCATCAGATGCTTTACGGATACAAATATCCTAAGTATCAATATGAGCATTGCATTGGCGGAAAAACCGGTTACACAACCAAAGCACAGTCAACCTTAGTAACTTATGCTAAGAAGAATGGGGTAACATTAATTGCTGTTGTATTAAAAGATTTAGGTCCTGCATATCCAGCCAATGAATACACAGACACAAAAAAAATGTTTCAGTATGGCTTTAAGAACTTTTCCGTATACGATACAACAAAGAATTCTAAGGACGTTACAGATTCTGATTTGTTTACCAGATACTCAGGCTTGTTAAATGATGAAAAACCTCTTATTTATGTTGAACCAGGGACAAAAATTATTCTACCAAAGAAAGTTGCTTTTGATGATGTTAAGCAAAACTTTACTTATAATAGTGCTACTACATTTCAGCAAGGCGAAAATGTGATTGGCACAGTTGATTACACATACAAAGGGAAACATCTTGGTACAGGTAACATCATCTATAATGTGAAAGACATTACAAAACTAAATACCAACTCAGAAGTGAATAAGACGAAAGACAACAAACCACTTGATAAAAAGGGCTCTGCTATAAATAAGATAGCATTTATTGTTGCTATTTGTATTGTTGGTATTGGATGTATCTACTATGTCTTTATAGTAAATAAAAGAAAGAAAAAACGTTCCTATTACAGAGAACGACGCAATTCATATTATGATTAATTATAAGAAAAGAAAAGCCATTTTATATTGGGCTTTTCTTTTTTATTGCAACAACTCCTAATCCTTTGCCCTTGGCAAACTTATACGAAACACATGACGAAATAACTTCTTCCCATTAAACGGAATCAATGGATAGATATAACTTGTACCCAATAACGTCTTATTGGTAACAAGTATTACAATACTTAATATAATTCCAATTATCCATCCCCATAGGCCAAAGATCGCTGTCAGAATTAATAGTATAAGTCGTAAAAACTTTAATGCATAACCTAATTCAAAGCTTACCTGTGTATAATTGGCAATTGCAACAAATGCCATATAAAGCATAACCTCCGAATTAAACCATCCCGAACTTACTGTATAATCTCCTAATACAATACCAGCTACAACAGATAGTGGGGTACTCAGCATATTGGGGGTATTTACTGAAGCTAAACGCAAACCATCTATTGCAAATTCAAGAATAAGAAACTGTATAGCAATCGGAATATTTACCTCATCGGTAATTTTAATGAAGTCTAGCCCCTTAGGAATAAAATCCGGGTTTTCGAACAGCAATAAAAAAGTAGGTGTCAGCAATACAGCAAGTATATTCATAATAAGTCGGCTAATTCTAAGATACGAACCTGTTATCGGTGGAAAATAATAATCATCTGCTTCTTCCACAATATCAAATACGGTTGCAGGAAGTATCATGGCTGACGGTGCATTATCCACAATAATTGCTATACTTCCCTCTAAAATTGAAGCCGCTGTAGTATCCGGTCTTTCTGTAAACTTGCACTTTGGAAAAGGATTGTACCATTTTCTTGTATACAGACATTCCGCCAAGCTCTCTTCATTCATTGTAAGTGCATCTACATCAATTGAATTTAGTTTCTTTCTTATTTGTTCAAGTACCTTTTTATCCACTCGGTCATTCATATATGAAATTACAATATCCGTCTTAGAACTTCTACCTACCCTTACAATTTCCATTGTCAACTCAGGATTGCGAATACGCCTTCTAATTAACGCTGTATTAAATACAACAGTCTCAACAAAACCATCTTTTGAACCACGCAGGGTTTTATCTTTCTCCGGTTCATCCACACTTCTTGCAGGATATGTTCTACAATCAATTTCCATGACCTGACTATATTCATCTATAATCAAAATAGGTACACCCGATAAAACATCTGTCACGATATCGTCAACATTATCCTTTAGGTCAACTTCGCCGTAGGGAATTAACTGCTTTGAAAATCCATGAGCATCACTAGGCATATCTTCAGGCTTCTTATCTTGAAAATACTGCATTAACTTTTGCAACACTTCATCTTTTACAAATCCATCAATAAAGAATATCGCCGCTTTCCTGCCACCTATTGTAATGGTGCGGTAAATCAAATCAAAACTCTCGTCTACCCGCAAAATATCTTGAAATAACTTTAAGTTTTCATCAAAGTTATTGGTTAATGTCTTCTGCATATAACCATCCTTTCCCAATCTAAACTATTAAGTTATTTTACCCACTTCTCAATATAATATTTGTCTTTTAAAAATGATTATGCTAAAATTAACCTATGCGTACTTATATTAATTAATAGGAGGATATGTTATGGATTACAATAACAATGACGGTTCAAACTTAGATAATAATAACTCTAATGATTACCCTAACAATACTTATAATGACAATAATACTAACACTTACAACGATAGTAATAATGGAAGTTATAATGAAAATGAATTAGGCAATAACTTTAATGACCAATATAACAACAATAATAATAACTTCAATGACAACTTTAACAATAACAGCTTTAACAATAACAGCTTTAATAATAACGGCTATAATAATAACAATTTTAATAATGGTTATAACAACAATTTTAATAATCCAAATAATAATACACCTAATCCAAATAACGGATTTGCAATTGCAAGTTTAATTCTTGGTATTGTATCCATTCCACTTGCTTGCTGCTACGGTTTTGGAATCATTACAGCTATTATTGGCATTGTTATGGGTATTGTCTCCAAAAAACACAATGGTAGAAAAATGCCTGGCATGGCAGTTGCCGGTATCATCTGTTCCGTTCTTGGTATTATTACTTCTATTTTCGCTATTATTTATTACGTGATTATTTTTTCTTCCCTTGATTTATCCACTACCTCAGAATTATTTAAACAGTTTGAAAATAATGATAAATTTTACTAATACTACAATTCTTACACAATCGTGTATTTTACAATAAAAAACCCTTTGTAGAACGTCTTACATTCTACGAAGGGTTTTACTAATTTATATTAACTGATAATCCAAAAAGTAGAGTACGAAATTCTTAATAAGAAACTGAACTAGAATAACAATTCCCATCATATAAACATACCAGTTCCGAAACTTCATTCCTCTTATCTTTCCTCTTGTTACTCTCGAAGCTGTCTGTGATACCATGAATATCCCCCCTCCTATTCCCAAATAAGGAATCAGCGGGTGATAAATAAAGCTTTTTATAATATGTCCTGATAGAAAGAATTTCACTGCTCTAGTTCCACCACAACCTGGACAATAAAATCCTGTTATCATTTGAAAGACACATGGCAGTGAAAAATTTTGCAAAATAGAAGCATTCTCTTTTGCAATTAGCACAACTAAACACATAATTATAATACTCATTAAGCCCATACGATATAATACATCTTCTGTTGTACTACACTTTTTCCTTCTCACAACCATCGTCACCTGTCTCTCACTCAAACATCCTTACGTGCTATGAATTCTAACATGTGTTTTGCAAATATGCAAGACTAATTACTGAATAACAAATGTAAATTCTACTTCTGTCATAAGTGTATCTTCTACATACGCCTTTCCAACACCAATACCTACAGTGCCCTTAATCTTCACTACTTCTGTTTCTAAACGAAGAACACATCCTGGTCTAACCTGTTTTCTAAATTTTGCTTTATTAATTCCACCAAAGAAAACTAACTTATTTTTAAATTCTTCGCAGCTTAATAATGCAACGGCTCCAGTCTGAGCAATCGCTTCTACGATTAATACTCCTGGCATTACTGGATAATCTGGAAAATGCCCTTGAAAAAATGGTTCATTATAACTTACCGCTTTATATCCAACTGCAGAAACACCTGGATTAATCTCATCGACTCGATCAATAAGAAGCATTGGACTTCTATGAGGGATGATTTTCTTAATATCTTCAATCTCTAGCATCACTCTCACTACCCCTCATATTTTTTTACAATAATACTAGCATTATGACCACCAAAGCCAAGTGAATTCGATAAGGCATATTTTATATCTAACACTCTTCCTTCATTTGGAACATAGTCTAAGTCACATTCTGGATCAGGTGTATGTAAACCTACTGTAGCATGTACGTATTGATTCTGAATTTCCTTAATTGTTGCAACACATTCAACTGCACCTGCTGCACCAAGTAAATGTCCAATCATAGACTTTGTAGAATTAACCGCTAACTTATACGCATGGTCACCAAATGCTCCCTTAATCGCTTTCGTTTCAGTTGCATCATTTAAATGTGTACTAGTTCCGTGAGCGTTGATATATGAAACATCTTCTGCCTTAATTCCAGCTTCTTGCATTGCTAATTTCATTGCCTTTGTGGAACCTGAACCATCTTCCATAGGACAAGTAATATGAAATGCATCACAAGTTGCACCATACCCTACGATTTCAGCTAAAATAGTAGCATTTCTTGCTTTCGCTGATTCTAATTCCTCTAGCATAAGAATTCCTGCACCTTCACCAACAACGAAACCACTTCTATTTGCATCAAATGGAATAGACGCCATTTTAGGATCATCTGTTGTAGAAATCGCATTTAAACTGTCAAAGCCTGCAACTCCTGAAGCTGCAACTCCCGCTTCTGAACCACCTGTTATCATAGCATCTACTTCTCCATATTTTATTGAACGGAATGCTTCTCCAATACAATGTGTTCCTGTTGCACATGCAGTGCTAATAGAAAAACACTTTCCACGTAAACCAAGATCAATTGCTACATTACCTGCTGCCATATTGGATATAAACATAGGGACCATGAAAGGAGACACTCTTCTTGGCCCCTTTTCAAAACATCTCATTGTTTCATATTCCTGAGTTTTAATACCCCCTACACCAGAACCAACAATACAACCTATACGATCGGCATTTTCTTCCGTTACTACATATCCTGACATCTTCAATGCTTCTCTTGCTGCAACGATTGCATACTGACTAAACAGATCCAGTCTCTTACAAGCCTTTGGATCCAAATATTCTTTTCCATCAAAATCTTTTACTTCTGCTGCAACATTAACCTTAAATTTCTCAGAATCAAATTTCGTAATTGGACCTATTCCAACCTTGTTGTTTTTTAGACCTTCCCAGAATTCTTCTACATTATTTCCAATCGGGGTAATTGCCCCCATACCCGTTACTACAACTCTACGTTCCATTTCTTCTACCTCACTAGTCTCTACATATTCATTCCACCATTTACTTCTAGCACATGACCTGTAATATAACTTGCATTATCAGAAGCTAAAAAGCAAACAGCATTCGCAATATCTGTTGGTGTACCGATACGTTTCATTGGTAAGGAATCTAAAAGTTCTTGTTTCACTTTATCAGACAAAACATTGGTCATATCTGTTTGGATAAAACCTGGTGCAACTGCATTGACTGTAACTCCCTTGGCTGCAACTTCTTTTGCAATGCTCTTAGTAATTCCAATAATACCTGCTTTAGACGCACAATAATTAGCTTGCCCTACATTACCTGTTATTCCAACAACTGAAGCAATATTAATAATTCTTCCTTCGCGTTTCTTTAACATGTAACGAATTGCATGTTTACAGACATTAAATGTTCCCTTTAAATTTACATCAATTACATCATCAAATTCTGTTTCACTCATTCTAAGAAGTAAGTTGTCTTTCGTAATTCCTGCATTGTTTACAATAATATCAATACTGCCATATTCTTTTACTATGGAATCAATCATATCTTTTACTGCAGAAAAGTCATTCACATTGCATTGATAAGGTGACGCTTGACCACCCGCTTCCTTTATTTCCTTTACAACCTGTTCTGCTGCTTCCTTGCTTCCTGCATAGTTAACAATAACATTTGCGCCTTTACTGGCTAACTGAATTGCTACTTCTCTTCCAATACCACGACTGGCTCCAGTTACTAATGCAACTTTTCCTTCAAACATACCCGTCTCCCTTCCAAGATAGTTATCAACATTCCTTTGACATCTGATTTAATTTATCCAAATCACTAACAGAATTAATGCTGATAACATTAACCTTTCTTGAAATTCTCCTAATAAAACTACTCAATGTTTTTCCTGGTCCAATTTCAATAAATGTATCAACACCTTCATTTAACAATGTCTCAACAGCTTGCTGCCATTTTACAGATACATGAACCTGTTTTTCTAGGAGCGCTTTGATTTCACTTCTGTCTGCATCTGCTGCTATAACCTCAGCATTTACACTTGATACATATGGGGTGTTTCCCTCATGAAAAGTAACCTTTTTAAACTCTTCTCTTAACTTTTCCTCAACGCCTTCCAACATAACAGAGTGGAATGGTCCACTTACCTTTAATAGAACAGTTTTACGTGCTCCCGCCCCATCTAAACGTGCTTTTGCAAGTTCCACTGCACTTGTTTCGCCAGAGATTACAATCTGACCAGGACAGTTATAATTTGCAGGTTCAACTGGCTTTCCGATCTCCTTTGTAACTTCTTCACATATTTCCTCGATCTTTTCTGTAGCACCACCTATTATTGCAGCCATAGTTCCTTTTCCTGCAGGCACTTCATTTTCCATGTAAATTCCTCTTTTACGAACCATTTTAACTGCATCCGCAAATGATAATGTGCCATTGGCAACCAAAGCAGTAAATTCACCTAAACTTAAGCCAGCCGTATAATCTGGTTTTATATTTTTTAACTCTACTGCCTTCATAATACTTGTACTCGCTGTTAATATTGCGGCCTGTGTATATTCCGTTTTATTAATATCCTCATTTTCCTCAAAGCAAATTTTTTTAATGTCAAAGTCTAATTCTTGTTCAGCTATGTCAAAGATTTCTTTACTCTCTGAAAATACGTCATAAAATTCCTTTGCCATTCCAACAACTTGGGCTCCTTGACCAGGAAATACAAATGCCACCTTTCCCATCTCTACACCATCCTTCACACATATTAAGTCTACAAATGACTTGCCTATACAGTAAAAAGGCGCAAACTACTCCATTAGAGGAAGTTTGCACCCATTTTTTCTTATGCTAATTTTTCTTCTACATATTTTGCTGCATCACCAACTGTAATGATTTTTTCTAAATCTTCACTTGGAATTTCAATTTCGAACTTTTCTTCCATAGCCATAGCTAACTGGAATAAGTCTAATGAATCAGCTCCTAAGTCATCAATAAACTTTGTTGACTCAGTTAATTCCTCCACTGAAACATTTAACTCTTCTGCAACAATTTGTTTTAATTCATCTAATTTCATCTTTCTTCCTCCTAAAAAATTAATCATATACTTAATAAACATTGTTTATTATTTACCATCTAAGTAAACTTGCCCCCCAAGTCATTCCTGCACCAAAGGAACATATTACAATATAATCTCCACGACTCAACATTCCCTTCCGATTTACCTCATCTAGTAAAACTGGAACAGAAGCAGCTGACGTATTACCTGTCCTCTCCAAATTGCAAGGAAATTTGTCAAAGCTGAGTCCTAAATTTTTTGCTATTATTTCATTCATCCTCTTATTTGCCTGGTGTAATATAAAATATTTCACATCACCAATTTTAATGTCTGATTTTTCAATTACCCTAGTTATAAGAGCTGGTATCTCTTTTACAACAAATTTGTAAACCTCTCTACCATTCATATGTAAATAATCAATTCTACACTCATTTTTTATAATACAATTGCTGATTGGGCGCTGTTTGCAATGTATGACTTGATTCTTAGTGCCATCAGCCCCTAATTCACTGACAAACTCATGTTTACTCTTCCGCCTGACAACGACTGCTCCTGATGCATCTGCAAATAATACACAGGTTCCTCTATCCGAATAATCCGTAATCTTTGACAGTGTCTCAGATCCTATAATTAGTGCATTCTCTGCCATACCCGAATTCAGGTAACAGTATGCTGTATTTAAAGCATACACAAACCCTGCACATGCTGCATTGATATCAAATGCAATTGCTTTTGGTATATTCAATGCTTCTTGAACAAAGCAAGCAACACTTGGTGTTACGTAATCCGATGTTGCCGTAGCCACAATTATAATTCCTATATCATCCGGCTTCAATCCTGAGTTTTCAACAGCTCTTCTAGCTGCCTTAATAGCAAATTGCGTATTCTCTTCTCCACATGATACTCGCCTTTCCTTTATTCCAGTACGACTTTGAATCCACTCATCAGACGTATCAACCATACCAGTAAGTGCTTCGTTAGTAATAATACAATCGGGTAAATAACTCCCTGTACCAATCACTTTCATAATGCATCCCCTTATGTCTAAAAATACTTTGATAGTCAAAGTATATTATTTTATAGTTATGCTGTCAACTATTTTTTCCACATAAAGGATATTTGATTGATTGTAATGGGCTTGTTATAAACTTAACACTACTATGATACAATAACACAATATGAAACAGATTGCAATTAGCATGTTAGCCTATTCATGCTACTTTTAGAGATTTTTGCACCAACACAATCCCCCATAAAATGATAGTAATATGATATACATTTATCCTTAAAAAGAACCCCATAAACGATATTTCTATTTACTTAATAAGACAACGAACTGGTTTATTTTATGACCATTCCATAATGGGGTATATAGTTTACTCTTATATAAACAGATTTCCTGTCCAATTTTATGCTTAAATTATACTACAATTTGTTTACTGCTTCTTTCATCACCTTGGCAATATCATCATTTATTACTAAATCTGCCTTACTATCTGCCGATGTAGAACTCTTATTAATTAGCACTAAATTTTTCCCTCTAAAATAATTAATTAATCCTGCTGCTGGATATACAACTAAAGATGTCCCTCCTATAATAAGCGTATTTGCTTCAGATATAGCCTTTATTGCTCCACTTATTGTGGCATCATCCAGTCCCTCTTCATACAATACAACGTCTGGTTTTACAATTCCACCACACTTGTCGCATCTTGGCACACCATCTGCTTTCATTACATATTCTGCATCATAAAATTCCATACATCTTGTACAATAATTTCTTAATACAGAACCATGAAGTTCATATACCCTTTTACTTCCTGCAGCCTGATGTAACCCATCAATATTTTGCGTAACAATGGCTTTTAACTTACCCTCCTCCTCTAACTTTGCTAACGCAATATGACAATCATTCGGTTTTGCATCCGGATAAACTAAATTCTTTTTATAAAAATCAAAAAATTCCTCTGGATATCTCACAAAGAAGGAATGCGATACGGCCTGCTCGGGCGTAAAATTACGATTCAACCTTTTACTATAAAGTCCATTCGAACTACGAAAATCAGGTATTCCACTTGCAGTGCTTACCCCGGCTCCTCCAAAAAATACTATATTATTACTGCCCCTTATAATATCAACCAACTGATTCACTTTTTGATCCATAAAATCATCTCCGCACTATTTTATTCTTTTATTTGTTTTCTTCATGATACACCTGCTCAGTATTTACATTCCATATATTATCCTTATTTTTTCTCCCAGTTACAATATTATCAACTGCCTCAAATGAAGTAACCATAGAGTGATCCATATTATTATAGCGATGTTGTCCATTTCTCCCCACACAATACAGATTTTCATACTGATTCAGATATTCAATTACTTTATCAATATCCTTATAACTGTCAAAGTACGCAGGATACGCCTTTTTTACCTTTTCTCTATGCCAATCTAGTACACACTCTCTGTCATCTATTATGCCCATTCGAACTAGTTCGTCTGCTGCCAGTGCTACACTCTCCTGGTCTGACATATTCCAGAATGAATCTCCCTCTTTACAGAAATACTCAAGTCCAACCCATACTTTTGTATCAACGTCTTCCACCAAATAAGGAGACCAGTTATTAAATATCTGTATACGTCCCAGTCTAACTCCTGTATCTTGTACATAAATCCAGCAATCAGGAACAACATCATTAAGCGTTTTTATCTTGGTAGTGTTTTTTATGTTTAATTTATCTATTAATAAACCTATTGTTACAAAGTCACGATATGGAAGATGATAAGCAATATCTTTAATTTTACTAGGTACCGTGCTCCCCATACTCGCTATAAGATCCTTAATTGCCATTGAGGAAATTACTATATCTGCTTCCTTCCTAACTTTACAATCCTTTGCATCTTTATACGAAACAGCACTTATGCACTTTCCACTCAGCTCAACATTACTTACCTTAGCACCATTTGTAATGGTTCCACCCATTTTTTTGATTTCATCTGCGACAATCTCCCAAAGTTGGCCTGGTCCATATTTAGGATAAATAAATTCTTCAATTAAAGATGTCTCCACTTCCCTATTATCTTTTTGAATAATCTTAGAAAACATATCCTTTACAATAGTCCTTATAGAAAGTCCTTTTACCCTTTGTGATCCCCAATCAGCTGATATTTCGCTCGGATGCCTTCCCCATAGCTTCTCTGTATATCCTTCAAAAAACATCGCATACAATACACGTCCAAATCTATTTATATAGAAGTTCTCTAAAGAATTCTCTGGCAGTTTATGTACACAGGATTTTAAATAACTGCATCCAGCTTTCATGGTCTTAACCAATCCCATATTTATAAAAGTCTGAGGTTTCATAGAAATTGGATAATCGAAAAACTTCTTCTTATAATAAATTCGTGAAACTCTCTGTCTAACAAGCATAACCCTGTCCTCTTTTTCTGGATCAGGTCCTCCCTGCTTTAGCGTTTTTTCTCTACCTAACTTCTTATCATCATAAGCTGGTTCTCCCTGAATAGGCATAATATTTTCCCACCATTCCTGTACCATCTTATTCTTTGAGAAAAATCTATGTCCACCAATGTCCATTCTATTTTCCTTATACTTGACGGTACGTGAGATTCCGCCTATTTCATTTGTCTCTTCCAATAGTTCTACTTCATACTCATTCGATTGTTTTAATAAATTATATGCCGCAGTCAGTCCAGCAGGCCCAGCACCAATAATAATAACTTTTTCCATTACATAATTCCTCTTCTAGTCTCTTTTTATTGACCTAAAGATGCATAATATAGATTCTAAAAATATCATATCATACTATAGCATATTTCTCAAAATCTATATCTACACCTTATGAAAAAAATTTTTTTAAGTAATTCCTCTGAACCCAGTACTATACTTAATATCATTGTCTAATAAGCTCCCCCTATATAGTTCATCCCCACTCATTTCTCCTTAATTGAACATTTTCGCCCTCAACTACTACCTTCATTTCATCCAGAGTTACTATTGTATATATAGTTTTATAAACAATCAGTACCACCGGCTAAGCCGGTGGTTTGTTTTCCGCCCTATAAGGGCTCGTT
>CALFNR010000045.1:0-30719 GCA_937903005.1 uncultured Lachnoclostridium sp. | reverse complement strand
ACCTCTTTTAAGGCAGGGTCAGTCTATTTCTCATATATTTGCTGTACATAAGGATGAGATTCCATGTTCAACCGTAAAGTAATACCGAAGGGAAAATCATTAGCAGACTACACTCAGGACGATATGACCCTGTTAATGAATCACATAAATAAATAGTACAGCGCGAGCTAGTTTGAATGGGAGAAATCCTTACGAACTAGCTCGTTTGCTATTAAAGAAAGAATTATTTAAGGTAATCGGAGCCAAGAAAGTGGCTGCAGATAAAATACTATTGAAACCAGCACTATGAAAAAGATAAATAAGGATAAAGAAAAGGGTAAGGCAAGAATCATTTCATAGAAAAGGTAACGTCAACATGTGGAATTTACTTTTACAAAGAGAAGTCTGCATGGTGTTCTTTTTGTACGCAAAAATAGGAAAATAGCTGTGAAATGAGGGGTAAATTGAATTGCACGAAAGAATATAAACATCAATAAAAGCCTAAAAACAGGAGGTTTCTTTTACAAAGCAAGAGCATGTAAGTAAGGGGAAGTTTCATTTTCATTCAACCCCGCTGAAAAGTACTATTAATAATTTACAATATTGGGATGATATGGTATATTGTTAGTATCACATTGTAGAAAGTAGGAATAGTATGAAAAAAATGTTTAACACAGAACTGAAAAAAATATCAAGCTATAAGATGATTGCGATCTTTTTTATCTGCATCATAATTTCTGGTATTATAATCGGTTCTATTTTGTTCGGTCTTGGGACTGATGGGAAAATTGAATCTGTATTAAGCAGAGCGAATATCAGCATACCAGAAAACTCTGATAAGTGGTATGGTTGGCCAACTGTTGCGTTACTATTTTCAAATATTTTCAATAAGGCTTGCTACATAATTGTAGAAGCAATTTTGATTGATGATATTTTTATAAAAGAGTTTCGTAATAAAACTATTTTGCAGTTATTCTCATATCCAGTCAAGAAGGAAAAGATACTTTGGACTAAAATTGAAATTATCTTAGGAATAACTTTTGTACTAAGCGTATTATCACAGTTGGTAATGGTGATTATCATTAAGGTAGTTGCATCTCAAATGGGAGACGTTTTTGATATATCAGTATTGGATGTAGTTAAATTGCTCGTACCATTGATTGGAGTGACTTTCTTGGGAATTATTCCTATTACTTTGGGAAGCATCAAGAATTCAACAGCGAGTACAATAATTGGAGCACTTGTAATTGTAGTGCTTGTTTGTAACGCCTTTCCAGGAACAGCATTAAGTAAAATAATGGATAGCATTCCAGTCCTTATAGGAATGGTTGTAGCAGGGGGAGCAATTTGCTTGTATACAGTGCAGGCAGCTAGTAAAAGAAAAATTTAATGGTGGGAATCAGACAGCAAGTAAAGCAAAAATTTTTATGTTGATAAGCAGGTAGGGAAGTAGACGGAGGAGAGAGTTATGGAGAAGTACGGTTCGTTGACTAAGGGACAGGAAAATTTATTAAATGTTGAAAGGGTTTATAAGGATACTGGAATAAACAATATAGTCTATAGCTTAGAAATCACTAATGAAGTAGATGATGAGCATATAATAAGCGCAATTAAAAAGCTAGTTGAAAATATTAATTTATTTCAGATTTGGATAAATGACGAGAAAAAACAGTACATAAGTAGTAACAAAGAAGCCAATATAAAAATTGAGAATTTTATGAGCATTTCAGATTATAGCAAGTGGCTAGAAGTATGGAAAACTCAATCCATTTTTTCTTATGATGCGAGCCTTTATGAATTTGTAATAGTACACAGTGAAGACAATAATGTGTATATTCTTCTAAAGATGCATCATATTTTATGTGATTTAGAGACTTTGTACAGTATTCTTGAACTACTTATGAATAGCATTAATCAAAAAGCTATAAATATAAGTAAATATTCTACATTTATCACAGACATGAAAAAACGTCATTTGATTCAATCCCATGTTAACAAAAAGTTTTGGGAGAAACGCTTTGTTTCATATTGTGGCTGTAATTTGTTAAGTGTTAAACCAAAGGAAATTGATACTAACATTATTACATTTGGATTTGATAAACTATCCTATGAAAATGTTAAACAGTTTCTTAAAAAGCATGAAGTTAGTTTTTATCAGTTATATATATCAGCTTTACTTTATGTAAAAAAATTATATACACAAACTAATTCAGTTGCAGTTGCAATTGGAACTGGAAGAGGAAAAAGCGAAGGTGAGACAAAGCTTGGTCCATATACTAAAATTTTACCACTAATTACTTTAATCAATGAAGAACAGGATGTTTCAGAATATGTATCTTTTATAAAAGAATCAATGGTTCTAGTAAATAAGGAATCAGAGACAAGTATTAGTGAATTATTGAATAAATTTGAGATATCGGAATTCAATTCGCTAATGGATATTAGTTGCATAGAATATACTAAACACAAATATGATGATACAATTAAGAATATATGCATAAATGAGAGAACCAATGTCCTTACAATAGGTGTGCGTTCTGAAAATATTTTTACTGCAAATGTAGTATATGAATATCAAAAGAATAATATGAAATTGCAAGAAGTCATAAACTTGCATGAATTGATAGTTCATTTAATGAATCAATTTGTACTAAAAGATGAACAACAGTTAAAGACTGTTTCATTGATACCTGATTCGCATAAAGAAAAAATAGATAAATTATATATTGAAGCAGATATAAGTTTTAATAATATAATAGAAATGTTTAGACATCGTGTAGCGGAGGAACCTGAACATGTGGCTGTTAAGGATTGGGAACGTCAATTAACTTATCAGGAACTTGATGAGGTATCCAATAAATTTGCTAATATTTTATATAAGTATGGAGTTAGAAAAGGTCAAATTGTTGCAAGCAGTATGAGTGGTTGTGATGCTGTAGCAACAATATTAGGTATCATGAAGATAGGGGCAGTATATTTACCAATTGATAAGAATTATCCTATCGAGAGAATTAATTACATATTAGAAGATTCTTTAGCAAAATTATATGTTACAAAGGAAAAAATAAAGAAAAGATTAATTCGTGATAATATTAAGTTTGATGAAGATTTAATAGTAGCAATTGATAATGTAAAAGCTAATGTAAAGAATCAAGAAAGCAAAGTTAGAATAGGAGCAAAGGATGCTGCTTACGTAATTTATACGTCAGGTTCTACGGGAAATCCAAAGGGAGTCGTTATTGGTCATAGAAGTGTAGTAAATATGGCAGATGCATTCAGAAAGAGTTTTGACATTACCAATGATGACGTTATTCAACAGTTTGCAAGTCATTCATTTGATGCATCTATTTTAGAGATTTTTGGTGCGATTTTGAATGGTGCTACAGCTCTGCTTTTAGATGATAATACAAAGAAAAATCCTTACAAATTACAAGATTTGTGGGATAAGGAGAATGTAACATACGCAATTATTCCTCCGGTATATATGAGTGCATTGAATCATAAGCGAAGTACAACACTAAGGACTTTGATGACTGCTGGCGAGGAAGCGTCTTGGAATTTTATAAAAGACTGGAAAAATAAAACAAATTATGTAAATGGATATGGTCCAAGTGAAGGAACCGTATGGTCTACAACATGGTTTTATGATGATGATACCGATACAAACAGCAAGGTACCTATTGGAAAACCAATACAAAATATAAGATGTGCTGTTGTTCAGGGAGGAAGAAGTTGTGGTTTTGGAATCCCAGGGGAATTAGTTATATTTGGAGAGTGTTTAGCCATTGGATACTTGAATAACAGTGCATTAACAAATGCTAAGTTCTGCCTATTCCCAGAGGTTGGATGTATTGGATACAAAACTGGTGATGTGGTAAAATGGCTTTCAGATGGTAATTTACAATTCTTATCAAGAAACGATAATCAAGTAAAAGTAAGAGGATTTCGTATTGAATTAGGTGAAATAATAACTAAGATTAAGGCTATTGATGGAGTAAAAGACTGTTATGTCACAGTACGAAAAGAAGATGGGGAAAAAGAAATTGTCGCATTTGTTAAGTGTGAGAAGGGAATAACAGAACAGAGTCTTAGTGAGCAGATGCAGGAAGAGTTACCAGAATATATGGTACCAGCCTATATTCAATTGATATCAGAGATACCGATTACTATTAATGGTAAGGTTGATGAAAAGAAATTATTAAGAGATTTCAAGATAAATGAGTTTGATGAAAATCTTGGCGATAATGAATATAAAGAGAATGAAGCTTTATTAGTTGAGATATATGGTGAAGTATTAAGAAGGAAAAATATTAATATCAAATCCAACTTTTATCAGTTAGGTGGCGATTCAATTAAGGCAATCAGAATTGTATCGAAATTGAGAGAACGTGGATATGCGATAGAGATAGGAGATATTTTAAGCCGCAGACCAATAGAAGAAATCGCGTTTGGGTTAGTACAAGATAGTTCCTTGCTAGATGATGGGGAGGATAGAGTGCTTCAGGATGAAGATATTATTTTGTCACCTATACAAAAATTCTTCTTTGAAAAAAATCTACTTGTATTAGATCATTTTAATCAATGTGTATTATTACATAGCAAAGATAAATTAAATGTTGAAAATGTTAAAAATGCATACAGCGAAGTTGTAAATGTACATAGGCAATTGCAAGTTTATTTCAAAGATGGTGAGAGCCAGAATATTATTAAGAGTAAAACAAAATTTACCTTTAATTGTTTTGATCTAAGTACATCGGATGACTTTGATAGTGACTTACAGGATATTTGCCAAAATGCACACGAGAATTTTATGATAGATTGTAACCCATTATCATCCATAACGGTAATTCAGTCAAGTCAAGGGGATTATATATTCTTTTGTGCCCATCATCTTGTAGTAGATGGAATATCATGGCGTGTTATTGTAGAAGATTTCGAAAATGCATACAAGCAGCTACAGGAAGGAAATAAGGTTAAGTTACCTCGTGTGTACACAGAATTCTTTGAATGGACAGAAATGATAAATAGCAAAGCTGATGAAATTGTAGAGGAAGAAAAGGAATATTGGGACGATGTCATGAAAAATTTACAAAGTGCTAATATTCAAAGTGATTATGTTCCTTCATTAGATAGTAAGCATTATGTTGCAACAGTAGATGCTGAGGATACTAAGATGCTGATTGAAGGAATAGGACAAAAACTTCAAGCAACTATTAGTGAAGTGTTTACTGCATGTCTTGTTGAAGCAATTTCAGAAGAAGCTCCAGCCAAAGTGGCAATTATGAATGAATCTCATGGAAGAGAAACAGAATTGTTTAATGCCGATTTGGGCAGAACAGTTGGTTGGTTCACAACTTTCTATCCTGAGATATTGGAAAAAACAGGGAATGTTTTGAAAACTTTGAAATCTGTTGTGCAAATGCACAAAAATGTTTCAAATAAAGGATTTGGATACCTGTTGTATCGAGAGAAAAATAGAGAGTCTATCAATTTAGAACCACAGATTGTATTGAATTACATGGGAGATATGACTAATCTCGCACATGAGTTTGAGGTATCATTAAAAAATACTGGAAATAGAAATGCTGAAGCAAATGAAACTTTTTATCCTGTTATTATAACAGGTAACTATATAAATGGAATTATTCAGTTTGATTTTAGTATTAATGAGAACTATTATTTGTGCAACCAATTCGATGAAATTAGTCAGAGATTTATTCAGAAGATAAAAGAATGTATAGAATTGCTATGTGATGATTATGCATTAGAATCAGAGAATAATTGCTACGAACTTGTAGTAGAAAAAGAATATGATCTGACTTCTATGCAAGAAAACTTCTTGTATAACAAAATGAACGACAAGGAAGATAATTATTTTGTTCAAGTACTAGTTCAAAGTGAGATTGATTTGGAAGACAGAAAAGTTCGAAGTGTTATGCAGGAACTAAGCAATATTTATGAGACATTAAGAATGAATTATTTATATAGTGAAATTGAAAAGCCAAAGGCGGTTCAATATAAGTTTAAGGCTATTGATTTTGAAGTTGCATCATTGTCCTCAGTTGATAGTGACGATTTTAAAAAGCTTTTGGAGGATGACAAGAAAAGAGAAATTGATTTAGAAAAGGATAATTTGTTAAGAACAAAATTAATTCATCTTAGTAATAAAAAATGTATAATTCTTTGGTCATTTAATCATATCCTTATGGATGGTTGGTGTCTGAATATATTGATGGATTCCTTTAGAAAGTTATATGAATCTAATTGTAATGAAGATACTATAAGAAAGATTATGAATGAGAAAGGTCAATATAGTGAGTATGTAGAATATCTTCAATCACTTGACATGAAAAAACAATTCTCTTATTGGCAAAGAGTGTTAAAGGGGTACGATGCTGTAAATGTTATTTTGCCAGAGAAAAAGGGTGTAGGTGAAGCAAGATTTAGTTTGGAGTCGATCCAATTAAAAGATTCAATTGAGAATAATATTCTCAAAGTAACACAAAAAATGCAGAGCTCAATGGGAAGCTTTTTGGAAGCGGTTTGGGGAATTGTATTAGGAATTTATTCATTGTCTAATGATGTAGTATTTGGAAAAGTTACTTTTGGAAGAAATAAACCAATAAGTGGAATTGAAAATATCGTTGGTTTATTTATTAATACTATTCCAATGAGAGTAAGAACAAACGACAAGATGTCATTCAAGCAGCTTGTAAAGAATATAACAAGAGAAAGTCGCTTAAGTGAAAAGAATAGCGATATTTCTATATCTGAGTTGAACCAGATTGAGAGCAATTTGGTTCGCAGCTTGATGAGCATAGATCTGTTTGAAGAAAACCAGACCAATGATAGCTTGGGATTAAAGCATTTGAAAACAATTGAGCAGACAAATTATGATTTGAATTTATCTATTGTAAAAAGAAATAAGATTTACTTAGAGATGATTTACAATGAGAATAAATATGAAAAGAATACGATATATGCTATTCTTGAGCACTATATGTACTTATTAGAGCAATTTTCAAATAATCCAGATGCTATGATTGGAGATGTGAGAATGGTCGATGAGTCTGAGGAAGATATTATTTTAAACAAATTTAATCAGGCAATTGATGTATCTCATATAAAAGAAAATGGCATCTATGAAGTATTCGAACGTATTGCAAAAGAGAATCAGGATAATTCTGCAATTCATTTTAGAAATGAAATATTAACATATAGGGAATTAAAAGACAAAGTAGATTATCTAGCTGAGTATTTGGTAAAAAGAGGAGTTAAAAAGGGAGAAATTGTTATCAGTCTTTTTGAAAGAGGAAGCAAAGTGGTTATATCAATGTTGGCTCTGTTTAAAATTGGTGCCATATATTTGCCATTAGATATTAGTCATCCAAGTGAGAGAATTATATTTATTGCAGAAGACTCTAACGCAGTAGCAATATTAACTACAGATGAAGTGGCTAATAGGAAACAGCTAGAAAACAGCAGTGTTGAAACTATCCTTTTCCCTGAACATATGGAACAGCCAAAAGGAGATATAGTATGTTCAGTAGAAAGAGAGGATCCTGCTTATATCATTTATACGTCAGGTTCTACAGGCAAACCAAAGGGTGTAGTAGTGAAAAACTTTGGTGTATTAAATATGGCCTTGGAAATGAAATCCGAGTTCGGCTTTGGAAATGATGAAGTAGTTCAACAATTTGCTAGTGTTGCGTTTGATGCATCTATTCTTGAAATCATGACAGCTATTTTAAATGGTTATCCACTTGTTATTATTCCAGAGGAATATAAACTGGATCCAAATGCTGTAGTTGATATCTGGAATGAGAAGGGGGTTACTTTTGGTGTATTACCACCTGTTTTCGTTGGAGAAATAGAGGTTGAACGTGTTAGGACATTAAGATTCCTGAAGACAGCTGGAGAAGAAAGCAATTGGAACATCATCAATAAATGGAAAAATAGAGTTAAGTATGCTAATGGTTATGGACCAACAGAAGCTACAGTCTGGACAACTACTTGGTTCTATGATGATAAAATTAAGGATGGGGAGAGTATTCCTATTGGAAAGCCAGTACGAAATGTACAGTGTTATATTATGCAGAAAAACAGGTTAGTAGGAATTGGTGTACCAGGTGAATTATGTGTTGGAGGGGTAAGTCTTGCAAAAGAATATCTTCATAATAAAGAGATGACAGATAGCAAGTTTACACAGAATGTTTTCCGTTCTGGTGAACGTATGTATCATACTGGTGACTATGCTAGATGGACAGAAGACGGAAACATTGAGTTCCTGGGAAGAATTGATAAACAGGTTAAGATTCGTGGTAATAGAATTGAACTTGGAGAAATTAATAACGTAATACAAAAAAATGCAGGAATTAAAGAATCTTGTGTTGTAGTGAAAAAAGTTAATAATGAAAAGACTATCTGTGCATATATCGTAGAGAATAGTGAAGTATCTATATCAGAATTGAAAAAAGAAATCATGGCTACATTACCATCCTACATGTTGCCAAGTTACTTTGTAAAGATTGATAAAATCCCAATTAATCTAAGTGGAAAAGTCAATGAAAAACTTTTACCAGATGTAGAACAGAAAGAGAACTCCAATCAAGAAAGAGAAATGAGTTCAAGGGAGTTAGAAGTTGCAAAAGTATTCCAAACAGTTTTAGATAATCCCAATATAGGATTATATGATGGCTTTTTCGAGTGTGGCGGACATTCAATTAAGGCATTAAGAGCCGTAAACATGCTGGCAGGTGTTGTAGGAGTACGAGTTCCGATTCATTATCTATTTGATTATAGTACAGTTGAAAAATTAGCTGCTAAAATAGATGAGATGGTGAATACACAAAAGAAGGCGGATGTTGTAGCAGAGAACATAAAGCAAGAACTGAAAGATATGAGCAATGGATTGCAAATTGCTACAGACACTCAGAAAAGTCTTTTTGCACTACAGGAGATAAGTTGTGAGTCTACGGCTTATAATATTACTGCAGTATTTAAAGTGACTGGTGATGTTGACATCGAACGATTAAAAGATGCTGTTTGTCAGGTAATTAATAAGCATGATGCTTTTAAGGTCAATTTTGATGTATCTGATGCAGACGTTATATTTACCATAAAAGACAGAATGGATTTGAGCATTGATGTAATTAATACAGATTTACGTATAAATGACTTTGTACAGACGATAGTAAAACCATTTGATTTGAAAGATGATGATCTTATTCGTGTGAAAATGGTACGCAATAGCTTAATGGAAACATTTATGATTTTTGATTCACATCATACTGTGTGTGATGGAACATCTTATGCTGTTTTAGTTCAAGATATTATGGACTGCTATCAGGGAAAGACAGTGAACGAATGTAAAGTTTCTTATAAAGAAGAGGTAGCAAAGCAAATATTGCTTGAGCGTGAAGCAGATATGGATTATTGGAAAAAGGCTCTCGGTGAAAAGGTAGAATACTTAAAACTTGAGACTGATTATCCAAGGTGCAGTCGTAACGATTACGAAGGAGAACAAATCAAAGAAGTATTAGATGCTTCTTTAGTACAGATAATTGATAACTATTGCAGTGAAAGAAATATAACACAGTATATGTTCTTTATGGCAGTTTATCATCTGTTAATGTATAAAAAGTCTAAAAATGATGAGGTTATTGTCGGTACTCCCATTAATGCAAGAACTGGAGAAAATGATGACAGAGTGGTTGGTATGTTTGTGAACACGTTACCAATTAAAACTGAGTTTAGCAGGCTGAAAACGTTTAGAAATCTAGTTGAAGAGGTAAGAACTGCTATACTTAATTTGCTTGGAAATAAAAATACATCATTAAATAGACTTGTAGATATGACAAATGCAAACACTGATTATACAAGAAATCCGCTATTTGATGTTGTCTTAGTTTATAATGACAGTAGTGAAATGGCAGTAAGTGGAAATGGCATAACTGCATCTACCGTTCCTTTTGAGTCAAATGTAGCAGTTTTTGATATTACATTAGATATTTCTGGTGGAAGCAAAGATGTATACTTAAGATGGGAATATAAGAGAAATTTATATAGTAAGTCAACCATTTTACAGTTTAATGATGAATACGTGCAATTAATCAAAGATTGCCTTGCTGATGATTTATGTATAATTAATCCTGATAAGAATGCAGGTGACAAGCATGATATTGTAAAGAGTGCATTTGAAAGTATTTTGAATAAGAAAGACCTCGATTTCACAAAGAGTTTTATTGAATTAGGAGGAGATTCAATTAAAGCAATTCGAATCGTCTCAAAACTAAGAAAAGAAAATATTGAATGTCAGCCAGGTGATATACTGAAAGCAATAAAGCTCACAGATGTATTTCCAGAAAATGAAGAAGCAGAAAAATCTTCAGACAAGGTATCAGATATTACTGTGACAGAGGGCGAGCAAGATTATAGACAAGTCAGAGAAATATTTGAGAACGCCTTAAATACAAAATTAGAAGATTTAGATAAAAGCTTTTTGGAATTGGGAGGAGATTCAATTAAGGCAATCCGAATAATTTCAAAAATGAGAAAATTAGGCATTGAATATACTGCAAAAGAAATACTTTCAAGTAAAACGATGAATGAGGTATTTCAAAAAATTAGTGGAGTAAAGTTAACTGAAGAGGCTGCTGTAACGGATGAAAATTTTGTAGAGTGTAACGTGCCTATTATACATAAGTTCTTTGAACAAGGTATGTATAATGAAAATTACTTTAATCAAGCAAATATTTACAAATTAAAACAAAAGTATACTCTTGAAGAATTTGAAAAATGTTTTTCAATGCTAGTGAAGAAGCATCCTGTATTTACGTATAACTATGTTAAAGTAAATGATAAGATTTTAGTTAAGAAAAACAATAATAAGGGTTACGAGTTACAGATATTTGATAACAAATTAGCTAGTACTGATTTCATAGAAGCCAAATGCAAAGAGATACAAAGAAGCTTTAGAATAGAAGAATCACCTTTGCTAAAGGCAGGCATATTCTATGTGGAAGATGGATGTTTACTGTTCGTTTGTGCACATCATCTGACTATAGATGGATATTCATGGAATGTACTTGTGGATGACTTGCTTACACTGCTTCATGGAAATGGTATAGATACGGATATTGGCAGTGAGGACATGTCATATTTGGAATGGAATAAGGCACTTGTAACGTATTCAAAATCTCCAGAATTCGCTATAGAGAAAAGTTACTGGAATAGTGTGGTAGAAAAAATAGAAGATGGATTTATCACTGCAAAAGGTGCACCTCATGAAGTAAAAGATTTTGAACAGAAATATATAAAAATTGAAAGCAACATAGTTGCAAGAATCTTTGAATTGTGCAGTGCATCAAATGATATCGAGATTAATGACGTATTGTTAACGTGTTTTGGTATGGCATTAAATGCTGTATTTAAAAAGAAGCTTGTCGCTATTAATCTTGAGGGGCATGGAAGAGAAGAATTCAGTCAAGATGTATTGATAGGAGATACAATTGGTTGGTTTACTTCTGTTTTCCCAGTAATAGTAGAAGTGAATGATGACAATGTTATACAAAACATAAACTATGTAAAAGAATCCTTGCATAAAATACCGAATAAGGGTGTAGGTTTTGGAATTCTAAAATATGTATCCAATGAAGTAAAATATGCTATGGAGCCTGATATTGCGTTCAATTATCTTGGCGATGTTTCATTAAAAGATAATATGTGTGTTAATGATTTGTATGATTTTGGAAAGACGATTGATGAGAAAAATTATTTATGGTCAGAGTTAAACATTAACTGTTATGTTGAGAAGGATGAACTGAACATTTATTGTGATTACAATCGAGTTAAAATTGGTGATCAGGATGTTCAACTTATGCTTGAAAATATGGCAGATTTTATACGACAAGCCGTTTCAGGTGAATCTGATTCACATTATTCTGCTACTGAAAGCAGAAGCATTGAATCAAGTGATATTCAGAAAAATGAAATCGAATTGCCATTAACTGCAATGCAGAAAGGTATGTTTTTTCATTCGATAGCTAATAATGAATCCACTGAATATTGTACACAGACAACCATTAAGTTAATTGGAAGTTCCGTAAATTATGTTAGCTTGAAAAAGGCAATAGAGTTTTTATCTATTAAATATTCAGCATTAACAATGTCTGTAAAATACAATCAGAATCATGAAATGATGCAGGTGTTGAATATTGGTAGACATATTGAAGTTGACTATATTGACATCACAAAAGAAGAATGTGATGTCCAACAGTACATCAAGGATTATCAGCAAAAGCAATTATCAAGAGGTTTCAATTTAGAAGAGGGAAAATTATTTGTTGTTACATTGATTAAAGCTTCAAATAGTAATGGATATATGTTGCTTCATTTCCATCATGCATTGTTAGATGGATGGTCATTACCTACTTTGCTAGCTGCAATAATAGAAAACTATAACTTTATTAATAATTTAGAGTTAGATAAATTATATGAGAAAATGCGCGAGGGAGATTCTTATATCGAATATATCAAGCATGTCAGTGGATTAAGTAAACCGATTGCATTAGAGTATTGGAAAAATATTTTAAAAGATTATAACAATGAAGCAACATTTGATGCCATAAAGACTAACAGTATGGACTCAGATGTAATTGGCGATGATGTTGATATGGAAATCGAACTTGACAAGAGTTTATGTGAGCAGCTGAGAGCATTTAGTAATAAGCATAATGTTACTAAAAACATTATATTCGAAACTGTTTTTGGTCTTGTTTTGCAACATTACAATTACTCAAACGATGTAGTATTTGGAAAAGTAGTATCAGGAAGAAGTTATCCAGTTAGCAACATTGAGGAAATAGTTGGATCATTAATTAATACAGTACCAGTAAGAGTGAATTGTGATTCTAACGCTACCTTTAAAGAAATACTGGACAGTGTACAAAATCAAGCTATGAACAGTGACAAATACAGTTATTGTTCAATTGTCGATATCCAAAGTGTTTTAGAAGAGAAAAGCAGTTTGATCAATACAGCATTAGTTTATGAAAACTTCTTTGAGAATGATGAGATAATTAAGCTAGATTCTGATACATTTTTAAAGATAATTGATGGAAGAGAAAAAGCTAATTTCAACCTTTCTATTTCCATATGTGAAGGCAGCAGTAAGTTCTATATTAAGGCACAATACAAAGCAGCTATGTTCGAAACAGAAACAATATCAGATTTACTGCATGTATTTGAGTTTATGCTACGACAGGTAATTAATGCCCCAGATATATTAGTAAATGAAATTAAGATATTTGATCAGAAACCTGTCAGTCATGTAGAGAATAGAAGCTCAAGGCAGTACGAGGTTACATTTAAACATATTGAACAGTTTGCAAGAAAAAGTCCTGAGAAGATTGCAGTCACTTTAGGGGATGAAAATATTACATATGGAGAACTGGATAGAAAAGCTAATAGCATAGCAGCAAACTTGATGAAATATAAAATTAATAAAGGTGATATTATATCAATAATTATGGATAAGTCTATTGAATCGGTTGTCTGTATGCTGGCAATAATGAAATGTGGAGGTATTTGTCTTACAATTGACCCATCTAATCCGGATGATAGAATCAAGTATTTATTAAGTGATTCTGGCAGTAAATTTGTCTTGGTAAAGGGAAAACTAGAGTATGAAAATATCTGTACAATTGATATTAATGGCGTAGATTATAGTAGCAATTTAAATAATCCTAATGTTGATGTTTTGCCAACAGATGTTGCATATGCAATATATACTTCTGGTTCAACAGGCAATCCGAAAGCTTCGTTGATAAGATATGAAAGCCTTGATAATTTATTTATATATTTACATAATAAAATTGGTTTGACTTCCAAAGATGTAGTACAGCAGTTTGCTAGCTTATCATTTGATGCATCTATACTAGAGATTTTTGGAGCATTGGTTCTTGGGGCAACATTGGCAATAGTGCCTGAAGATATCAGAAAAGACCCTGATAGTTTGGTTGAGTATTGGAATGAAAAAAGGGTAACGTATGCAATATTACCACCATCCATGATGCCATTCCTTAATATTAATAAAGTGAAAACCCTGAAAATCATGATGAATGCAGGGGAAGAGGCAATATTAAGATATGCTAAACAATGGGGAGAAAAGCTGACTTATATAAATGGATACGGACCAAGTGAAACAACCATTTGGACTATTACGTATGTTTATAAAAGCGAAGACAATATAACTGATAAAGTACCTATTGGTAAACCAATTGATAACGTAACAGCTGTTATTTTGCATGGCAAACAGGAAGTTCTTGATGGAATGCCAGGAGAACTGTGTCTAGGTGGAATTGCAGTTTCTAACGGTTATTTAAACAGAGATGAACTGAATAAAGAAAAATTTATCACGTTACCAAATTACAATGATATGATTTTCTACAGAACAGGGGATTTATGTAAACGATTAAAGAATGGAAACTTAGTATTTTTGGGAAGAGTTGATAAGCAGTTTAAAATACGTGGGCACAGAATTGAAGTTGGTGAAATAGAAAGATGCATGTCCAGTCAGCTTAATGTAGATGCAGTTGTTGTATCTATTGAGGAAAATAAGTTCCATAATAAGTTTATAGCAGCATACTATACGGGAAGCAAAGAGTATAATTTGACAGAAGTCAGATCGATACTTGAAAAGAAACTTCCATTGTATATGATACCTGAACGTATTATAAAAGTAGAAGAAATTCCAACTACAATAAATGGTAAAGTTGATAAAGAAAAATTAGCAAGATTAAAGAAAGTAACACAAAAAGAACAAGGAGCATTAACAGAAGAAGAAAAATGTATAGCAGATATATTTGCTGAAATCATCCAGATTGACACAGAAATAATAGATGCTAGATATGGTTTTCTCGATGTTGGTGGTAATTCAATTACAGCAATAAGGGCTTCACATAAGCTTAAAGAAAACAATTTAGACATAGGAATCAAAGACTTGTTGAAAAATGTATCTATTCAGGAATTGGCTGAAAGGTGCCAAAGTGTTACAATAGAAACGAATACGGAGAAGAATAACAGGAAACAATCTTCTTTTGAAGGCGTAACTATTGAAAATGAGCTGGACTCCGAGATTTATGATGCAATGAATACAAAAAACAAAGGAATATATACAACATATAAAGCAACAAGTATGCAAAGATTTTTCCTAAAACAAGAAAGTGTAATCTCAGGTCATTATTTTGAAGTCAATGGAACATACTCCAAACAGGAGATAGAAGAAGCATTGAAACTTGTTATTGAAAAACAGGGAGTACTAAGATCTGGTATTAAAATTGAAAATGGAAATACAGTTATAAATGAATATCAATATAACGGAACATGGTATTTCCCTTATCATGATATTAGTTTAATGGAAGATGAGAAAAAAGAATACATATTGCAGCTTGAAAGGGATAAATTTGATGATAATGAGCAATTTGAAACTAAGGTGTTATTATCAAATATGGTCATTTATAAAACATCTCAAAGCACACATGTTATTATTTTGCGTATTCATCATATATTCTGGGATGCAAGGTCGGCAGAGATTTTTGAGGAGGAGGTAAATGAATGCCTGCGAAAGAAAAAGATTTCTGATGCAATTAGACCTTATGATGAATTTACGAGAGAGATAGTAAATGAATTAGAGAAGCCACAAGATAATCTTTTATATCCGCTCATTCGTATCTGTAAAGATAAAAAGAATGAGAGTATAGTCGAAAGGAGGAGGGCAACAAGGAGTTTTTATAATGTGCCGATTAAACTTTCCAAGGAGATGTACCAGACTTTCCTAAAGGATACTTGGGGAATTATTGCAAAAATAATTGCCAATGTATTCCCAGAGATGGTAAATGATAATGAGTTAGGTTTTACGATTTTATATCATTCACGAGATGGGAAAAACCAAACTTATAATAATACACTAGGTTTATTCCTTGATTTAATTCCGATATTTGTAAAAAACTCATCAGTAGAGAGTATGAATCAAGATATTATGGAAAGTATTAAAAATTATAAAGATATAAAGAAAGAAACCTCGTTGAATTTCTTGGATTTTGAAGAAAAGGATGGCACTTATGTACCTAAAATAATAGTTAATTATCTTGGGGAGTTTGAAAACAATATGAATCCTCAGGAAAATAAGATTATTAAAAGAAAGTTAGAAACTAGTTCATCTAACTATGGTGTTATTGTGTCGCTGTCAGCACAGTATTTAAATCTAGGTATGTTTTTATCAGAAGAAGAAGTACAAGAGGTATATCGTAAACTTATTGGTTATTTTAATTAAGGTAATGTGGCTATACATTAATCAGATTTGCGTAGGATAGAAAAATAAAAAAACTACACTATGTGAATGGATGTTGGAACACAAATAAAAAGAAAGGGATATGGTGTGAAAATTGTAAAACACCATGTAGTGGTATAATATGGAGAATTATATTGAAATTAGAGATTTGACAACTGTCATTGATGGAAAAACTATATTAGACAATGTTAACCTCACGGTTAAAAAGAAAACAATATATGGATTTTTAGGACCAAATGGTGCAGGTAAGACAACGCTAATGAAAAATATATTAACTATTTTGCCATATCAAAGCGGAAGCATCAAAATTTTTGGTAAAGAACTTAAAAAGTATAGAGAAGAGATCTTAGCTGACATTGGAAGTATTATTGAAGTACCTATTTTCTATGAAAATTGTACAGCAAAAGAAATATTAAAAATTCATTGCGAGTATATGGACATTGAATGCGAAGGTTTAATTCAAGAAACTTTAGATATGGTAGGTTTAGAGAATAATGAGAATCTGAAAGCGAAAGATTTTTCTCTTGGTATGAGGCAGAGACTTGGATTAGCGAGAGCATTAATTTCAAAACCTAAATTACTCATATTAGATGAGCCAATAAATGGTTTGGACCCTATGGGAGTTAGACAAATTAGAAAACTTCTTATGCGTATGGTTGAGGAAAATGACATGTCTATTTTAATTTCCAGCCATATACTTTCTGAAATTGAACATATGACTGATACTATCGGTGTATTGAAAAAAGGAAGAATGTTAGAAGAAGTAGAAATTGAAAAACTAAAAAAACATAATATTGACCTTGAATCATATTTCATGGCACACTTTGACGATGCAAATTAAAGCAGGTTATGTTGATATATGGTACATGTTTTCAAGCACAAATATAAAAGAAAGGAAAATGATATTCGCCTTATAGAAATATCATGCAAGGGAAAAATGGATAAGAAAAACAGAAAAACGAATCAGATAGAAGTATTTAAATTTAAACCAGAGCTTATCTTTTGTGTGTTGCTTTTTGTAATTGCTCCATTAATAAATATTGCTTTTGCATATTCAATTAAATTTATAATTGATACGGGTATGAAGCAGGACGTTACTGGATTTAGAAATTCAATTTTCTTTGGTATTGGAGTTATCATCCTTTTTACCTTAATGAATTATTTTTCACAGTTTTTTAAGATTAAGTATATTGGCAAGAATATGAATGTTCTACGAGGGGAAATTTTTAGTTGCATTATACATAAGAATTATACTGAGTTCAGCCAAAAGAATTCATCGAAGTATATTAATTCGTTAACTACTCAGATGAAGAGCGTCGAACAAGACTATTTTAACGAGTTCTTTGGCATTATAAAGAATATTTCATTAATGGTTGCATCATTAATTGCAATGTTTATAGGAAATTACAAATTAGCTGCATTGGTTTGTGTTGCATGTCTTATTCCGATGTTTTTAACTGGAATTTTAGGAAAGTTAGCTCAAGATGGACAGAAAGCCAGCATTGCCAGTGATACCAAGTATATGGCGAAGATAAAAGATATTTTACAAGGTTTTTTAGTAATAAAAAGCTTCCATATCGAAAATCAGGTAAGTAAAGATTATGAAGGTGTTAGCTTAGAGATGTCTAATACCAATCATAAGACGAATAAGATTATGGCGTTAACTCGCTCTATTTCGGAATTGTCTGGTATGATAGTATTCTTAGTAGCATTTGGTTGTGGTATCTATATGGTTTTACAAGGTAGTACTACAATTGGTAGTGTTACTTCTATCGTACAGTTAGTTAATTTTGTGGTTATGCCTTTAAATGAGCTTGGTGTTAGCATGAATAAGCATAATTCTGGTAAAGTGGTATTAGAACAGTTACTGGATACTGTTATTCCAGAGGATAACAACACTAACGTTGAAAGGTTAGAGGATAAGTCAAGTTTTGATAAGTGCATTGAATACAAGAATGTTAATTTCTCTTATACACCTGAAGGTGCCCAAGTGCTAAAGGATTTTAATTTAAGAATTGAAAAAGGAAAAAAATATGCATTAGTAGGTATGTCGGGAAGTGGAAAATCAACTATAATGAACTTGTTGCTGAAGTTCTTCGAAGTTGAACAAGGAAAGGGAGAAATTCTTATTGATGGAATGAATATTAATAAGGTTTCTTCAGAAAGTCTATATAAATTACTAACTATTGTGCAGCAGAATGTTTATATCTTCGATGATACGTTAAAGGCAAATATTACGTTAAATCAAGACTATTCGGAACGTGAAATTCAAGAGGCACTTGAATTATCAGGACTAAAAGAATTTGTGGACAATAGTAAAAATGGATTGAATATGTCTTGTGGAGAAAATGGTTCTCTTTTATCAGGTGGACAAAAACAAAGAATTTCTATTGCTCGATCAGTACTTAGAAAAACACCTGTATTGTTAATGGATGAGGCAACTTCATCGTTGGATATGAAAACTACATACGAAGTTGAGAATTCAATTTTAAATATTAAGGATCTAACCTCTATGATTATTACTCATAAGTTAGAAGAAACATTATTAAAGAAGTACGATGAAATTATCTTTATGAAAAATGGTAATATTATTGAACACGGAAGTTTTGATGAATTAGTTGCAAGAGAGAGTGAATTTTATAGTTTATTTAGAGCGTTCGCAGAATAAAGGTAACTGTCTCTAATAAAAAATGGTTCCAACTTGGTAAGAATCAGGTATAAATCTTATCAGGAAGGAGCCTTTTATTATGGTGATAGCAAAGGGGGGGGGGGGATCTGATAGATTTTCAAAGAAAACATAGACTGGGTAGGACATTCTGATGAAGAGGTAACAAAATGAATTGTGCAAAGTAAGCGCTTCATAGTGAGTGCATAGACAAATTCTAAAAATTTTGAGAAAATAACCTAAATAATTCTAAAAAGTCTAGTCCTATACTTTTTAGACAGTTTTAGGAGGTTGAACTTATGAATTCAACAACTACTCTAGTTGCAAAACAATGCAGGCTAGAAACGTGGGCACAGCAGATTCAGGACTATAACCAAAGACCACAGGGAATGAGTGTGAAGGACTGGTGCAGCCAGCAAGGTGTTAATTTTTACTCCTGCAAAAGTCGAAATCGAGGAACATCATGTCGGTGTTCTATGATTATCTACACCAAAAGCTTTATGAATACCATGTCCTTCAGGCTGATGAAACGCCAGTGCGTGTAACCAAAGCAAAACGCATAATGGTTTTATGTATTCGCTGAATCAGGAAAAGTACCTGAGGACGTTTCTTTCGGATGGGGAAGTGTCAATGGATAATAATGCTGCTGAGCAGTCGATTAGAGGATTCTGCATTGGGAAGAAAAACTGGGTGATGATCGATACAGTTGCAGGTGCCCAGTCAAGTGCGATTATTTACAGTATCGCAGAAACGGCGAAAGCGGTATTTTTTTAATGAGACACTGACTATGAAGCGTTTACTGTGCAAATTGGAGATACCAAAGAAACTATTGTTATGTTACAATATTAGAGAAGATGTGAAAAAGAAGTAATATAAATTAAGAAATCCGATGGCAAGCTTATTGAGATATCGAGAAAAAAACACATATAAGATAAAGGCATAATATTCATCTCGATTTTAAAAGGAGAATGCAAATGAAGAATTGTGAAGTCAAAACAAAAAATGGAATTGTAAAAGGTAAGGTAGAAAATGGGGTTATGAAGTGGTTAGGAATACCTTATGCAAAAAAACCGTTAGGAGAATATCGTTTTCGCAGGGCACAGCCAGCTGATGATTGGGCCGGAGTATTGGAAACGGTTAACTGGAGTAATAAACCATTGCAGCCACCGTTTTTAACTTCAAATCCAGATATTGAGGAAAGTGAAGATTGTCTATATTTAAATATCTGGTCCAAAGAAACCGAATACAAAAAGCCAGTTGTAGTTTTTTTCTATGGAAGTGCATTTATTATTGGAGAGGCATCATTAGACACATATGATGGTACAAATTATGCCAAAGATGGAATTGTGTTTGTTTCTTTTAACCATAGAGTCGGTGTATTCGGAGGATATGATTTATCCCATTTACCAGGTGCGGAAGAAGACTTTGATTCAGATATAATGGAAAGTGATCAGATTCAGGCATTGCGCTGGGTAAAGGAGAACATTGAGAACTTTGGAGGAGATCCTGATAAGGTTACCATAATGGGAGAATCAGCCGGTGCTGGTTCTGTAATTAATCTGATGGCTACACCAGCGGCGAAAGGTCTATTCCACCAGGTAATTAGTCAAAGTGCAGTGATAAGAAGTACAATGGTTCCTAAGGTAGGAGAGCGTAATATGTCTCTTCTTTTGAAACATTTAAATTTATCCATAGAAGAGGCGAGCAAATTAAAAGATGTAAATACAGATGAACTCCAGGATGCTTCTCTTTGGCTAATGAATAATTATACAAGAGAAAATCCAGGTATCTTTCTGCCAGGAAATATGATCGGTGGAGAATTGTTGCCTGAGCCACCTATAGAGAAAATAGGAAAAGGAAGTGGAAAGGGCATTAAATTGATGATTGGAACCAATATGAACGAAGCATCTTTGTTTATTCATGGGGATACAAGCAATATGATGTACACCAAAGATGAAATAGAGCAATTTTTCGAAAATTGTAATACCTCAGAAGAAGTTCGAAACAAATTGAGAAAGCATTATGATTGTTTTGAAACACCTCAGTCTATACAAGATTTTTGCAGAGATTTTACATTTGTAAATGATAGTGCAATCGTAGCAGATCTGCAAAGCCAGTACGGTGATACATATATGTATTATTTTTCCTATCAGGCAGAGCCAAGTACGCAAATGGGATTAGGCTGTTTTCATGGATTAGAAATCCCACTTGCATTAGGAACAGCAAAAATATCAGAAATGAGGAATTTGTATGAAGCTTCGGATGAGAAATCTTTTGGAAAAGTTTCAAGAACTTGCTATCGAGCATGGGTCAATTTTATTAAATTTGGGAATCCAAATGGAAAAGGAAAAGGACCTTGGCCGAAATATCGCATGAATAAGAGAAAGGTATATCAGATTGATACAAGGTGTAGAGTTTTAAATAATCCATATAAGAAAATGTGTAATGCATTTAGAGACCTTAAAGGATATGAGGATATTATTTAAGATGTAAAAAGAGTCCCCCCTATTATTTTGTGTTTCAAAGTAATAGGGGGGGATTATTAGTTGCTATTTGCTTTTTTCTTTGTACCTAAGTGCTCTAGTAGCATTTAAAATAGCGATTACAGAGACTCCTACATCTGCAAATACAGCCATCCACATATTTGCTTTACCTAATGCTCCAAGGGCTAGAATAATAAATTTTACAGCCAAAGCAAATGTAATGTTTTCGTAAACAATGCGAAGTGTTTTACGGCTAATGCCAATTGCAGTAGCGATTTTGCTTGGCTCATCATTCATAATAACGATATCAGCAGCTTCAATTGCGGCATCGGAACCTAAACCGCCCATTGCAATTCCGATATCAGCTCGTGTTAGTACAGGTGCATCGTTTATTCCATCGCCAACAAATACAACATTTCCATTTTTAGTGGCAGGATCTAGATAATGCTCTACACGATCTACCTTATCACCAGGAAGCAGTTCTGTGTGAACTTCCTGAATTCCTAGTTCGTTTGCTACGGCTTCTCCTGTTGACTTGTGATCTCCAGTAAGCATAACTGTTTTACGGATACCAGCCGCTTTCATTTCCTGAATGGCACGTTTAGCATCTGGCTTAATCTCATCCGAAATGATAATGTAACCTGCGTACTCATTCTCTACTGCAACATACATAATGGTTCCAATAAAGTTTACATCTGGAATGGATATATTCTGCTGTTTCATAAGTTTTTCGTTACCTGCGTAAACAATTTTGCCATCTACACAAGCTTTTACTCCGTGACCAGCAATTTCTTCTACATCTGTGAGGCGTGATTTATCTATTTCTTTTCCGTATGCCTTTGCAATTGATAAGGAAATAGGGTGAGTGCTATAGAATTCTGCATAGGCACAGTATTCTAAAAGCTCAGATTTATCCATACCCTCACTTTGTATCTCAGTTACGTTAAAAGTACCTTTTGTTAAAGTACCAGTCTTATCCATTAAAATGGTGTCAGCTTTTGCAAGCATTTCTAAATAGTTACTTCCTTTTACTAGAATTCCAGCTTTTGAAGCACCACCGATTCCACCAAAGAAACTAAGGGGAACAGAGATAACCAAAGCACAAGGGCAGGAAATAACAAGGAAAATAAGACCTCTATGAACCCATCCAGCAAAGTTCTCAGAAAGAATCAGCGGAGGGATAAATGCTAGAATTACTGCAACAATTACGACTACAGGAGTATAGTATTTTGAAAACTTAGTAATAAACTGTTCAGATTGTGCTTTTTTATTACTTGCATTTTCAACCAAGTCTAAGATCTTAGAAACTGTGGATTCCCCAAATTCCTTGGTAACTTTTACTTTCACCATACCAGTCAAGTTAATTGTGCCGCTTAATATGGAATCCCCTTCGTTGACAACTCTTGGAACAGATTCACCAGTTAGAGCAGAAGTATCAAGAGAGGAGCTTCCTTCTAAAATAACGCCGTCTAAAGGAACTTTTTCACCTGGTTTGATTACAATGATGTCATCAATGCTTATTTCCTCTGGATCAACATCTTCTAGTTCGCCATTTCTCTCTACATGTGCGATATCAGGACAGATATCCATTAAATCAGAGATAGACTGTCTTGATTTTCCAACTGCAACTTTTTCAAAAAGTTCACCAATCTGGTAGAAAATCATTACGGCAACACCTTCTGGATATTCACCGATAATAAATGCACCAATTGTAGCAAGAGTCATCAGAAAGTTCTCATCAAATACCTGACCTTTTAATATGTTTCTTCCAGCCTTCATAAGAACTGGTGCACCAACTAACAGGTAGGATACAAGGAAAACAAGAAAAGTAACAATCTTAGGAACTGCGAGCAGCTCTTGTATCAAATATCCTGTTAAGAAAAGCACAAAACTGATAATGATTTTGTACAAAGTCTTTTTCTGTTTCTTAGTCATGACTTGCCCTCCGTTCGGTTTTCGTTAAACTGTTCGTATTGCTTATCTTAAGATACGACAATCAGGTTCAACCTTAGCCATAGCTTTTTGCACTGCATCCATAGTAGCTTCAAATTTGTCATCATCAATATCAATTGTTAGTTTCTGAGTCATAAAGTTGACACGGGCAGAATTAACATCCTCCATTTTGTTAATTGCATCTTCCATTTTTGCTGCACAGTTTGCGCAATCCAAATCTTCTAATTTAAATACTTTTTTCATAATAATTTCCACCTTTCTTATTCGTTTATATGTTCCATACCTTGATTGATAATGGAACGTACATGCTCATCCGCTAGTGAATAAATAATGTTTTTACCTTCCCTACGGAATCTTACTAGTCTGTTTTGCTTCAAAACACGAAGCTGATGCGAGATAGCACTTTGCGTCATATTTAAAATTTCAGCAATATCGCATACGCACATTTCACTTTCAAATAATACATAGAGAATCTTGATTCTAGTAATATCTCCGAAAACTTTAAAAAGTTCCGCTAAATCATAGAGATGTTCTTCAGCAGGCATTTCATCGTATGCCTGTTTCACTACGTCAGGGTGAATGCAGTGAGAATCACAGGTTTCTATAGTATCATTTGTGCTGTTTTTCATACTAACACTCCTTCATATGAATGATTGTTCATACGTTTATATTAATCCTAGTTCTTCCATTTGTCAATACTTTCTTTATATAATTTTATTTATGATGCTTTATTGAGCTGGAAATTGCTTGACACACCCAGTGTATCATGTTAAAAAAGATAATGAATATGTTGAACTTAGAAGGTGAAAAAATGATTCATAAATTTGCATTTAATCCAAAGATTCCAACGGATTCTGTTGTTTTGGAAATTCCAGTAAGCACTCAGTTGCCAGACTATATATCAGTATCAGAAAATAGCAATGAAATTATTACATATCAAATGGGGAAGCATGATATTGCATATGGATTAGGAGAAAATATACGTGGACTTAATAAACGTGGTTACATATATACATCATGTTGTAGTGATGACTGTTCCCATACAGAAGAAAAGGTTTCTTTATATGGAGCGCATAATTTCCTTATGATAAAAGGAGAGAAGAATTTTGCGGTATTTATTGATACTCCTTTTTCTGTGACTTTTGACGTAGGTTATACGGATATGGATGAGCTTGTGATTACAGTAAAGGATGGTGGATACGATCTTTATATAATAGAAGCAGATAGTTTAGATGAAATCGTGAAGGAATTCCGTACCCTAATAGGAAGAAGTTATATTGCACCAAAGTGGGCATTTGGCTATCAACAGAGTCGATGGGGCTACAAATCAGCAGATGATATTCGTGAAGTTGCAGCAAGATACGAAGAGGCAGATTTGCCATTAGAGGCGATTTATTTAGATATAGATTATATGGAACGTTATAAAGACTTTACTGTAAATGAAGAGACATTTCCTGATTTCGAGCGGTTTGTGAATGAGATGAAGGCAAAGGATATACATCTTGTACCGATTATTGATGCCGGAGTAAAAATTGAAGAAGGATATTCAGTCTACGAAGAAGGTGTTGAGAAAGGATATTTTTGCAAGAATGAAAAGGGAGAGTATTTTACCGCAGGAGTATGGCCTGGAAAATGTCACTTCCCAGATTTTTTAGATAAAGATGCGAGAATGTGGTTTGGTCGTCAGTACAGAACCCTTGTAGACAAAGGAATTGATGGTTTCTGGAATGACATGAACGAGCCGGCATTGTTTTATACCGAAGAAGGTGTAAAAGAGTTTTTTGATTTTGCAGATGAACTGAAAGATAAAAACTTGGATATTGATTCGTTTTTTGCTCTTCGCGATAAGGTAAATGGTCTTGCTAATAATGAAAACGATTACAGGAGTTTTTATCATAAGGTAAATGGCGAACTGGTAAGTCATGATAAAGTTCATAATTTATATGGTTATAACATGACAAGAGCCGCAAGAGAAGCATTTGATGCGTTATATCCAGGCAAAGAGATTCTGCTATTCTCTCGTGCGTCTTGTATCGGTTCTCATAGATATGGTGGAATTTGGACAGGAGATAACAGTTCCTGGTGGTCACATTTACGATTGAATATCAAAATGATGCCATCACTTAACATGTGTGGATATTTATATACAGGTGCTGACACAGGTGGATTTGGCAGCAACGTAACGGAAGAATTAATGCTTCGCTGGATTCAGTTTAGTACTTTCACTCCACTGTTTCGTAATCACAGTGCCATTGGGACAAGAGATCAGGAGTTATACCGCTTTAAAAATAGAGATGCGATTCGTAACATTCTGCATTTGCGTTACAGCCTGATACCTTACATTTATAGTGAATTCTTAAAGGCGGTGTTTGAGAACAAAATGTTATTCCGCCCGCTTACCTTTGAATATCCAGATGATAGACAGTGTGAACAGGTTGAGGATGAGTTATTATTAGGGGAAAGCTTACTTCTTGCTCCTGTTTATGAGCAAAATGCAAGAGGGCGTTATGTATACCTTCCAGAAGAGATGCTTTGTGTGAAATATAGAGGTTTAGATGATATGGAACAGAAGGTATATGGAAAAGGACATCATTATATCGAAGTAGAATTAGACGAGTGTATCTTCTTTATTAGACCTAAACACATGCTTGTGCTTGGTAATAAAGCGAATCGTACAACGGAACTTAGAGAAGAAGAGTTTAGCGTAATCGGGTTTCATGCGGAAGATGCGGTGTATGAGATGTGGAGTGGTTATGAGATGAAAAACGGGTTGCAGGAAGTTGAAAAGAAGTGCTATACTTTAAATGATTTTTAGAGAGATAGTGTGCGTTTCATGAGTATTTGGGGGCGCTTATGACAGATGTAAAAAGAAGTGAATGCACTAGCGTATCGCAATATACAGAATGGCTTAGTAAAACATATGAAAGTAAGGAATATGTTTTTTACAGGGGACAAAGTAATATTAAGTACAGTTTGAAGCCATCTGTACTTCGTGACGATAAGAGAGTACATTGTGAGAACAAAATATATTTAAAAGCATAAATCAGAAAGGAGTATATTATGGGGGAAAACATTTACAGCTCTAAAAGGAAAACGTTATAGAGCAGAAAATTATAATGGTGTTGATGTCGATAGGGACATTATCACAGATGATGTTACAAATTATTATGCTTGTTACGACGGAGAACCACTAGTAGAAATCAGTAAAGAAGTATATGAGGCATTAGAGAAGTATTATCAGTAACATCCAGTGCTCTAAATGTAAAAAGATAACGAAGCGATGTTATAGGATATAATGAAAAATCAGGAGGATGAATAAATTATGGCTACAGTAAGACCCTTTCAGTGTGTAAGACCAAATAAGGAAGTTGTTTCGCGTGTTGCAGCTTTGCCTTATGATGTGTATAACAGGGAAGAAGCAAAGGAAGTTGTAAAAAAAGAACCACTTTCTTTTTTAAATATTGACCGAGCAGAAACACAGTTTGACGACAGTGTTGACACCTATGCTCCATGTGTTTATGAGAAGGCCAGCGAGATGCTCCATGCATGGATAGATAATGGAACCTTTATCAAAGACGAAACAAACTGTTATTATGTATATGAACTGATTATGAATGGTCGTTCTCAGACCGGAATTGTAGCCTGTTCTTCCATTGATGATTATCAGAATAATATCATTAAGAAGCATGAAAATACTCGTGCCGATAAAGAACTAGACCGTATCAAACATGTGGATACCTGCAGTGCCCAGACAGGACCTATCTTTCTTGCATATCGATCCAAGAAAGAAATCAATATTATCGTAGATGCGGTTATGAAAACAGAACCATTATATGCGTTTACCTCAGACGATGGAGTCACACATAATGTATGGAAGATTGCGGATGCAAGTGATGTAGGGAAGATTCAAGATGCATTTGCAAAGATTCAGGAAATCTATATTGCAGACGGTCATCATAGAGCCGCCTCTGCTGTAAAAGTTGGTTTGAAACGTAGGGAAGAAAATCCAGGGTATACAGGGGATGAGGAATTTAACTATTTCTTGTCTGTATTATTCCCACACGATCAGTTGATGATTATGGATTACAACCGTACGGTGAAGGATTTGAATGGTTATTCTAAGGAAGAGTTCTTTGAGAAGATTAGAGAACATTTTGACTTAGAAGAAATGAGTGGAAAAGCTTCTCCAACTAAGAAAGCAGAATTTACCATGTACTTAGATAAGAAATGGTATCGCCTAACTGCTAAGAAGGAGTTACAGGACATTACAGATGCTGTGGCAAGGTTGGACGTATCCTTGTTACAGGATTATCTGTTAGGACCTGTACTTGGCATTCAAGACCCTCGTACAGATAAGAGGATTGATTTTATTGGTGGTATTCGTGGGTTGGAAGAATTGGAGCGTCGTGCGGATGAAGATATGAAGGTTTCCTTTGCTATGTATCCAACTTCTATTACGGAGTTGTTTGATGTGGCAGATGCGAAAAAGTTAATGCCACCGAAGTCGACTTGGTTTGAGCCTAAACTTAGAAGTGGAATATTTATTCACGAGATTTAGGATTGATGAGTTGAAATGCAGTAGAGGCAGGTATTTTGAAATATATCAGGGGATGAACACTCCGAAGAATATAAGTTTCTACGAAACGTAGAAAAGCGATGGAAGAGAGAAGAGCCATCGCTTTTCTTATGGTGTTACAAATGTTCTTTTATCTGATTTTTTATTTCCAGCATGCCACCAGCATTGGGGTGGCCATTCTCTTTTTCAATATCGTGAAGCAGAATCTGCTCAATCCCATAATGGTCTGCTACTTTATTAAGCATTTCACGGCAAGGCCCAGTAATTTCATCATTTACAATGCTAAAGATCTGAGAATTAGGATTCCACTTACGAAGGTAGTCAAAGCAGTAAGCAAGAGCAGGGGCAAATGTTTTTAGAGAGGCTTCGTCCCAGTTGCCGTATTGTTCCGTACCAACAGGAACGCCGGCCCAGAAGTCATTGGTACCGCCAAAAACCAGAAGTACATCCGGCTGGTTTTCTAAGCCACGGACCTCGCCAAGTTCTCGTTTCATTCTATGTATAAAAGAAGTAGTGGAGGCATCGGTCTGGTCATAGCCTGTATTGCACACAGTACTGCCGCTGAAACTGCAATTGGATATTAGTTCTAACTGTAGTTCTTTGCATAGCAGTCGCCACCAGGTCTGTTCCACACTTGTCATATTATTTTCGCATTCATTTCTTTCATCAGCATACCAGAAATGATAATCTTCAGGTATCCATCCAGAATAAGTGGAATAAGAGTCCCCTAAAATGGAAATCGTTTTCATTTGTTAACCCTCCTTAGTTTTATTGAATTATTAGTATTATACATTCGTTAAAAAAATTGAAAAAGCCGTGAAATTGTATTATTAATACATGGAAAATTTGAACCTTGGTTTGTGAATGCATTTACTTATCATAGTGTTGAAATTCAAGCGGGACAGTCTGTATGTAGAACTGTTGCCAGTCAGAATTAAAATGAAAACAGAATATTTCTTGCAATGGATGACTTAGTAAGGGAGAAGGGGAGAATTAAGATACACTTCCCCCTTACTTCTATTTCTAAAAGAGTTATTCTGCTGTCTTAACAAATACAATACTAATTGCCAGAACAAAACTTTCCACAACTGGCATAACAATCCAAAGGCTTTCCGAGCCAAAAAAAACAGGAAAAAGAAGAATTGCGATACTGCTCAAAACAATATTTCTTAAAACAGAAATACACAAGGATTGCTTTGTACGAAGTACTGCTTGCAGATAGTATGAAGTTAATAAGTTAATTCCCATAGGCAAGAAAGCAATAAAATATAATCTTACTCCGCGCTTTGCAATCTGTGCCAGTTCTACATTCATATCTAAAAATGTTCCACAAACAACTGTGGGAAACAGAATTCCACTGAAAGAAAATATAGTTCCTAAAATTAATATGGTAACATACGCCATCCTTTTGACTGAATTAATACGAGTAATTTTCCCAGCACCATAATTGGTAGAAATAATAGGCTGAACGGCTTGTCCAACTCCGGTAAACAAAGAATTAAATAAAATCACACAATTAGCAATCACACTGTATACAGATAAAGAAGCAGCTCCACAGTATTTCAATATTTGTACATTGAATAATAGGACAATAAATCCATTGGCAAACTCGTTGAAAAAGCTCGGTATGCCACTTCCAATAATGGTACACGTGTTATGGGAAATATCATGTACAGCAATAAAACGAAGGTTGCTATTTTTAGAGACAAAGTGACTTCCTGCAATGATAACCTGTAACATCATTCCTAGGGCTGATGCTAAAGCGGCACCTGCCATTCCTAATTGCAGTGGAAAAACAAAAACAATATCTAATGCAATATTGAGTGCACCGCCAAGCAATACGCCCGCCATTGCACGATTTGGATCACTGTCTGCACGAACAAAGATTGCAACGTAGTTGGAAAATACAACAAAAGGAAGAAAAAGGTTTATATACTTCATATACGATAAGGCATATGGAAATAAGGTTTCATTTGCACCCATCAACTTCAGAAGTGAAGGCATACGAACACCATATAATGCCCATAATAAAGCACACATAATGCTTATAAGTATGAAAGATAAGGTGAAAAACTGATTTGCTTTTTCATTATCTCCAATTCCACGCTGTACACTCATCTGTACAGAACCACCCATGCCAAATAAGATTCCTGTAGATACTAAAATGCATAATAGTGGTGTAGTAATGCTTAAGGCAGCAAGCGCATCTGCTCCAATTCCTTTTCCAATTACAATGGCATCCGTTAAGGTGTAAATAGACATTACCATTGCACTCCCTAAAGAAGGTATCAGAAACTTAAAATATAATTTCTTGATGTTGTCTTGTAAAAAATTCATACATTCCTCCCAAAAAAATAGGCCAGATAAGAAGAATCTTATCTGGCTCATGAATACTCACGTCCATCCGGGAATTTTAATAATCATTGATATGGTTATCAAAACACCTTGCAAGGCATACCCTGTATGCCGTCCGACTTGGTTATTATATCATGAGGATGAGAAATGTCAATATGCAGCCCCGGTTTAACATAGAACAAATCGGTTTATTGCGATTTCTTCACTTATAATAAAGAACAAACACCAGAAGAAAGCATTGTTAAAAATTTATGGCAATACTATAAAAAACTGCTCTATTCCAACCTGCACCAAATGCTAAAGGTTGATTTTTTATAAATTTCTTATTATAAAAAATCAACCTTTAGCATTTGGTGC
>CALFNR010000044.1:0-31409 GCA_937903005.1 uncultured Lachnoclostridium sp. | reverse complement strand
ATATTCCTTATATCTAAAACTTCATACTAAAATAACTCTTCATGGTATTTTATCGAATCCTCTTCTGTAATCTGACGAATTACTCTACAAGGGTTTCCAACTGCTAAAGAATTGGCTGGAATATCTCTGGTCACGACACTTCCTGCCCCAATCACACAGCCTTCTCCGATATTTACACCTGCCGCAATCACCACGTTGCTGGCAATCCAGCAGTTTGAGCCAATGGTAACAGCTTTTCCATATTCATCGTCATACCAGGTTTCATCCTCTTTGCATTTCATATTACGTTCTTGCCAACGAAGTGGATGAATCGGTGTCGCAATGGTACAATTGGGTCCAAAAAATACATTATCTCCGATTGTTACAGGACAGGTATCTAACACCGTAAAATTGAAATTTGCATAACAGCCCTCTCCCATGGTTGTGAATTTACCGTAATCAAAGAATACAGGTCCTTGTAAATAACATCCCTTACCTCGATTTGGTAAAAGTTCATCTAAGATTTCGGTTCGTTTTTCTTCCTCTGTCTCATATGTATCATTGTACATCTTTGACAGTCTGTGTCCTTCTGCTCTTAGCTCTGCTAATGTTTTGTCACTGGGGTCATAGATTTTCCCAGCAAGCATTTTTTCTTGTTCTGTCATATTACACCTCTCTATCATTTCATTTGTCCTATATCGAATTAATCAATTTTTCTACAGTTCTTTTTTCATCCAATTGTTCGTATCATATAAATTGCTTTTACCGCTCTTTTTTCTTGCTTCTTCAAAGGTAAGAATCTGTAGTTCTGAACTTTCGCCGGATGGAATATGTCCCATTTACCTTCACCTTCCTTATATTTTGATTGCACATCTCTTCAAAATTTTTATAAACTTCTAACCATATTATATACCTAGTCACGCACCAAAATCCATATCTTTCGACCTTCTAATTCAGTTTTTTGGTTCTTAACGCACAAGTACAAGATAAAAAAGAGATCCCTCGTAATGAAGTATCTCCTTCCTATTACATTATTTCATACTATACATCCTTACCAAATCCATGTCATGATAAGAGAACCAACAACACCTACAACTGCAAACAAACTATTTCGATGATGATAACCTCAATATTCATTTTAACGCATTGAAAAAACATTGTATAAAAAATAATAAACGAGCTGGATAAGTTGATTGCATTATCCAGCTCGTGTTTCTTTCTTTACAAGGTAAACATCATGCAAATCAGTAGCATGATAGCTAGGCCTTTTAATTTATCTTTTAATTTTCTTTTTGCCATATCCATTCCTATCATCCTCTCTTTCAGGCGCCGACCAACATATCACAAAACTTTCTTCCTCCTTCATAAACCTTTACATATACTTCTCTGCAATGGTTATATTTACAAAACAGGCACCTTGCTGATTTTTCATCATGATATACTTTCCAATTACCACATATCACAGCGTTTTTGCCTTTATCCTCAATAAACGCCTTAACATCTGCAAGGGGATACCCTAGAAACACTCCTATCTCGTGTGGAAAGTCTACCTGATTCAGAAGTCTGGATTTTAAAACATCAAAATACGTGGACAGATCATTTCCACCTGTGTATCCATATTCTTTTAAAAACTCCTGAATATGTACTCGGTTCAAGTTTTGTAGCAAATGTGATTTTCGATAAACATAGATGAGGTAAAAATCGTCTGTATTTTTTAATAGTTCGATATATAATCCTTTTGGATTCATTATGGAATTAAACTGATGCATGATTTGGATGCATTCTTCCATTGAGTCAAATTGAAAGCTATAAAGATTTGCAACTTTTATACTTGCAAGCGTTGGCGACGCGTGCCAAATTAAACTTTCCTCAAAACTCATACCTTACATCCCCGCAAGTGTTTTTCCTAAATCTTGGCACATCTTAATTTCGTCATCTCCTGGTGCTTCTTGTACTATTAGCCCTTCGCCATCTATTACGTTAGCGCCTGCTGTGCTCATTCTATCTTCCCAGTCTCGCATCCATTGTCCATCTCCCCATCCGTAGGAGCCAAATAACGCAACTGACTTGCCAGCAGCAATCTTCTCTACTTCCGAAACGAATGGTTCCATTTCTCCTTCCTCTAGAACTTCTGCTCCCATGGCAGGGCAGCCCATGGCAAATGCGGGAAGATTTTTTAAATCCTCTATATTTGCTTCAGACGGTGACAGAAGTACGGGTTCTTTTCCAGCCTCTTTTACTCCATCTCCTATAGCAGATGCCATTGCACCTGTGTTTCCGCTTTGTGTCCAAAATATAATATATACTTTATCCATTTCTGTATACCTCCATATTTTTATTATTTACAGCTTTTGAACCGTGAAGTTTTTGCCTCACAGTTCAAAGGAGTTTCACATGATTCTTAAGTTAGTTATGTCTAACTATTATTAGGTTAGTCTATTCTAACTCGTTTGTCAATAGTTTTTTGAGGAATTGTTTAAAATGTTCATTGATGGACGTTTGGAATGAAACGTAACACGAGCGGCTTATTTCTATTGACAATTGATTAAAACCTTGTTGCTATGCTAAACAAGAAATGAGTTTTCAACTGTGTAATGTCCAACACCATTAATATCATTTATCAGAGCAATGTTATTTTCCTCAGCATCTTGAATAACTGAAACGTCTCATAAGCGTCCTGTAAGAACGTGTATAGAAAAGCAGCTCTACAACTGCTATGATAGTTGCAGAGCTACTTTATTAGGCTCTATAATAAATGTTGGGGTATGTGAATGAACTCATTCACAACTCCAGCATTTTTCATTATGATAAAAAAGACCCCCAAGTGCCAGTCTCACAAACAAACCACTCGGAGGTGCATCCACTTATCGCCGTTGGGCAAAATACATACTAAACGCTTTTAAGTATGGACTTACAAATGGTATTACAGAAGGCTTTAATAATAGGATTAAAGTTCTGACACATAGCTCGTAACTTTTATTCTTTTATGATTCTTGTGCCTTTTTACCTAATTGAATTATTTCTGGTATAATAAACATTCCAATAATGATTGCTGAAGAGATATCTGCAATCATACCTGAAAACAGAATTCCATTTAATCCAAAGAAATGAGGTAAAATAATTAGCAAAGGAACTAATAGAATCAATTGTCTTAATAAGGATAATACAGATGCCTTTAATGGTTGTTTGGTTGCTTGGAAATAATTTGTTGCAATAATTTCAAAACCAACAGCAAACATTCCTCCTAGATAAATCTTAATACATTTTGCAGTAAATGAAATAAATTCCTGACTTTGTTTACCAAACATAGCCGCTAATGTATGAGGAATTGTCTGACACAATATCCATCCTATTGTAATAGACACAGTGGCGCCGATACATGCCTTAACAAATGCTTCACGAATACGAAGATACTGTTTTGCTCCATAATTGAAACCGATAATTGGCTGCGCTCCGATACCTAAGCCCATACACAACGAAGCAAATATCATAAGGATCTTTAATGCTACTCCCATACCACCTAATGCTACTGAAACAGAAACTCCTGCGGCTTTACAGTAATGTACAAGGGAATTATTCATAACAAGCTGCATTACAACAGCAACAAATTGAATAATACCAGAAGATGTTCCAAGAACAATAATTTCCTTTACTATGTTAGATTGTAATTTCATATTAGCAACTTGAAAACGTAAAAAATTGGATTTTTTCGCAAAATAGTATACAATAATACCTGCACTAATGATTTGAGATGTAATAGTTGCTAATGCTGCTCCTGCGACTCCCCAATGAAAAGCAAATATGTATATTGGATCAAGTATTGTATTCAATACTGCTCCGGCAATCATTCCATACATTGAAATTCTTGGGTTACCATCAACTCTTGCTAGTCCAGATAATGACAAACTAACCATGTTAAACGGAACTCCAATTAAAATGATAGATGAATATGTTTTTGCATATGAAACAACATCATCTAATGCACCTGCTAGTTTCAAAATTGGACTTAAGAATATAATTGTAACGACTGCAATCACAACACCTACTAAAAATGTAACGACAAAAAGATTATTAAATGTCTTTTCTGCCTCGTCTTTGTTACCTTGTCCTAGTTTGATAGCCGCATAAGTAGTACCACCTCCACCAAGCCAGCTTCCTAAAGCTGATACCACCGTAACGATTGGATATGTAACTGTGGTAGCTGCATTACCTACAGGACCAACCCCATGTCCAATAAAAATTTGATCCACAATATTATAAATAGCATTTATTAATACTGCAATTATGACTGGGACTGAATAACTAACGAGTAACTTTCCTATTTTCTCTTGTCCCAATGGATTACTCATCTGTGCTTTGTCTTTCTCCACAATATTTCCTCCTTATTATTTTTTGCTTGACAAATATCACAAAATATGATATAGTGAAATTTATATCAGTTTTATTATATCATGCATTTAATCTATGGGCAAGAATTACTTTTTTGTTTACATATTTATACGCAAAATACATATTAAGAGGAGACTAATTAAATTAGTCTCCTCTTTTTACATGGTTTGAATAACTCTTTCTTATGCTTTTAGAAATTTCCTAATCTTTCTTTGAAGATTTACATTTGTAACAACACTCAACAAAGTGGAAATTATGTAACTTGCTATAATGATTTTCCATACAACATCGATTCCATACCCTTTGGCATAACAGATCCATATTACTGGCAATCTTACAATAAAAATTGCAATCAAGGAAAAATATGTTGTATAGACACTTTTTTGCATTCCATATAAGATTCCATTGGATACATACATAGCAATAAAGAATAGATAACCAAATGCTGCAACTTTCAGATAGGAAGCACCAATTCTTTGTATCTCAGATTCATTTGTAAAGACATGCATAAACCCATTGGAAAAGAAAAATGAGATAAATGCTATTATTACAATTGTCGGAGCCATTAATTTAACTCCTTGTTTCACTACAATCTTCAATCTGTCTATCTGTTTACTTGCCATAACTTGTCCTGTTCCTACTGCAATTCCAGTCATAACCGCAATCGCCGGCAACGTAACTAATGAATCAATCCGAGTTACTATGTAAAATGCTCCGGTGGCGTAAGCACCATATTTATTCACAAAGAACAATATAATCAGATAACTGATACCAGCTTGCACCTTAGGCAAAAGTGCTGGAGTGCCTCTCTTTACAACTTCTTTGAAACTAAATTGAAAGGATAGCTTAGTTGGTAACTGAAATAAACCTTTCTCTTCTTTTGCTAACACTACTATACTTAGTATACATCCAATCGTTCCTGTTATAAGTGGAATAACAGCAAACGCCTTAATTCCGCACTTTGGGAAAAATGAAACTCCAGAAGCAAATAAAGGAATTAATATAATATTTAATACAGTGGTTGTTACAATGTAAACAAAAGAAAGCCACCTCTTCTGTTTATTCTTTAAAAGTTCCAAACACATAAAAATGAAATATACTAAGCCACTAAATTCTAGATTTATCCGAAGATAGATTAGTGCGTCTGCCATGATACTTTCATCTGTTCCTAGTGCTTTCAGAAATACTTCTGATAATAGTACTCCAACAACTGTAAGAACAAGACTCACTATGATACCAACTGTCCATGCTACATTTACGGCTTCTTTAAAACCATCTTGATCTTTTGCCTGGTATTTTTCTTTTACTATACCAATTGTTCCAGCGACTGCACCTTCACATAATGCTACAAAGAGTAACATTATGCAAAATCCAGAACCTATACTTACAAGACCATCCCGTCCAAGAATATGTCCTGCATAAATAGCCTGGACAATACTGTCAAGTGCTAGTATCGCCGTCCCAATAAATGTACCTACTGATACTTTGCTGATTAACGACTTTAACTCTATATCCTTATCCATTATCCATCTTCCATTCCTTTTATTTCTTAAGTAATTTAACCTACTCGAAATTTAATTGTGTATAATCAATATCTTCCACTAGTTTTTCTACACTCTTCATACGTTCTTCACTTAGCTTTAACATAAAGCTTGTAAAGTACTCTTTCCATTCATAGTCAAACCAGTCCATGGATTTTATAAGCTTTCTTAAACTATCTTTGTTATCACGCATCTCCTCATAATAGACTATCCTAGAAAGAAGAGCCAACTCGAAATCTCCGAACTTTGAATACAATGCATCATACTCATCTCCATACAGATAATCTGAGTTGAAAATATCTACTAAATCATGTATCGATTGAATATGGGTGATAATATATTCTGCTTTTTCTTCCGCATCATACATATCACTTATCTCGTCCGTTAGTTTTTGAAATTCCCTGCTGCTCATAGATTCAGAACTTTGGAAAATGGAACTCTTCTGTTTCTGTTCCTCTTTTACGTTGGCAACAATAATACTTTCTACACTATCGTTTTGTAACACATTTTTGGTCCGTTTGACAAGAGTAGGCAGATAATCATAGATATAAGTTACGGTTTCTTCATCCGTAATTTTTAAAGTCTGTATCAGTTTATCTGCTCCTTCTTTCAAGTACAATGAAACCTCTTTTTGATTCCATTGTTTTATACTCTTTACAAACACTTTTCGATCCTCTTCCTCAAAAATTAAGTTTAGTGGGTCTTTGCCTGCGATTTGAAGAAATAAAGCATTATTTACTACTAATTCAAAAATATTTAATAATTCCAGTTTGTAATCCATGTTAATTGCTTTACCAAAACACTCAAGAAGTTTAATTACCTTCTGATCGCCAAACATCTTGCAAAAATGGGTTTCTAATATAATACGTTTCATATAAGTATACATATATTTTACGCCACACACGTCCCAATCATCCTTGGCTAAAGGATAGTCAATAGTTGTCGCAGTCACATGCGCAGCAAAAACAATATTATATGATTTTAGAAATGTCGGAACCGCTACATCAATTGTTGAATGATAGCAATCTAGAGGAACTTCTAACTTATTCTTTACAAGATACAAGTACATTTCTTTAATTTCATCATACTGATCACTAATCATCATAGTTCCCTTATGAATTAACTGGTCGATTGCTTCTTCTTTTAACAATTTTATAGCATCATCAGGATTGTCGAATTGCTCCAGGTAAACATCCAAAGTATAAACAAGGGAAGCCATTAACGCTGTGGTTTCGTCAACTGGTAAAGAGGTACTCTCTCCTTTAGTTTTCTGCATAATTACATCTGACAGACACTCAAGCAATTTTGCCTGAATATTTGCCACTTCTAGTGTTGACAACATACCTTCGTTAACCGCTTCCTCCATTAACGAATTGGTATAATGATATTTACTTAACTTTTTCCGATTAATCTTTGAAAGCACCTTAACTTCGCTACTTGCCTTTTCGCTCAAAGATATCCCTCCCTTCATCCTCCATTTCCTGTTTCATCTGTTCCATTCTAACCTTTCGAGAATATTCCTCCATCTTGCTCTTTAGTAACTGAATCGAACCACCACATTCAATTTCAAAATAGTACTTTATCTTGTCCAGTAACTCCTTATCTCCTACCTTTTCATTCGTTTCATTTTTAAAATAATAAAATATTTCTTGTATCTCAGTTAATATGGTTACATAATTGTTAGAATTTACAAAATCTGATTTTTGAAATAATTGAATAATTTCTTCCGTCACATTAATTCCTAGTTCAATTCTTCCATAACTGTTTAAAGTATGAGAACGCGCCTGCAATACATGTTTTGCATCTTCAGCCGTTAAAACCAACCCCCTTTCACTAGTTTCTTCATTTAATGCAAGAAGCTGATTTACATACGTCTCATTTAACTGTGCAGACTGTAGTCCATTCATAGGTAAAAGCATAAGAAAAACTCCCTTTCTATTTTTTCAAGCACTATGTAAAAGTCTATCCATGATCTTATTAGATATTCATGTTGTGAATCATGTCAAGAATAGCATCGGCTGCTGCCTTTCTTCCACCTGCTTGTTTAAATGATTCTTTTATTTTTTGTATATTCTCAGCATACTGTGGCTCATTTATAACCTTCATAACTGATTCTCTTACTAATTCTGCAGTTAAGTTTGACTTATCCAATATAATTGTAGCACCTAATCGCTCAAAACATTTTGCCATATATGGCTGATCTCCTCCGATAGGTAATGTTAAAAATGGTACATTGTAATAAACCAAATCACTCGTCGTACTTAATCCACCATGTGTAATGGCAGCAGACGCATATTGAAGCACTTCCCATTGAGGTACAAACTCTTTGACAATAAAGTTATCTGGTATGTCAAACTCTGATACACCTATATGATAAGCAGAAAGTACAACTACAATATCTTCCTTTCCTAAGGCATCGAAAAATACCTGGTAAATTCCTTTATACATGCCATTAAATGCAGTTCCCAATGAAATATAAACAACCACTTTATCTTTTAGTTTTTCAAATGGAAAATCCACTTCCTTTTTTATGATTGACTGTGGACCACCGATAAATTTGAACGATTCATCATATAAACTCTTATCAGGCAAGAAATATTCGGATGTGTATGCTAAATTCAAGTCTCCATGATTGTATAACAGTTTTGTCAACTCAGGAACTTCTATCTTGTATTCCTTCTTAAACTTCTCAACCACTTCTTTGTATTTTTGCATATCTGGATGTTCTTCCATATATTCCATACCTACAAAGTTATCGTCTTCTTTCATCTCTTCTTCTGTTGCAAATACAGCAAATGAACTAACAGAAGGTACCTTTAAAATATCAGCTAGCATTCTTCCAACCGCAAACATAGAGTCAAATAATATGTAGTCTATTTTATCATCTTTAATTTGCGTCAAAATATCCTGAATTACTTCATCATATGAAATAAATGTTCTAATGGCAATATCAAATAAAATGTTGTCTTTAGTTATTCCATTTCCCATTCTTGGTTGTATTTCCTGTTGTTTCATTTTTCTAAATTCAGCACCCGCTTTTTCAATTGGTGCTTTAAACTCTTCCGTACAGAAATACAATACACGTTCTCCTCTAGATACTAGTTCTTCTATAATACCAAGAGTTGGTGTAACATGACCATATGCTGCCCCTGAGATTGCTAATACTGTTGACATTTTCATACCTCCTTACACTGTTTTAAAATGCTTCTTAAGTATTTTGTGCATTTTTTGATCGGTTCCAAATCTTCCATATCTCCCTCAAACTCAACACTTATGTAGCCGTCATATGCGTTTTCTTGCAAGATTTGAAATAATTCCTTGAACTTTATAATTCCATCCCCATGAATGGTAGATGTCACTTTTCTTTTTAATTTTGTTTCCAGATACTGACCATCCTCAACTAACTTCCAGTCTTTAGCATGTACATTTCTCACATATTTGTAAAGTTTCTGCAAAGCTTCTTTTGATTCATCTTCTGCAATCAAAAAGTTTCCTGTATCAAACGTTAAATAAAGACCTGGAACTTCTGTTAGTATCCTATGTATTTCATCTATACTACATAGCGGAACTTTCAGATTTGGATAATCCTCAATTGTAATACCTATATCCTTTTTTCCTGCATATTCCACGAGTAATTTTAAACCTTTAATAATATTCTGTGCAGCTTCTTCTTTGGTGGTAACGGATTCTTCATATGCAGGAACCACCATCATATACTTACTTCCTAATTGTTTTACTTTGTCCACTGCGCTATATGCAATTTCGATTTGTTTCTGGAATACATCTTCATCGCATGTTGCAAAATCAAAAAAGCAATCCACACAGGACACGGACAAATTGTATTTTTCCAACAGTTCCTTTACTGGTTTAATATCCATCGATGGATCAAAAAGCAGATACTCGATTGCTTCATACCCCTCTTTTGAGGCATAACTAAAAATCTGCTCCGTACTAATTTTTCCTTTTCTAAGCAGTGGTACCATTGCATAATACTGTAAACTTAATTTCATACTGTACTCCTTTTCCCCATTACTCTTTTTTCTGACTGTTATATACTTCACTACAATACTGTATCAACTGTTCTCTAAACTGTGGTTCATACATAGCAGTAAACTGATTGGTGGCAGCGATTTCTTTCGTAACAACCTTATCCATTAACTCATTCCAATACTTATCTGCATCCATTAATCCAAGTTGGATTGGTGTATCTCTCATAAAATATGACTCTAAAGCTCCATAATACTCTTCTGTAGAACTAGTACAATAATAACAGTTTACCATGTTTGGATGTGGAAGCGGTAGAAGTTTCAATATCATTTCAAACAAATGTTTCTTAATTTGAAATCTCTGCCAAAACATATCCCACAATTCACCTTCCGATATTGATAACGACAAGCCTCTCTCTTTTCCTATTTCAATTAGCCTTGCTAAATAAGATTCGCTATCTTCTCCTGTTGCCTCATCTGGTTTAATAAGGACTTGGCTGAGTTCATTTTGATTTTCCTGATTTCTTCCAATCAAAGTTCGATTGACCCCTTGTAATAAGAAGTCATAATCCGACTTGCGGCTTTCCATTATTTTTTCAGCATTTGGTGCTTGGATTAGTAAGAGCGTATCTACTTCTTCACCTTGCATCTGAAGTTGCCTTACTATTTCATATGCTATAAGCCCTCCAATGGAATAACCACCTAAACGATAAGGTCCTTTACTTTGCTTTTTCTTAATCTGTTCTACATAATCACAAGCCAGAATTTGAATATTAGTAAATCTAGGTTCATGCTCAATATACTTCACAATTCTGAGTCCATAAACAGGATACTCCAATTCTTTCGCAATACTATAGAGGCTATCTAATTCCCCTTCATCACCATGAATCCAGAATATTGGTTTCCCTTTCTTTACCGAATTAAGCGGGACCAGCTGACTAATCGGTTCCTTTGCGTCAAATGCACCTAGTATATTTTTTAGTACAATTGGATTATTTGAAAGCGTTTTCTTCTGATTTTCCCACTCTTTCTCAACTACTTGATCTAATTTTTCTCTGATTTCTTGTGTCATATGTTCTTTTAGCAAAATCAAAGACTTAAGTGGAGCCTGTGCAATTTCGTCAGCGAGTGCCTTGGCTTCTGTTAACACCTCTTTTTTGGATACAATAGTCAAGCTGACTCCTTTTTCAGCTAATTGAAATCCTTTATAAGTTTTTCCTGTGTAAAGGATTTCTTGTGCAACATTAATGTCCATCTTTTCTTTAAAAATAAAGGTAGCTCCATCCCCTGGTGTAAAGCCATATCTCATATGATTGCATGTGTAACTGCATTCGCTGCCTAGAAGTACAAAATCACAAAACATTCCTAAACACCAGCCACCACCGATCGCATGACCATTCATTGCAGCAATCACAGGAACTCTGCATTTTAGCGGTAATTCGTATACTCCGAAGTCTGTCATCTTAGCTGTTCCATTATAAAGTTCTAACAGACCTTCTTCATTACCTCCACATGCAAAATAGTTGCGGGACCCAGCCAGAATAACCACTTTACAAGAATCATTTTGATTTATTTCTTCAAATGTCCTGATTAAACCAGTTATCAGTTCTTTAGAGAACATATTCTTATTCTGTACATCTGCCATTTCTACTAAAACCACACCATTATTGTATTGTGTTGTTTTCACCACAGATTCCTTCATATCTTTTAGTAGTAAAACTGCCTCTTCCTGAGTGATTTTTCCTTCTTTTAACTGCTCTAAAACCTGCCTAACATTCATGCTTCTTCCCCCTAAACTATCTACCAAATAACTGCTTTATTCTTTCTTCAACAATTGGCTGGTGAAAGGTAATTTCATGCATTTCTATTTCTTTTTCAATATACGCGGGTAATTCATTTCTTATATCTGAAACTAAATGCTTCTTTAACGTAATGAGGGACAGTCTAGGCTTTTCTGCCAATTGTTTTGCAAGTTCAATCGCATATCCTACAACTTCTGCCTTCGGTAACACAGGATATGGAACTCCTCGCTTCTCTAATTCAGCACCACGATACGTTCCCGCATTTAACAACATTTCTTCACCTAATGCAATCCCAAGTTTCTTAGGCACCACACAGGTTGCTCCCATACCAGGTGTAAATCCATATTTCATAAAATTGGTTGTATATACACATTCCTTACCGAGTACAACGAAATCAGCAAACAGCCCCATTACAAAGCCACCACCGATCCCATGACCTTGCATGGCAGAAATGACCGGTATATCACACTCTAGTGCTAGTGAATATATATTTTTATCTGTAAACTTTTCCTTACCCTGATTGATAGCTAACAGACTCTCCATCGTTCCGCCTGAACAAAAATAATTATCATATCCGGTCATTATAACAACTTTATATACATCATCGTTCCTAATTCGCTCAAAACTCTCTTCTAGCTGCTCAATTAACTCTTTTGAAAAGGTATTTTTACTCACTCGGTCTTCCATCCGAAGCATTAAAATTTCAGATGTAATTTTCTCCTCAAATACTACTTTCCTATCCATTTATGCGCACCCTCACCCTACTCCCAGGGATATTTACCTTTCTCAACAAAATTGAATATATCAGACAAATTTTCAGGATTGGAAAACATCTCCTTATTTGCTTCAATCGCTCCCGCTTTATGATAAAATATCCCCTCTGTGTATTGATTACGATACTTCTTATAATTTTCAATTCCTCGCTTGGATAAAACCTTTAAGCGTAATAAATTTCTTCGAAGAAGTGATGTTGTATCTTTTGCATATGCATTAACCAAACCATATTCATATGCTTTTTCTACATTAAGTGGCTGTGTCATCATGGTAAAGTAATTGGCTTTGTTCAAGCCGATTTTATTTACAAGAAAAGGGAATACAATTGCAGGATAAATTCCAAACAATAATTCTGATAAACTAAAAACTGCAGTTTCGTCAGCGATTACAATATCACACGCCGAAACAAATCCCATTCCTCCAGCATTCACTTTACCTTTTACATTTGCAATTGATACAAACGGTCCTGTGTATAATCTTTGCCATAATTCATACATATCTTCAGGATGTGGTTGATTTTCAGAAGCTTCTTGATTCTTTTGATAGAGTTCTTTAAAATCAGCTCCAAAACAAAATGTTTCTGGCAACCCTTCTAATACAACAATTGTAATCTCATTGGACATGGAATCTAATACATGATGACAGTCTTTTATAAGTTGGTCATTAATTGTATTATTATTTTCAGGACGATAAATCTGAAGATAACATATCTTTCCTTCTTCTCGTACTCTTATCGTTTCATAATTCACTACAGCCACCTGTACTCTCTGTGGAATTCATTGATACTGTCTAAAACAAGTCTCTGCTTTCCAACACTTGCCTTATATGCACCAGGTATCATTTCAACATCTAATTTTGCATTTCTAGTTCCGAATTTTACAATGGAACTTTCTCTTAATAGCTGTTCATATTCATCCATTGTTAAGCGGTAACGGTTGTCAAGCTGTTCTGATATTTTTAACTGACGAATTCTTTCCTGACCTTCTTTGGTTACAACACCACTATAAAATTCTGAACAGCATCCTGAACCATAAGAGAAGCATCCTAATCTCTTTGTTGTATCAAATTCACCATTATCAATTGTACTTGCAATTGACATTAGCACTGTTGCCCCCATGATATTTCCTACACGTGCACAATAGGTAATTCCAGGTTTAACTCTTTTTTCGAAATCTTCTTCAATCAGATCTGCCTTACGAACTTTTTCAACCTTTCTCATCATAGTACGATGAGCTCCTTTTACCATTCCACCAAATGGTGTATGGAAACATAAGTACTGGAACGTATTCTGATAACTTACATTGGCAACTCTCTTTGTATATTCTTTGTATGCTTGTTCACAACAGTCTAAATAAGAAAGCAGTGAAAGATCTGCATTTCCTGATTCACTGTCTGGTACAGGTCTGCAAGTATCCATAACTTCATATCCAAAGTAACCATTTGCACCAACATCTACTTGATAAATATATGGACGATTACTTACAAGAACAGCAACTGCTCCCGCTCCTCCACTTGGCTCTGCGTATGACCAGTCTTCTGTTAAAGCTGAACCACCTTCTGTAATTAAAAACCTAGAGATGTCGGTAGCAATAACTAATGCTTTTGCGCCTTTTGACGTATTGGACAAAATGAAGTTAACTGCCATCTGAAAACCTGCTGTTCCAGAATAACATGCTTGTTTTAATTCAAACATTCTGACATTCGTATTAAGTCCTAAGTATTTATGTATATATGTACTCATAGATTTACCAAAATCGATTCCTGACTCTGAACAGGTAATTACAAGTTCGATTTTATTTTTTTCTTCTTCTGTAAGAGCATCAATAATAGGTTTTGCTGCATTTACACCACAAGTAACTGGGTCTTCGTAAGGTAACGCTACTGCCTTTTCTTTCATTAATAAATTATTAAATCTTGTCTCATTTAGCTGACGATAATCTGCTAATTCCTTTACATCTAGATACGCAGTTCCACCAAATACATTCATTGCTTCAATTCCTACTGCCACTTTTCTTCCTCCTGTACAAATTTAATTTTTCTTTTTTTCCAATTTTGGAGTCTGCTTTCAAGCAGAAAGTAGACTCCTTTATTATTCTGTACTTTTCTATTTCATAGTTTATTTGCAAATTGCACTTAGGCAAACTGCTGTATTAATACCTCCAAAGCCTATGCTCATACTAATTGCATTCTGAATAGTATAATCCAATGCACTCTCTTGAACCCAATGAAAAGAAGTGTCTATTGGATTCAAGAGATTTCTAGTCGGATGCAGTTTTCCTTCTTTCATCTGCAAAACAGTAGCAACTAATTCTACTGCACCTGCAGCACTTAATCCATGTCCTGTAATTGATTTTGTTGCATTGATATATGCATGATTTAAACCACAGGATTTTAACGCTTCCAATTCAATTTGGTCTCCTATCTTAGAACCTGAACCATGCGGATTGATATAATCAATCTGACTGGATTCTAATTCGGCATCTTCAAGTGCCTTTTGAATTGCTCGCATTTCACCTTCAAGTGATGGATTCGGATTGCGGTTCGCATCCATATGTATTCCAAATCCCTCTACGGTAGCATAAGCTTTCTTTCCTCTTCTTTTTGCAGATTCTTTGCTTTCTACAACAAGAACTGCACAATTCTCTCCATAGATAAATCCGTCTCGGTCATTATCAAATGGGCGACAAGCCTGATCAGGTGTCTGACTATACCTATCTGATCCCATTGCTCCGATTGAACGAAAAGCCTGACATTCTAAATAGGACAAATCCATTAGTGTACCAACTGCGATACAAACGTCAACCATTCCTGACTCAACTGCCTGGACTGCTTGTAAAAAAGCTAGTTGACCACTTGCAGATGCTCCACCAACAGTGTACGCCAAACCATGTATTCCAAATTCTTCTGTACATAAACCACATATATCCGTGTCCATGTACGAGCAAGCATACGTTGCTGGTATGTAATAAGCATCATCCCTATATTTCTTAGAAATCTTTAATAGTTCACGCTGCTGTACATTTGAGCCTCCAATAATAAGACCAGTCGAATCTGGATTCACTCCTTGAAGTTCTGCATCTTCCCAAGCTTCTTTTACTGTAGCTAGTGCTACTTGCTCAGTATAAGAACATTTTCTTAATACTCTTCTTGAAAAAGCATCCATTCCAGATAATTCTGGAATTTCTGCTCCTATAAACTTCACATCTTCATAACACCTGTCTTCTCTTTTTAAAACAGCAAAGGAATGATTTCCATTCCATAGTGCATTTGAAAATGCTTCGACTCCTTGGCCGACTGCTGATGTTATCCCTAAGCCTGTAATAACCGACTTACTGTTTCTGCATCTCTTCATAAATCACCTCAGCCAATTCTCCCATATTGTTTGCTTTTCCAAGCACAACTCTAGGAATTCTTAAATCTAGTGATTCAAGTGTAAGACTAACAATATCAGCACGGTCGATAGAATTACATCCTAAATCGACCAATCTGTCTGTCATCTTAAAGTCTGTTCCTTCTAACTCTGGAATAATTTCTACTGTACTTTCTGTAATTACTTTGAAAATTTCTTCTTTGCTCATTTTTTTCACCATTCCTTATAATTTTTTATATCTTTGCTCTGCGTCATCTAAATTTATTTCCGCAGTTACAACCTGTTCTACTAATCTTTCCAGTTCTCTCTGAATATCCTTGGAAGATTCTGTTTCTTCTGTAGCCTCTGCTGTGGCTTCTTCTGTGGCTTTTGCACTTGGCTCTTCTGTTCTATCTTCTTGTACACCTTCGCCACTTATATCATAGATATATTGTGCCATTTCTTTTATAGTAGGATATTGATATATCTTATCTGCTGTAACAGTTGTCTTAAATTCGTTATTAATTGCCTGAATCCACTCAACTCCAAGAATAGAATCTAAACCGACGTCTGCCATGTTCGTATCCTCATTTACTTCGTCTTCTTCTAATGCTAACATATCCATTAGCTGCTGCTTTAACCAATCCTTAATTGGTTCTACAGACACAACCTCTTTCTCTGTCGGTTTTTCTGGTTCTATGGACACGATAGTATTCTCCGTGTCTGTCAGTCTAACTGGTTCTTGTTTTGACTCTTCTAACGTAATAGCTTCAATTAACTCATTTCCTTGTAATTGTATCAAGGAAGATGTCTCGAACTCTTCTTGTTCTACAATTGGCTCGCTGCCTCCTAATACAATCCCTACTGTCTCTTCTATATCATCTGTCTCGTTTGTATCAAATTGGCTAGGCTCCTGCTGACTTTCTGCTACATCCTGTTCTTGACTGCAGAAATATTCTGCCAGTTCATGAACTGTCTTGTATTGGTAAATAATATCTGCTTTTATGTCAACTCCAAAACTGTCATTTATTTTCTGTATCCATTCTACACCTACAATAGAATCAAGTCCTAACGAAATGAAGTCCATGTTCACATCAATTTCGTTTGTTTCAATAAGAAGCGTATCACTCAAACTTGCAACAAGAAGTTCCTCAACAATCTTAACATTATCTATACTATCTTCTGTATTACTTAACTTAATTGGTTTTGCTTCTTGCTTTGTTTCCTGTTTTACTTCCTGTTTTGTTGTCTCTTTCAATTCCTGTTTTTCTTCTTTGATAACAGCTTGTTCTTGTACAGTTTCTGGTGCAAATGTCTGCTGCAACCAGTAAGTCTTCTTTACAAATGGATATAAGTTCAAATGGACAGCTTTTGCAGTCTCATCCTGCTCTATCTGCTTCCATTCCAAAGAAGCTCCTTCGCAATAATATTTTGCTAACACATTCAAACGTTCTTTCTCATCTGTTACATTTTGAAGAGACTCACTTAGTATCTGATCCCAGTCTTCTTTCTTCTGTGCCTGGCTCTTAAATACAGTATTATCTAATTGACCACATTCCAGTTTATTTAACTGTTCCAAAACTTCTTCTTTTGATTCCGCTACAAATGCGCAACGATATCCAAAATGATGTCTGCCTTCCAATAAGGTATATGCGATATCGAAAAGACTTTCTGTAGTGGTTTCCATATAGGTTCTGAACTCTTCAATTTTTTTCTTAAGTGATTCTTCTTTCTTAGCTGACATTACGAACAAAACTGGTTTCTGTTTGCTTACAGCCTTTCTCTCTCCCATATATTCTTCTACAACCATATGGGCATTTGTTCCACTCATACCAAAAGCACTAACAGCTCCCGTCCTTGGCTTTCCTGGTTCTTCGTACCATGGCTTTGTTTCTGTATTGACATAGAAGGAACTATTCTGCCAGTTAATAAATTCGTTTCGATTTTTGAAATTGAGGCTTGCTGGTATCTCTTTGTGTTCAATACTCTTAACCATAGCGATTAAACTAGTGATACCGGATGCAGCGAAAGAATGTCCAATATTCGTTTTAACAGAAATCAATGCACAGAAGTTCTCTTTTTGAGTAAACGAACGAAATGCTTCGTTCAACGCGTTTACCTCAATTGGATCCCCTAACTTAGTTCCTGTTCCATGAGCTGCAACACAACCTATATTCTCTGGATTAATGTCATATTTCTCATAAACTTCTTTTAAGAGCTTCTTTTGTGACAATCCACTTGGAGAGGTAATACCATTCGTCTTTCCATCATAGTTCACACCGCTACCTTTAATTACTGCATATATTGGATCACCATCTTTTTCTGCTTGAGACAACTTTTTAAGCACAACTACAGCTACCGCTTCTGCTGGAACCATTCCATCCGCACGCTTGTCAAAAGCGAAACATTCACCACTCTCCGAAATCATACCTGCATTTCCAATGGATTCAAGGGTTTTGCTACTTAATATCAAATTAACTCCTGCAGCGATTGCAGCATCACATTCTCCTGCCCGTAAACTCTGACACGCCTGATGAGCTGCCACCAGACTTGAAGAACAAGCAGTATTTATTGTCATAGTTGGTCCAGTCATATCCAGTAAATAAGAAATTCTTGCTGAAAGTACTGCCTCATGGTTGGATGTAATTGGCGCATTCATTCCACTTACATAGCGGTAATCTCCACCTTCTGCACCAACAAACATTCCGATTTTTTCTTTCTGAATTTTGCTCTTTCCATATCCGGCATCCTCTAAAGCTCTCCATGATTCCTGTAAAAGCAAACGATGCCTTGGGTCCATCATTTCTGCTTCTTTTGGTGATATTTCGAAGAATAATGGTTCAAATTCTGCCACACCAGGTATCCATCCACCTTTCCACTTGGCAATTGCATCTCGTTCCCCTTTAAAGCGGTCACTTGGAGCATAATCTACTACAGATTTTTCTCTTTCTAAGATAGACCACAGCTCATTTGTATCTCTTGCTCCAGGGAAACGTCCACTCATACCAATAATAGCAATTGGCTCTTTGTATGGGGCACTTTCTTGTCTTTCTTCTTTGTAGACAGGCTCAGAGACTGCTTCCTGTACTTCTACTGCATTACGCTCATCATTGCCACCATAGTAAGCTTGTAATTCCTCTTTATACTGTTCCATAAAGTATTCTGTCAGTTTTTCAAATGTTGAATAGCTAAAGAATATCGCTGGACTTAACGTAATTGCATATTTGTTTTGTAGTTTTTCTGCATATTCAGCCAAACTAATCGAATCAAATCCAAAGTCACCGAAGCTGCTATCTGTATCAATTCGTTCTACTGGAACTCCTAGCATATTTCCTGCTTCTTTAATCAAATCCTTTTGAACTTGTAACTTTATATCTTTGGTAATCATCACATTACTTGTTTGTACAGAAACAGTCTTCGGTTTTGTAACCGACTGATGAGTCACTGTTCCAATAATACCAGCATTCTGTGCAATTCGTTCAACTCGGCTTTGGTCGCCTGCCATAACGGTGTACTGCATTGTGCTTCTGTTTTCCAAAAGCTTCATCCATAAGTTGATTCCTTCTGCTGTCTTAAGCTCACGCAAACCACTTGTCTTAAGATAAAGTTCCTTGCCAGCCTCATCGGAGAATCCCATATTGCCTTCTTCCCACATCGGCCAATTGACAACAAGTGTAGTTTCCTCATCTTCATTTTGATTATGTATAGTTCCATATGACATGAGAAAGCGATTGGCTATGGCATAATCACATCCGCCAAAATCTCCTAATACTGCTGACGAAGAGGAAACATAGCATCTAAAATCTAAATTTTCCGTTTGGAATACCTCTTGCAATACTAGTGCACCATCTATTTTGGGTTTCAGAACATTCTCAATATCCTGCTCTGTTTTTTCTAAGATATTTCTCTTACCTTGAACTCCAGCACCGTGAATATAACCATTTACATTTCCATAAATCTTCTTTGTCTTCTTCAACGCACGTACAACATCTGCTTTGTTACTAACATCACCTTGCAAGTAAATAGCCTTTCCACCAAGATGCTCTAATTCTTTTATATTCTGCTCAATTCTGTCATCCAGATCTCTTCGTCCTAATAAAACAAAAGAAGCATGATATCGCTTTACTATTTTCTTTTCCAATTCGAATAGCAGTTTTCCTGCTCCACCTGTCACAAAGTAAACTCCTCCCTCACGAAGAAGAGGGGTTCCCGACTGCAATGGTTTCTCCTTCTGTGTTGCAACAAAACGTTTGCCATCACGATAACGTACTGACTTTTTCTCTTTACAGCAGATTTCATCCCAAATTCTCTGTGTCCAGGTAGCCCAGTCTGATTTTGCTCTGTTTTCTCTACAATCCTCCAGAACTGAATAAATCTTCATGTGTGGGAATACACCTGCTAATGAGACTCCAAAACCTCCTGCTGCATCTAGCAAACTAAGTGATTCATCATCTTCACCTTCTGAAGCATACACAATCTGCTCTACCTGAATACCTACTTTTACTACTGCCTGAATCAAATGGAACATAACCATGTAATTTCTAGCTAATGTTCTATCTTCTCGAATCCACATGTATGAAATGGCAGATACTTTTCCATACTGTTTCTTTATATTCTCAAATACCGTTCTAAAATCATTTTCATTACTTGGGTCAATTTCAAAAACATCGTCCTTGATATTTCCTGCATAACCTTTCTGTTGTACAAAAATGACCTTAGTCTTTGGTGCGTTCTCATGTATTTTTCTTCTAACAGCTTCTTGATTCTGCTGTCCCGAAACCATCCAAACAAGGGTTTCTGGCTTATCTAAATCTTTTGTCTGTGCTTCTTCTTCAACCCACTCTTCCGTATAAAGTTTTAATACGGAATCAAAACTTTTTGCTTCTTCTTGCTTGGATTCCACTGTTACCGTAGTACTAGTTTCATTTTCAATCCAAAAACGTTCTTTCTCGAATGGGTAGGTTGGCATGGAAATTCTTTGATGTTTTTCACCTTCAAATAATTTCTCATATGACAATGCATATCCTTCTGCAAATAATTCAGCTATGCTATCTAAGTTTTTCTCATATTGTAAGCCCTTCGTACAGTTTACAATGCATTTTTCACCGAATTCTTTTACAGCTTTCTGCATCTTTTTCTGCTCTCCAGAATAAACGGAGTCTACCGATTCATCCGAAAGCCATTTCTCAAGCTTACGACATGCCTCAACATAATCCGTTGCAACACAGGCACAGCGGAATTTGAAATGTTTTCTTCCTTGTAATAAAACATAGCTCATATTACCACTGTCTGTTTCCTCTGTTGTTTTCCAGTACTGTACAAGCTGCTCTACTTGTTTTCTCAAACTTTTCTCTGTTTTAGCTGATACAACGAATAGATAAGCATCCTTTTTACTGGTCGTTATGCGATGTTGTGGTGCTTCTCTAAGAACCATATGAGCATTTGTTCCACTAGCACCAAATGCACTTACCACAGCCTGCATCTTTTCACCGTCTTGACACGTCCAGTCCTTTGTCTTTGTATTCACATAAAACGGTGAACTATCAAAATCTATATTACTATTTCGTTTTTCAAAATTTATGGAAGCAGGAATCTTTTTATGCTTCATACTTAGTAAAACCTTAATTACACCTGCAACTCCGGCAACGTATTGTGTATGACCAACATTAGTCTTTACTGAACCAATGGCACAATATCCTTTTTTATCTGTATAAGCACGGAACGCTCTTGTAAGTGCTTGTACTTCAATTGGGTCTCCAAGCTTTGTTCCTGTTCCATGAGCTTCCACCATCTGAACCTGTTCTGGATTAATGCCAAATGTATCATAAACTTTTCTTTCCAGTTGTTCTTGTGCTTTCGCACTTGGTGCTGTCAACCCATTCGTTGAACCGTCTTGATTAATGCCACTGCCTGCAATCACACCATGTATGGTATCTCCATCTCGAAGAGCATCATCCATTCTTTTTAGAACAACTGCTGCTACACCTTCACCATAAGCAAATCCATTTGCTCTTTCATCGAACGTATAACATTTTCCATCAGGAGAAAGCATCCCAACTCGTTCTTCTGCCACAATTAGATTTGGTGTACACTGTAGTGCAACACCACCTGCTAATGCCATGTCCGTCTCCCTTGCCCATAAGCCTTGACATGCCAGATGTATTGCAACCATACTACTTGAACATGCTGTATCAATGGCGATTGCAGGTCCTTTTAAATCTAAGTAGTAGGAAAGTCTTGCCGCTGTAGCAGAGGTCATATTTCCCCAGAATGCCTGCCCAGGTGTTTTCTGATCAAACAGATTCATATAATCATTTCCACCGCATGCTGCATATACGCCACAGGATAGGCCACTAACTCCTTCTCCACAATATCCTGAATCCTCCATCGCTTTCCATGCTTCCTCTAAGAACAGCCTTTGCTGAGGATCCATATAAGTAGCTTCACGTCCTGATATATTAAAGAACAATGGGTCAAACTTATCAATATCATTTAGCAAACCTGCACGGTTACTAAGAGGAGTCTTAACATTTTTTGTTACTTCTTCCTTTGAAAGATCCCAACGCTCAATCGTATGAACTAAATCTTTTCCATTCTCAAGATACTGCCAGAATTCCTCAACAGAATCTGCTTCAGAAAATCTTCCACTATATCCTATAATTGCAATGTCACATTTTTCAATGTTATCTGACTCTAAACGATGTTCCTTGATTGACTCTACATTTCTAATGAGTATTGGTTCTTCTAGCTTTGACTGTTCTTCTTCTGGTTCATCCTCAATCTCAGGTCCGTCTTCCAAACTGTCTGTATCCTGTTCCAATATCGTTATGCTGTCACCAAAATCCTCTATGATATGCTCTCTTAACTGCTCCACAGTGGTATAGTCAAATAAATCAATTGCCTGTAGAGAAATGCCCAATCCCTCATTAATTTTCTGTATCAAAGTAGTTCCCATGATGGAATCCATTCCATATTCGGAAAATGGATACTTAATGTCAACATCCTGCGCATCCATTCCCAACACTGCTGCAATTAGATTGGTAAGATAATTCTCTACATACTCACTTATATCCAGCTGCACAATTTTTTTAGTGCTGCTTTTTTTGACCACTTGTTTACTCTTAGGCATTTCTTCTTTTGTATCTTTATTAGAAAAGGCATTATCTAGAACAACCTCTCCATCACTTTGGGCTAGGATAATCTGTTGTCCTAAATCATGAGCATCACTGGCTGGAAACAATACTTGGCTGTAGCCACATTCCGTGAAAATTCTGTCCCAGGTTTCTGGATACAATCCTGGACATCCTGGAATACGATTTTCCTTATCTTCGTATTTCCACCAGCCATCCAGCATACCAAAAGTCAGATGATTAAATATGGTAGAGGAACTAATTTCATTCACAAATATAATTCCGTCTTTTCTTAAAAGTCCTTTTGCATGCTCCAGTGTTTTCTTAATATTTGAAGTTGCATGCAATACGTTAGTTGCAATTACAAAATCATATTGTCCTACTTGGAAATCCTGTACAATCACTGGTTTTTCCACATCAAACAACTCAAATTTCATGAAACTATTATGTTTTCCAAATGTCTCTTTTCCAAAATCCAAAAAGACCTTTGATATGTCGGTATAACAGTATTCGCCAATGTAGTCCTTGTAAGGCTTTAGTTTTTCAAGAACTGGTGCTGTAGTTCCACCACTTCCTGCCCCAATTTCTAAGATTCTAATTGCTGGCTTATCCTGTGTTTCAATTTCTGCCTCTATACATTGAATTAATGCATCTACTAACACATCGTTAAAGTAATCTGCAATTTTGTTATGTTTATAAATTCCTTCCACATACTCCATGGTACCATTTGGAAACATAACATTAGTAGCTAGTTCTTTTCCTGTTATAATCTCTGTTAAAGAATGCATTACTAAATCTGTCAGCTGTACCAATGCTCTGGCATCCGCATTCTGGCTGTAAAGCTTCACCCCCTGGTTCCACTCATCCCGTGCCTGTTTTAAGTCTATTTTTTTCTGACAGTATGCAGCCTCTGCTTCTTTGTCATATGTAATTAGTCCTTGTTTTGCTAAAACTTCCAATGTCCACTGCATCCACATAACATAACTATTTCTAATCTTGTAAGTCTTCTTCAAATGCTGCACATCAACTTGCGTCTTATCTTCCGTAAAGAATCCGATAGACTGTAATTCTGCCAATAACAGGTTGTAGAGAATTTTCTCTAACTCGTTCATCCTTAATCCTCCTTGTCTCAAGCATGTTACTATTTTGTCTTGTATACAAATAGAGCTATCTTATGAATTGTCTTTTCCTCATAGAGCTGCAATACCTCAATTTCTGTACCATACGTTTCTTTTATACGTTTTATAATATTCATAGCATGAAGTTGCTCTAGCCCTAACTCCTGTATATCTACTTCAGTATCTATCTGATCTTTCATGATATTTAATTCCTCTGACAGCCATGTTTTCAGATTTTCCTCTATTAACAATACCCCACTATCAGCTTGCTCAACTAGAACAGGTTTTTTAATCCTGTTTTTGTTCTTGTAGATATCACTAAGCTTTTTGTTTGCCGTTTTACTTTCTAGCTGTACAACATTCTTCTTTGATTTTTTGCGCTCTGGTACTGTTCCATCTTCATCAGCACTCTTAAGCCAATACTTTGTATTTGCAAATGCATAAGTAGGCAGGCTCATTCTATAAACTTCTTTGCCCTTATATATCTGTGCCCAGTCAACTGGCATTCCTGTCACCCATAATTTTGCAATCTGCTCAACATTTTCATGGGCAATCCATTTATCAACAAGTTCATTCCAGTCCTCATTCCCCATTAACTGTTTTAATATGGTATCTACTTTTCGTACATTTCCTTTGTAGACATTTGGACTGCTTGTGTTATCTTTAAGCAGCTTCGTCAATGTTTCTATTAATTCATGTAACGAACTGACCACAATTGCAATTCTCTCATCAAACTCCACACGGCCTACATGCAATGTATAAGCCATGTCTTCTAAGGAAAATTCCTCTTCCTTTTGTTTGCTTAAAAATGTGAGGAACTCTTTTAAATATGCATGCAATCTTTCTTCATTTTTTGCCGAAAGCATAAAACTTACTTCTTTGTTTAGTTGTTTCCTCTGTTCACGTTCTGGCTCATATTCTTCTAAGATCGCATGTACATTGGTTCCTGTTGCACCAAAAGCACTAATTGCAGCTCTTCGCTTACATTCCTGTAACTTTCCATTCACTTCTATCTTCTGTCGTTCCCAGAACTCTGTCTTATGTTGAATATAGAAAGCTGAATCCTTCATATTCAAGATAGGATTTTGTTCCTCGGAATGCAGACTCGGAACTAATGTTTTATAATATAACTGCAGGCACACTTTAATCAAACCAGCAACACCGGCTGCAGATTCTGTATGTCCAATATTTGATTTAACCGAACCAATCGCACAAAACTGTTTCTCATCTGTGAACTTGGAATATGCATTCATTAATCCTTGAATTTCAATTGGGTCACCTAATGAAGTTCCTGTTCCATGGGCTTCCATATATTGAATTGTTCTTGGATTGATATTCGCTTCACGGAGACAATCGAAAATGAGATTTCCCTGAGCTGCTGGACTTGGAACTGTTAATCCGCTTGCTCTTCCTCCATGATTTACTGTAACATTTTTAATAACTGCATAAATATTGTCTCTGTCTTCTATTGCCTTTGATAAAGGTTTTAACAGCACTGCACCAATACCTTCACTTGAAACATATCCATCTGCATCTGTTCCAAATGTTCTACATGCTCCATTCGAAGAATGCATGCCTGCCAATCCATATGATATGTACTTTGCCGGATGAAGCGATACGTTTACTCCTCCTGCAAGTGCCACTTCACTTTCCCCTTTACGAATACTGTCAATTGCTAACTGAATAGATAATAGTGAGGATGAACATACCGTATCCAATGCCATACTTGGTCCATGGAAATCACAAAAATATGATACACGATTGGCAATCGGTGCATAGTTCAGAGAAAGCGGTACATCCCTTCCACTATTCAGTACATCTAATCCAATTAGAGCATAATCCTTATGCATTACACCGACATATACTCCAACCTTTCTTCCTGGTCCTTCACAAACATTATCTGGAGTATATCCTGCATCCTCCATTGCTTTCCAGCAGCACTGTAAGAATAATCGCTCCTGTGGATCGATAATTTCTGCCTCACGTGGCGCTACTCTAAAAAATTCCGCATCGAATTCTGCAACATTGTCGATAAAACCGCCCCATTTGGAAATCGGTTTTCCAGTAGGTGTCTGTATATCTTGATAATCACGCCAATCCCATCTATCTTTTGGGACTTCTATAATACAGTCTTTTCCTTCTTTCAAATTATCCCAGAATTCTTCTATATTCTTTGCTTCTGGGAAATATCCTGCCATTCCGATAACCGCTATATCTTCTGACGAATAACAGGTTTTGTCTGATTCTCCATCAAATTCATCGAACGAAATCATCTCCTTAGCAGAGTCGTTCGCTTTTGCCTGAACCGTCTGTATATATTCCGCAAGTTCCTGAATGGTTGTATATTCAAACAATGTCGTCTGATTCAATTTGATTCCCAATTCTGTTTCAATATCCTGATGTAAATTGAGAAGCTGTGCTGATTCAAGTCCTATCTCAAAGAAACCAACATTACGTTCAATAGACTGAGGTTCCTTTCCTATGTAGTTAGAGAACAATTTTTTCAGTGTATATTCCAATGCCTCGATAGACTTATTATCTTTATTCTCCACTTTATTCGCACTTTTCTTTCCTTCTAATGGCACTGCTTCCTTTTTATTTTCGGATTTTGGCTTTGCCTGAATCTGTTGTCTGTTTCTAATCTTTTTACTAGTTATACCAATCAATTCTCCTATCTGTTTTCCATCTTCGTTATAAAACTCTAAATCAGAGGAGCGAATTTCATTCTTCTCACGAATGGATGTTTTTTTCACTCTGGCAAAACACTTTTCCCCCATCGGTTCTGTACAATAGAAATAGTCATAGCAAAGAGGTACATATAGATTCTCGCTGTCCTCTCCATCTCCTCTGATTGCACCTGATGCCATTCCAGCACCATCTATTAGTGCTGGATGAAAGACATACTCTCCCTTTCGTTCATTGTATTCTTCTGAGACATTCAGTTCCATATAAAGCTGTTCATTCGTAAGATAGCAGCTTCCTAAGACCTTCATAATTCCTGTATGTATAAGTTCATGTGTTCTGGCATTCTCATAGATAGAATCCATTTGAAAAACAGTATCTGCTTTTTCTTTCTCCATTTCTAAAGAAATGCTATCCGTATAAGATTTCGTTTCTAAGTGAAATTCAGCACTTGCATACATCTGTTCTTCACTTTGTACCTGAACAAACCATGTATCTTCTTTTTGTTCAAATACAATGGTTAATTCAACTTGTTTATCCTTTGGTACAATTAATGGATTCTCTATTTTCAAATTATGAATGCTATGTGTCTGATACCCAATATTAAGTTTTTTTCCAATCTGATACAATAAATCTATATAACCGAGTCCTGGCATTAAATATTGTCCATAAATGGAATGTGACTGTATCACTTTGTTCTTATAATTCATGGTTAAGTTTATGCTTTTTACCATTTCACTTCCCCCCACACATTTTGACTTAACGTATCTACTGAATCAGCTAACTCCGTCATTTTACTAGAATAATCTCGCCTTGTTAATTTTGGCAAGTCTTTCGATACAAATTTTTCTACATAATCATCGTCTGGAATGAATTCTTCCATTATCACGTGATAATTCGTTCCTCCATCAGGGAACACATTCATTGCTGCGCATCTTGGATGAGTCCCTGACGCATTCCAATTTTCCAAGCTGCGATTAAATCTTACTCTGGAATCTTCAAAATTATATTCATCAAATGGCTCTTCTGCTGATATAAATGGAGGTATCTCCTTTTTTGAAATACTAAGTATGCAACGAATAAATGAAGCCATACCAGAAGCTAATAATAAATGACCTATATTAGGTTTCACACATCCGAGTATACATGGTTTCAGATTTTTATTCTTTAAGTCGTAAACTTCAGACAACGCCTTTATCTCTATGGAATCCATTAAGACTGTTCCTCCACCATTTACTTCGATATAATCTATTTGCTCTGGTGTTTTTCCTGCCAATGCCAAGGCTTCTTTCATAACTTCCTTTTGAGCTTCTATACTAGGAGAACCAGGTCCCAATGTCTTACCATTATTATTTACACCGATTCCATTCACCACTCCGTAGATACGATTTCCATCCTTTATGGCATCCTTTAGTCGTTTTACAACGACTACGCCACAACCCTCACCAAGGACGTCACCAGTTTCACCTTCACTAAATACTTTAAATGTTCCATCTTTACTTAAAATATTACGCTTTTCAAATACATCATGTGCAAGACTGTCATCCAACAAGCTGACAGCACCAACAACAGCCATATTAATTCTTCCTTGCCTCAGTGCATCATCTGCCATCATTAATGCCGTTATTCCTGACGAACAAGCGGTATCTACTACCATACATGGGCCTTTAAAATCAAAGAATCTTGATATGTTGCTGGCCATATAATTATTGCCCATTCCAAGAATCGGATTATTCGCCGACAAAATTGTCTCTAAATCCGAACTTTGATGTCCTCTTCCACCGATAAAGACACCTGCTTTTTCTCCTCTTATTTGAGAGGTTTCATATCCTGCATCATAGATAGCCTTCAAACTTTCTTCCAATACAACTCTTGCCTGTGGGTCCATAACCGCTGCATCCTTTGGATTGATTCCAAAGTAAGCTTCATCAAACAAGTTCGTATCTTCTACCCATCCACCAATATCTTTACGTGTTTCTTTTCCTATCCATCTATCAACAGGTTTTTCATTAATCATAATCTCTCCTGTTGATAATACGTCAAAAAATTCCTCCTTGTTAGAACTTCCTGGAAATCTACATGATATTCCCACAATTGCAAGCCCTTCTTGTTTAATATGCTTGTCTTCTTTCACTTCTTGTTTTACTTCTTCTTTTGCTTCTTGTTCTGCCGTCTTGCAACTATATTTGTTTTCTCTAAGCATCATTTGTTCTATTTCTTCCTTATGATTTTCCATAAAATACTCATAAAGCTCGCTTAATGTATGATTTTCGATTAACAAGGAAGATGGCAGTTTTGTCTGTAGTTGATTTTGCATTGTATCAACTAATTGTGCAATTACGATAGAGTCAACTCCATATTCTTCAAAAGACGTATTGTCCTCTAACTTTTCCTCCTCTATCTTAAGTTCTTTCATAAATAAACTACGAATCCATTCTTTCGTAAATTCTAAACTATCTTCTATCTTCTTTCCGTGCAGATTTTGACACTCTGCTTTTGGGTATACAGGTGCTGGAACTTTTAAAAGTTCATCCAGCTTCAAGCCTTCTCCTTCGTTTTTACATGGAAGTTTACCATCGCACTTTGATTCTAGTATATATAACAAAATCCTCAGTGCTTCATCTTCTAGCAAGGATGGTATTCCCATATTATTTGAAGTTCCTGTAAAAATACCTTTGCTCATACCAACTTGTTCCCACACAGGCCACTGTATTGCTTTGTAATATGTTTGTGTCCTGGTTCTTTTATATTCAGCAAAGCTATCCATATAAGAATTAGCCATTGCGTAATCACTAATTCCAACTGATAATCTAGGTATACCTGCCGAAACAGATGAAAACATAATAAAGTATGATAACTTATCCTGTTCCAAAACCTTGTCCAAATTACGTATTCCCTCTATCTTTGGTTCACACACTTCACAAATATCAGGTATGCTCTTTCTATGAAACATTGGATTATTACCAGTTACCCCTGCACAATGAAATACTCCATCTATCCTTCCAAATGTACTATGAATACTGTCTACAGCTTGTTTTAGTCTTTCCACATCTTTCATATCCACATCATAATACTGGATATCTGCACCAACTTGTTTCCACTTATCTATCTGCAGCAATTTTTCAGATGTATCAACCAGTTTTTCCCTTCCAAAAAGAACAATTTTCTTTACTCCAAGCTGTATTAACTTACTACACAGGCTTCTTCCAATTCCACCAAGTCCACCTGTAATCAGAATAGTATCCATAAAAGATATTTTGCTTTCTGGTAACTCATCCAATCCGAACGTCTGGCAATTCTTCATAACTGGTATGTAACGCTTCTGTTCTCTAAAACAGCATTCTGTAACCTCTTCTTCCATATTAAAGAATTCTATTCGAATCTGTTCTGCAAGCAAATCAATGTCTGTGAGAGCAAGGTCGCTATCCATTACGGAAGCGCGCACTGTTTTATATTCTGCCTGAAGCATTTTATACAGTCCAAAGGTGCGACTTCCACTTAACGATGGCTGTTCATTGAAAAGATTCTGTAAATGGTATGTAACTTGTAAAATTCGGATATTATCTTTACCATAGTCCTCTAATACCTTCTGTAATACAGTTATTTTACCTGATTCTACTTTATAACTCTCTTCATATTCTGGATCATATGCAGTTAAATCAAGAATGCCTTTTATCCTTTCATCCCCAAGAGCATCCTTCAAACTACGATATGCTTTCTCACAAGATTCACTTGAATAAAAGTTTACTTGATTTTCTACCTCTGACTCACTTGTATTGTGTTGCAATAGAATAGGCTGTAATCGCGTCTGTTCAAATATTTTACTTGCTAAAGAAACAGTATTTTGAGTTGAAAATACAATTATCTTTCCCGTTATGTAATTAATTATAACATTTCCGTTCCCAATCTTCCAGTTTTTATCTAAAATAAAAATGTCTTTCTGCTTATTTTTTTTTACATTTTGAAATTGTTCAGTAACCCAATAAGACTTTTTCTCAAATTCATATGTCGGAATGCTAATTCTAAATTCATTGTCCTTTCCTTTATTCCAATTTACTTTCTTGCCATTCTTCCAGTTTGATATGTCTACGTTTCCATCAAAACTTAAAGTTTCTTCCCCATAAACTCGCTTTACTCCATCTGATTGTAAAAATTGTTCCAGGTAATTTTCTAACACGCTTACATGCTCTGCAATTATGAGTAGCCTTGACGACATTTGCTCTCTACCATTTTGTAACGTGAACGCAATATTTTTCATATCACTATCCGTAAACTTACCGGCCTTTATTGCTTTAATAAATTGTCTTACTACCATTCGAAGACTCTGCTCTGTTTTTGCTGAAAATGGCAGGAACAATAATTTTGTATTTTCATTCACTTCTTCTTTGTTCACATATTCTTCTAAAACAATATGTGCGTTGGAGCCACCAAATCCAAAAGAGCTAATACCAGCCCTTCTTGGAACTAATATTCCATGCTCATCCATTATTTGTCGCCACTCTTGATTTTCCCTCACTATATAAAATGGAGAACCTTCTGTTTTTAAGTAAGGATTTAGCTGCTGGCAATTTAAGGTTTTTACAATTGTTTTATGTTTCAATTGTAATAATACTTTAATTAAACCGGCTATACCAGAAGCAAATTCCAAATGTCCGATAT
>CALFNR010000043.1:0-14791 GCA_937903005.1 uncultured Lachnoclostridium sp. | reverse complement strand
CATTCTCTATTTTCTTAGAATTCTTATATTCTTCTGCGAAACTCTCACATAAACAATTGTACTCAATCGGATCACCTAGCTCTGTACCAGTACCATGCGCTTCAACGTAAGTTACTGTACTTGGATGTATTCCTGCATCTTCATATGCCTCCTTAAGCACTTGCCTTTGTGCTATTGGATTCGGAGCTGTAATGGAATTTGCTTTTCCACCATGGTTATCACTCGTGCCTAATATAACACCATAAATGTGATCATGGTCTTCTATTGCCTGATTAAGAGGCTTCAAATACACAACGCCAACTCCTTCTCCTCTAACATATCCATCCGCCTTATCAGAGAATGTTTTACAATGTCCATCCACACTTAACATGTTACTTCTGCTAAATCCAATATGTAAATCAGGGGTTAACATTATATTACATCCACCAACTAATGCTCCTTCACATTCCCCACTTCGAATTGCTCGAACTGCTCGATGCAATGCAATCAGTGAGCTGGAACAAGCTGTATCTACTGGTTCGCTTGGTCCATGCAAATCAAGGAAGTAACTGATTCTGTTTGCCTCCATAGCAGATGCATTTCCTACAACAGAATAACCATCTTTTATATTCACGCTATTTCCAATAATTGTTCCGTACTCACTTGCTCCAGTACCAATAAATACACCTGTCTTTGTTCCTGCTAAACTAGATGGCGCGTAACCAGCATCTTCAATAGCCTTCCATGCATGCTGCAGGATCAACCGCTGTTTTGGATCCATTAGTTCTGCCTGTTTTGGAGAAATTCCAAAGAACAGTGGATCAAACTGATCAACTCCTTCTATAAAACCGCCCCAAATGACATTTGTTTTACCTGGTTCTCTTTGTGGATTCCCATAGTATTCTCTCCAATCCCATCTTTCCTTTGGGACTTTCTGAATTGATTCTTTTCCATCCTTTAAATTATCCCAATACTGGTCAATATCTTTTGCTCCTGGAAACTGAGCGCTGACTCCAACAATAGCAATTTTCTGCTTTTCTTCTTTTCGCTCAGTCTCCTGCTTTTCTACATTGTCAGCCACTTCACACTCGATGTAAACTTCCGATACGTCTTTTTGTTCCTCGTCGAATGCTGCCTCTTCATAACTTTGTTCGAAGAACTCAATCTCGTTCCGTTCTGGTTCAATATATTCCTCATTACTTTCACTGGAATTATCTTCTAATTCACCATATTCCTTCTCGATATATTCTCCCAGTTTTTCAATGTTATTAAATTCATAGAAAACAGTTGGTAACAGACTGATATGATACGCTTCGTTTATTGCATTGGAAAATTCAGTATAGGTTACAGAGTCAAATCCATATTCCCCAAACTCCGTAATCACATCAACGTCTTCTACACTTACTTCAATTATGCCCGATACAATTTTTTTCATATCTTCCATTAAACGTTCTCTACTTACATATTTCTTGTCTTTTCCACCGACACTTGCTTTGCTGGTGTCCGCCTTACTCTCTACTCTTTGTTTAATAACTTGCTTTTCAAAAAGTGTTTCTTTCATCTTATTTTTATCCCCCTGCAAAATAATGACTTGCCCCTCCATCGTATTCATGCAGGTGTATAATGCCTTCAGCCCTGTTTCTGCATTCAATGGACTCATTCCTGTATACTGGTAGACTTTTTCTAGTTTCTCTGCGGGTACCCTCATGCCACCATCTTTCCAGTAAGGCCAATTAATAGAAAGCGTTTTTCCATAACATTCACCTCGTCTTACAGCCTCATTTCTCATAACTGCCATGCTATCCATATAAGCATTAGCCCCAGCATATGCGACTTGACCGACATTTCCAAATGCTGCTGCATAAGAGGAACAGCATACAAAGAAGCTCAACTTCATGTCTTTCGATGCTTCATGTAGATTCTGGAATCCTTTTACTTTAACATCTAGGACCTCTTTGCAGCTTCCTAAATCTGTTTTTAGAATCAAGCTGTCTTTTATGATTCCTGCGCAATGAATAATTCCTTCTACCTCATCATATTCATTTCTTACGCTTTCTAATACCTGTTTGACCGCCTTGGCATTCGTAATATCAGCACGATAATACACAACACAAGCTCCATTCTGATTTAAATCCGCGATTTCATTGTACGTTGCCTCTTTCAGTTCTGACCTTCCCAAAAGAATAATCGTAACATTCTTCGCTTTTGAAACGATATCTTTGGCAAACAGCAGCCCAAGTTTTCCAGCACCACCTGTTATCAAGTATACCTTTTTATCCTTCCAAGGTGCATACACCTTTGGTTCTTCCGCTACTTCTGTCAGCCTTTTCATCTGGCTTTTCGTATTGCCTAACACAATTTCTTTTTGTAACATTTTCCTGTTTACATATAAGATATGATTTTGCATGAAATTATCCGCTAGACATACAGTCTCCCATAAAACATTTGGATGTTCACATTTTGCAGTCTTAAGAATACTTCCTAAGCCTTGACAATATGGTTCATCTTTATCGTAGAATAGTTTGATAAATACATTCTGATTTGCATATTTCATCAGAATTTTCTTTAACGCATTAATCAGCTGACATGCATAAGATTCATATTTTTCATCTGGATTCCTATTATCTTCTGCTTCCAGTATATAATGCTCTAACTTATCCACATCTGTCTGACAACCAGTTTTTTCGTATGCACTTCGAGTTAGGATTACGACCTTCTCTACATTTAATTCGTCTGCTTCCGATGCATTTTCTATTGTTTCCATTCCTGCAGTCATAATAAGAAGCTCTTCTTTTACCTGTTCTTTACTATGGTCTGCTTTCTTAAGAGAGCGCATACTATAACCATATATACTAATTAAGCTTTTTCCCTGTTCATCACACAGTTCAATGTCGTACTGAATACGTCCCTTATCTTCTCTACACTGAACATAAGACCACATCTTTTGTGTTACTTCTTTTCGAATCACACATTTCTCAATTACATATGGTAACTGTGCCATATCACCATGACGGATACTATTTAGTCCCGCCACAGCTTGAAGTGCAGAATCCAATAGTCCAGGATGTACGAGATACCCTTCCTCATTTGACATAAAATGAATTTCTGCTAACGCTTCATTTTGATTGAAATATAATTTTTCAATTCCTCTAAATGTTTCACCATAATGGAAACCTGCTTTCTGGAACGCATTGTAACACTCACTTTTTGTCAATTCCTTTTGTCTGCATCTTTCTCTTATTCTTACTAAATCTACAGTCTTTTCCTGATTTTTAAGAAGCTTTAGAGTACCCTGATTTAGTAACATCTTTTCATCCTTTTCAATACGATATGCTGTCACTCGCTCTTCACTTCTGTGTAGGCTGATTACTACTTCTGTTTTTCCGTCCACAACTAGTGGATTTACCATTACGACTTTTTCCAGACATATCATGTTTGTCTGATTGTACTTGGAACCAAGCGCACGTTTGAACGCTTCCATTGCCATTACCATGTATGCAGTTCCAGGGAATATCCGTTTTCCATTCATGACATGATCCGAAAGCATCTTCTCCTCTCCTGTAAAACAAGAACGGTACTTATAACTTGAAAAATCAGAACAGTTTTCTTGTAGCAGACCCCTGCACTTAGAATTCACTGTAAACTCTTGCAAAGCCACTGTAACAGCTTTCTGGCGACTCTTTATGGAATATCTCTGATTCTTAAATGCATAGGAAGGAATATGTTCTTTATGACTTATTCCAAATAGCTGCTTCCAATCGATTTCATTTCCATTAATCCACCATTTTGCAATCTGAGAGTACAGTCCTTTCTTGTACCAGCTTGATATAATGAATTGAAAATCTTCATCGCCGCTTAAGAATTCCAAGTTGTTCTTTTCGTTCTTAACATTATGATACCAGCAGTTAGGTACTTCTTTTGCACTGCTCTGTACAAACTTTCGTAAATTGCATGAGAGTTCTTCTATACTGCTTACGAAGAAAATTACTCGAGCAGTTCTGTCTTCTCTTCCATTTTGAAGGGTATATGCAACTTCATTTAGCTTAACCGTTTTTCCGCAATAATCAATCCAATCTGCAAGTTTTTCACAGTATTTCTTTAAGCTCTCATCACAATTTGCTGAAATAGGGACGAATTGTGATTTTTGTACTGTAACTGCTTCTGTTGATTTCGAATATTCTTCTACCACAATATGTACATTTGTTCCACTATGTCCAAATGAATTAATCGCTGCCATTCTTGGTTTGGCACCAGATATCCATTTCTCATTCTCAGTATTAATCTCAAACACAGACTGTTCTAACTCAATTAGTGAATTTGTTGTCTCAAACCCATACATTCCTGGATACTCTTTATGTTGCAAACAAAGCAAAACTTTAATCAAACCAATGACACCGGATGCTGCTCCTGTATGTCCTATGTTTGTCTTTACACTGCCAAGTACACATTTTCTCTCATCAGCCTTAGACTTTTTGTAAATTCTGTCTAACGCATTGAACTCAACAGGGTCACCTAGTTTTGTTCCTGTACCATGTGTTTCAATATAAGAAATATCATTCGGATCGATATTGGCTTGTTCATATACCTCACGAATTAATTTTTCTTGTGACAGACCATTTGGTGCTGTTATTCCATTGCTTGCACCATCTTGATTCATACCTGATGCAACAATTACACCATAAATAGGATCTCCGTCTCTCTTCGCATCCTCCAGACGTTTTAGAACCACTACTCCTACTCCTTCAGACATAACGGTTCCATCCGCACTTTCATCAAAAGTATGGCATTTACCTGATTTAGAAAGCATTCCAATCGCACTTAGTGCAATTAACGACTGTTGATTCAAATCTGCGTAGATTCCTCCTGCCAAAGCCATATCCACAGCTCCACTCTTTAAGCTTTCACAAGCAAGATGAATTGCTGCTGCTGAGGATGAACATCCCGTATTTACAGTTAAGGCCGGTCCATTGAGATTTAGAAGATAGGACAACCTTGAGGACACAATGGCATCGGATGATCCAACGAAAGAATCTCCCACTGTCTTGACTGGCTCTGCTCCAATATACACTCCTGTTTTGCTTCCAGACAGCGTTTTAGGATTATATCCTGCATCTTCTATTGCCTTCCATCCTTCCTGCAAAATAAGTCGTTGATGTATGCTCATATCTGCTGCATCTCTAGGAGATATGTTGAAAAATAGTGGCTCAAAGTATTCCTTCTCTGATAAAATTCCTCCCCACTTACAGTATGTTTTTCCAGTCTGCTGCTCGCTATCATAATAGTTTTCTATATCTAAATACTCCTTCGGCAGTTCGTGCACACAGTTTTTACCAAGCAGTAAGTTATTCCACAACTCCTCAACAGTTGATGCATCTGGGAACTGACCTGACATTCCAATTACTGCTATTTTGCAGTCTGCTTCCATACGATTACTGCCCACATATTCTTCTTTCTCGCTACTTCTATCTTCTTGTAACACTTCTTCCACATAAACGATATCCTCTACAGGCACACTATCTTCTTTGACATCCTGTGTCGCACCATAAATCTGCTCTACTTGCTCTGGATAGCACTCTAAAACATAATCAGCCAGAAGTTGCGCAGACGTATAGTCAAATAAGATTGCATTATTTAACTCAATGTGGAATGTATCATTTAACTTTCCGATAAAGGAAGAGCCTAGAATCGAATCTAAACCATAATCTGAGAATGCTTCATTACTCTTTATCTCATCTTCTTCCAGGTTAAGAACCTCTCCTAGTATTGCTTTTACATCCTTTTCTAATGCACCTTTAAATGATGTCTTTTTACTATCTTGTTTCTTCATATCATTTCTATATGTAACTGCTTCTACCTTTTTAGCAGCAACCTTCTTCACTTTTTCTGTTTCTGTCTTAAGAGGCAAGTTCTCTGTTACGATTCCATCGTGTTCCGCAAGAATTACCTGTTGTTTGATTTTGGCAGAGTGTTCTAGTGGAAGCACAACTTTTGAGAATCCAGAAGCATTCAGCACTTCTTTCCATTTTGCATTACTTAAAAGTGGACTTCCTAGTATTCTGCACTCAGGATCATCAAATTTCCACCATCCATCTAATAAACCAAAGGTCAAAGTTTCTACCAAATTCTTATCCGTAATCTCGTTAACAAGCAGAATGCTTTTTACACTCATTGCATTATGAATGTTCTGTAAAGTCTGACGCATATTTCTAGTAGAGTGTAATACATTTGTTGCAAGGATAATATCAAACTTTTCTGTTCCCTGATAAGCCTCCTCTGCATTCCATATTTTAAATGTCATAAAATCACGATATTCAGAGAACTTATCTTTTGCGAATACTAAAAATGAGTTTGATATATCAGTATAGTAGTATTCTACATTATCTCTATATGGCGCTAACTTCTTAAGCACAATACAGCTTGTACCACCCGTTCCTGCACCGACTTCTAATATTCTAATTTTTCCTGTCTTCTTACGTGTCTTAATTACTTCCATACAACGTATCACGTAATCAGCTAAAACTTCGTTATAAAAATCTTCAATGGAGTTTTGACTGTAAATGCTTTCTACCAGTTCCATCGTACCATTTGGGAAAATAACATCTGTCGCAGCAACCTTACCTTCTAAAATATCAGAAAGATTATTTAAGCATTCATTTAAAAGTCTTATTGATACTTTGTAATCCTCTTTCGCAGAATATTTTTCTGCTACCTTATTCCACTGGTCTTCTATTTGACTATCAGAAACGATTCCACCTTGTTCCAATTCGATGTGTTCTTCTAATATGCGTTTACACTCATCCATCCATAGAACATATTTTTCGGATAACTTTCCAGCTAATGCATTCTTTACCCTTACTCCCAGAACTCTTACGATTGCATCTTCTAAATCCTTTGGTAATTCAAGTCTGTCTCCATACTCCTGGGTAAAGGAACTCGTATCATATTCCTGATTTACATGAGCTAGAATGGACACGGCATCGGTATCTTTCTCCAAATACCGTTCACTTCCTTTCATGTGTTCTAAATCCATGCACACAATTTGAGAAGCTGACTGCTGTTTCATTACTGCTGCTGCGTAACTAAACATTTCAAAGCCTTGTTCATCTTCAATACAATTATCCAGATTCTTACCAAATGCTTCACTGACAGAACTCTTCCAGAATCCCCAATTAATACAACCTACTGGAAACTTTGCTTTCTTTTGCAAATAACGTACCAGTGTATCTGTAAATGTAATACCAGATGCATAAGCACATAGATTGCCTGCTGGTGAAAAATCAAAGGACTGTCCCGATGAAAAATAACATAAAAAGTCCAAATCATCCTGTTCCAAAACATTATAAAAATTCATGCTTCCATTTGTTTTTACCTCTAAAATCCGTTCGAACTGCTCAATCGTGGTCGTTGCAATCTCATTATGTATATCAAATACTACTCCTGAAAAGATTGCTCCACGAATCTTTCCATAGGTATTCCTTATCTGTGAAATAGCTGTTTTCACCTGATCATAATCCGTAACATCGGCCTGTACATAAGCTGGCTCATTTCCGCAGAAAGCGCAAGAACGCTGTTTTTCTTTTACTTCTTTTGCATCTTTGTCTTTTCTTCCTAACCATACAATCTTTGCATTATGATTTCTTATCATAAAGCGGGTTATAATTGAACCAACTGTGCCAGTACCTCCTAATATGACATAAACTCCATCCGATGAGAAAGTCTCCTTTGCTGGCAAAGCTATTTTCCTAAAGTTTTGTCTATAGGTTTCTAGGTCACGTACTATAACAACTTCTCCGCTTGCTGAAGGTTTTGCTCCTATAACAGTCTGGGCTAGTTTATCTTTATTCACACACTGATTTACCTCATCCACAGACAGATCCAGACTTCTTACTTTTAACCCAACGCTGCTTTGCGCTAGAGAATAGGTAACTCCTGTAATGCCACCATTCATTAAGTGTACTGGTGTTTCCTTATATCCGTAATTATTGAACGTGAGAATATAGCAATTTAGTTTCTTCTTTGCCCTTGCATATTTCTTAACCGCTTTTGCAAACTGAAGAAAATATATGGTGTCCTGATTGATGTTCTCCACTTTTCCCACACCCATCTCGGATAGGTAAAAAATAGTGTCAAACTCTTCCTTTTCCATAAAACCAAAATCACATGGAACATCCTCATGTACAATCATTCTTTGTGTGAATGCCCCAGCTTTTTGATAGTAATCATCTAATATGTTTAACATTGGGATTGCAGAAGCACGATAGACAAAGAATACTCTCTTTGACGTACCAGCTTCTAAGTTATCTTGTGCAGTTGTTTTCCACACTGGCTCATATAACATAACGGATTCTTTTTGTGCTTCTCTCTTTTTATACCAATGTTTTTTCTTTTCAAATACATAAGTAGGTAAGCTGATTTTTACTGGCTTCTTTTCTGAGTAGAATAAATTCCAGTCTACCAGACACCCCTTTTCCCATAGTTTTACAACTTCGTCATAATTCTTTTGTTGAATGTATTGAATCAGCTGATATTCTCTATCTAATCTATCTTCTGATGTTAGTTCCATTACTTCTTTGAAACAAGACTCATCACTACTTTGGCTTGATAGGCGTTCTTTTAATGCTTCCTTCAATTCTTCGATAGAGGAAATGACAAATCCAGTCCTTACATGCATCTCTTCTCTGCCCACCTGTAATGTATAAGCAATTCTAGGCAAGTCACTCTCCTGATATTTATGTGCTTCTAACGCACTAAGAAGCTGATTACAAGCTTCATAAAGACTCTTCTTTGTTCTCGCAGATAGAACAATCATATAAGGTTTATTATAATTCTCAAGAATTTGTTCTGCTGCCTCATCATATTCTTCTAAGATAATATGTGCATTAGAACCGCCTGCACCAAAAGCGGAAATTCCAGCTCTTCTAGGATATGTTTGTGTTACACCATCTATCTCAATTTCTGGCTTCTCCCAATCTTGCAAGTCTTGCTGAACAACAAAGGGAGAATGTTCAAAATCAATTTTCTTATTCAATACCTCTGCATGTAATGATGGCACTAGCTTTTTATATTTCATCTGAAGAAGAACCTTGGTAATTGCAGCGACACCGGCTGCACCCTCACAATGACCAATGTTTGACTTAACAGATCCAATTGAACAATACTTAACATCGCCTGAATACTTTTTGTACACCTTCTCAAGACCTGCAATTTCAATTGGATCTCCTAGTATAGTGCCTGTTCCATGTGCCTCTAAATAACTAATTGTTCTCGGATTCATGTTCGCTTGTTTTAAAGCACTTTCAATTACCTCTGCCTGCATATTAGGATTTGGAACTGTATAGCCATTTGTCCTTCCACCATGGTTAATTGCCGAACCTTTAATTACACCATATATATGATCTCCATCTTCAATTGCCCTTGATAATGGCTTAATTAATACTGCTCCAACTCCTTCACCTGGAACATATCCATCTCCACTGTTTCCAAAACTTTCACATCTTCCCTTACTAGAAGCAAAATTACCCTGAGCAAGTGTTATGTACTTATTTGGGTGAATAGAAATATTCACCCCTCCTGCAACTGCTACATCACACTCCCCGCTTTTAATGCTTTGACATGCCAAATGAATTGTAGTAAGAGAGGAAGAACACATAGTGTTAATTGCTATGCTTGGTCCGTTTAAGTTAAATACATAAGAAATTCTATTGGCAATCGATGCAGCATTTCCTCCAAGAGCAATTTCATTGTGCTTTTGTTGTTCTTCCACACCGTAGAATTGATACTCTTCATACATTACACCAACATAAACACCTACTTTTGCCTTGTCATCTTTCTTAAGTGTTTTTTTAGTATAACCCGCATCTTCAAATAAGTGATAAACACATTGTAAAAAAATCCGTTCCTGAGGGTCCATTTTATCAGCTTCAACAGGAGAAATGTGAAACAGCAAAGAATCAAATTCATCGACTTCATTTAGAAAGCCACCCCATTTTGAATCAATAGCTCCCTCATTCTTATTCTCTGAATAATATTTCTTATAGTCCCATCTGTCTTTTGGAATTTCGCGAATACAATCTTTTCCATTCCTAAGATTCTCCCACAATGCGTCCAAATCATCACTATCTGGATAAGACCCGGCAATTCCGATAATTGCGATATCTTCTTCGTTTGTTTTAGCTTCTTTGGCTTTATCATCTTTTAATACTGGTTTTGGAACTGCTTTCTCTACACTTCTTTGATTGTCCTTTTTACAAGGTTCTTTTTTCTCCACAAAACGTTTTTGTAAAACATCATTGTAATTATTTATGAAATAATAAGTGAGTTCCTTCACATTGCTACATTCATAAAATAAGGTTTGGGACAGACCTTTAAATGTTTTTTCTAACTCTTCGGTCATATCCATGATCATGATAGAGTTAATTCCATACTCATCAAAAGCAGCCTCTTCCTCTATACGCTCAACTGGCACCTTTATAATTGGAGATAATACTGACTTTAATAACATTAAAGTTTTATGATATAGGCTATTCTCTTCTTCTGTATTTACAAGAAGCTGCTGAATCGCATTTTTTGCATTGATGCCATCTAAATCACCGCTCTTTAACTTATCATATAATGCCTTATACTGGTTCTTCACTGAGTCCCCCCCTTTGACTTATTTCTCTCAAGATACGTTCAAACATTTCTTCCGAAATGGAACCATCTCGTACATCTTTAATCAATCTATCTAATTCTGTACTTTCCTCTACTGTACTGTTCTTTTCTTCCAGTACACGTTCTGTCTCTGAATACCTATTCGTAATCTGTTCGAGAACGGATTCGCGTCCTTGAAGATACAGAACTCTCTCTGTTTTTTGACACAAGGTATCTTTTAGGCATTGGATTCCATCTTTATCCGACAATGGACTAATTCCTGTTCGTTCCTCAAATCGAATCTGTTCCTGACCGCTCATTAACATGCCTCCGCTTTTCCACAGTGGCCAGTTAATAGAAATGGTAATTCCACTTCTTTTACCCTCTCTCACAAGCGTATTACGATATTGTGCAAATGCATCTAAATAGCCATTTGCCATCGCATAGTCCGCCTGTCCTGCATTTCCAAGAACCCCTGCAATACTGGAGTAAATTACAAAGAAATCTAATCCAGTATTTTTTGTTGCTTCCTCTAGATTTTGAACGCCAGCTACTTTCGCTTGTAGTACTTTTCTGCACTGTTCTAATTCCTTCTTCACAATAACAGAATCTTCGATTACACCTGCTACATAAAAAACACCATTTACAGCTCCTTCTCGTTTTTCAATCTCAGAAACTACTTGACCAATCAGCACTCTATCCGTCACATCTGCCTGCAAATACTGTACTGTGAAACCTGGCTTTTCATAGCATCGGAATTCTGTTTTCTGGTAATAAGAGCGACCAAGCACTATCACTTTTCCTCTATGTAGTGTTTGCGATAATTCTTTAATCAGAACTCTTCCTAACCCACCTGCGCCACCAGCGATAATGTACACTCCGTTCTCTTTCCAGTAAGATAGGTCTTTGTCACATTTCCTGGCTTTCTGACCTTTTAAGCATTCTACCAGTCGTTTTCCTTCCTGATATTCCACTTTTTGTACATCTGCTATTCCGTAATTTTCCTTTAGGATTTCCCCTAATTGCTTTACAGAGCACGTATCTTCTACTGAAATTACCTGTCCACCTAACTTAGGAATTTCTAGTTTTGCACTTCGCAATGCAGGAATCCAGCCTGCATACACTAGTTTTTTCTTGTTAGCTGGAAGAATGACTTGAATGTAAATCTGATCATTTTTTCTCTCTTTGACGAGTTTCTTAAGCAGGTCAAAACATCTTGTCAGATATGAAACCTCATCCTCGCTCTCGTTATACTGCATATCATATATGATGGTATCCGATAAATTCTCTTTTACTGCCTCTACGAAATCCTTTTCAAAATCACACATAATAACTGCTTTTTGCTCAAAATGTGTCTTTTCTTCGTCTTTTTCACTTCTTGACTGCTTTATAAAATGATATTCCATTAAGATCTGATTACTGCTGCAAACTGTAGTAATCTCTTTCATAATAACCTTATTCAATGAAATACACAGATTTCCATTATAATCAAATATAAATACATCATAACTTTCATCTTTTGCTGCTCTGTTTTTGCGAATATACGCCCACATGGAGGTTTCTGCTTCTTTTATAAAGCTGATTTCTTCGATACCATATGGCACTTTTGTTTCTGGATTGTCTTTGTCCATGTTAAGAATGAAAATTCCTTGGAGAGAAGCATCAATCAAATTAGGATGAGCCATGCAATCCAATGGGGATTCCTCTATCACTTTTGGAAGCTCAAGCTTTAATAGCGTTTTCGACTCCGATACATAAGCACAACTTACTACTCGATTTTCAATACCGTACTCCATATCAAGTTGTTCAAACTTATCATAGCAAATGTCTCCAGGTATACTTTCTTCTCTTAACAGCTCTTCCTTTATCTGCGAAAAATCAAGTAATTCTTCTTCCTGCATCTTTAATACATTTCCTTTGCAGTGCAGTACTTTCCGCTCTTCCTCTTCCAATGTATATACTTCAAAACGTATACTTTGATCTTCATTTACGAAAAATTCTGTAATTACTTTTGTTTTACTTTCAATTTCCAAAGCTCGAATCCAAACGATATCACCAAGACACCACTTCTTTGCTTCGGAAGGGACAAATTCTTCTACTGCTTGACGTACAAGTTCTAGATATACTGCACCAGGTACAATCTTCTTACCTTTCACTATATGACCAGACAGGAAGCTTTCCTCGCCAGTAAACCAGCTTTCAAATCGATACTCTTTATAGTTACAACAATTCTTATGTACCAATCGTTTCAAAACAGGATTTTCTGTTTCTTTTTCTATGAGCGATTCCTGTATCCAATATCGCTCTGTTTCAAATGGATAAGTTGGAAGGCTTACTCTATGAGGCTTCTGGTCAAGGAATAGACGATTCCATTCGATCGGATATCCATTTACCCATGCTTTCGCTAACTCAGCTAAATCTTCTGATGCTACGATGCTTTCAAGCCATTCTTCTGCTTCCTCATCCACATCCAACTGAGTAACTTTCTCATCTGTTATGAAAATCCCTTTTACCACATTTCTTTCTGACACTAATTTAAGTTTTTCTCTTACCTCATCTAAAGTTGCTGCTACAAAAGCAACGCGATATGGCATCTCTACTCTTCCTTCTAGCAACGTATATGCAATATCCAAAAGTGAATCGTCTGCATAATCAAATAGTTTTGTGTTCAATTGTGCTGCCTTCTTACAAAGCTGTTCTTTAGATTTTGCTGACAGTGCTATCACAACCTGTTTTGGAACATTCATGTTTCTTTCTTCCTCTGATATATATTCCTCCACGACAATATGTGCATTGGTTCCGCCTGCACCAAAGGAAGATATTCCTGCCCTTCTTTTTTGTACATGTCCAGTAATTTTACTTATATTAGTCCAGTCTTCTAACTCATGTTGCACGTAAAATGGTGTTTCCTTAATATCTATTTTTTCATTTAATCGTTCCGAATGTAGAGAAGGCACTAGTTTACGATGCGTAAGTTGTAGTAATACTTTTGTCAAAGCAGCGATTCCAGCAGCACTTTCACTATGTCCAATATTGGTCTTTACGGAACCAATTGAACAGAACTGCAATTTATTCGTATATTCCCTAAATACTTTACTGATTGCTTCTATCTCAATCGGATCACCTAAAGCAGTACCCGTACCATGTGCTTCTATATAACTAAGCGTCTCAGGATTAATATTGGCTTTCTGGTATGCATTTCTAATTACTTCTGCCTGATACTTTGGATTTGGTATCGTATAGCCATTTGTCTTTCCGCCTGAGTTCAGTTCTGAAGCTTTTATAACTCCGTATATATGATCTCCATTGTCGATGGCATTCTTCAATGGTTTTATTAATACAGCACCTACTCCTTCACCATCTACTATACCATCTGCATGTTCTCCAAATGCCCTGCATGCATTTCCTGGAGAAAGCATACGCATATTACATAGTCGTATAAAGTGTTTTGGTGAAACAACCAAGTTCACTCCTCCAACAATTGCAGATTCACAATCTTTTCTCTGGATACTCTGAACTGCCAAACATAAGGCTGTCATAGAAGAAGAACATGCTGAATCCACAGCAAAACTTGGACCATGGAAATCAAACAGATAGGACACTCTGTTCGCAATCGACCATAAACTAATTCCGCCTGAATAGTACCCGTTCATAGCCCCCACATAAACTCCCACTTTTCCTTGTTCACTAAGTTTCTGTGGTGTATAACCCGCATCTTCTAGACATTCGTACACAATCTGCAAAAACAAACGCTCTTGTGGGTCCATTTTTTCTGCCTCTGCTGGAACAATTCCAAAGAAGTATGGGTCAAACTTATCTATACCATCAATAAAACCGCCCCATTTTGTATAGATAGAATTCTCTCTTCCCTTTTTCTCATTGTAATACTTCTTCCAGTCCCATCGCTCTTTTGGAATTTCGGTAATACAGTCTACTCCATTCCTTAAGTTATCCCAAAATTCATTCAAATTGTCTGCCTTCGGATACTTTCCTGAAAGCCCCACAATTGCAATATCCTCTACTTCTTCTCTTTCTTCCAAAGATTTGATTTTAGTTTCTTTCTTCGCTGGTATCGTTTCAACTTGTACTTGTTTTTCACTATCTTGCTCCTCTGTCTCTTCTGAGAACAGCGCAATCAAAGCATCCTCTTCTTCCTTTAGCAGTCTGCCTACTACTTCATTAA